>DAOTTP010000036.1:0-73692 GCA_034437835.1 Anaerolineae bacterium | reverse complement strand
CGTCCATCGAGAGAATTTGTAAAAAACGAGCCGGTGTTGTACATTTACACTTGAAAAATCGTGAGGGATAGACCGGTAGACTCGCCCCTCATGAGGGAAGAATTTGGCTAGAGTCTGTATACATACGAGATAGCAGGAATATGAACGACTTTTCCGCCTACTTTGAGTCGCAAAAGCAAGCGATGGTGGATCAACTCACCACACTCGTAAATTTTGAGACCCCCACCTCTGATAAAGCCATCGTCGATAAGCTGGGAGCCTACATGCGCGCCCAGTTCGAATCGTTGGGCGCGTCCAGCATCACGGCCATCCCACAGACCGAGGTCGGCGATTTTTTGCTGGCAAAATGGAACGAGGACGCCCCCGGCAAGCCGTTGATGTTCCTGATCCATATCGACACGGTGTGGCCGGTGGGGACGTTAGCCGAGCGACCCGTCACCATCGACGCCGAAGGCAAATTGTTCGGCCCCGGCGCGATTGATATGAAGGGTGGCATCACCATCGTCCTGACCGCGTTGCGCGGACTGCAAGAGCGTGGCGAATTCCCGAATCGTCCGGTCTGGGTCATGATGACCAGCGACGAAGAAGTCGGCAGCATCTACAGCATCCCGGTCTTGCGCGAGGTGGCGAAGGGTTGCGGCTTGGTGCTGGTGATGGAGCCGGCCACCCAAGAAGGCGCGCTCAAGACGTGGCGCAAGGGCTTGGCGAGTTATCGCGTCCATGTCGAAGGCCGCCCCGCCCACGCTGGGAACGCGCCTGAAAAGGGCATCAATGCGATTGTCGAACTGGCGCAGCAAATTCAGCGCATCAACACCTTCAATGACCTGAAAAACGGGACATCGGTCAGCGTGACCATGATCGACGGCGGCAGCGCGGGCAACGTCATCCCGGCCAAAGCCAGCGCCTATATCGATACGCGCTTCATGACGATCCACGGCATGAACACCACCAAGCAGGCGCTCTCCAACCTCGAATCGTTCATCCCCGGCGCGAAGGTATCGCTGGAGGAAATCCACAGTCGTGAGCCGATGGAACACGACGAGCGCATGGTGCGGACATTCGCCCAGTGCAAGAAAATCGGCGAGTCGATTGGTCAGACCGTGCGCGAGGACGGCAGCGGCGGCGGCAGCGATGGCAACGTCACGGCGGCTATGGGCGTCCCGACGTTGGACGGCCTCGGTTCAGCCGGGGACGGCCTGCACGCGCTCCACGAACATGTCGTCATCAACACCCTGCCGCAACGCGCCGCCTTGTGCGCGGCCATGCTGCGCGACTGGGTGAGCGAGTAGCGATTTCACCGACGGTACGGACAGGATATATCGGAACAGGATGTTATATCCTGTCCATACCGTGTCACAGTGAGATTGAGATGTAGGGTCAAACGTTTTTCAACCCGGCGTTCACCGCAGCCAATCCATCCCGCGCCCAAAACCTCTCACAGTCAACCCTAGGTCAACGTCACCAGCACTTTACGCTGTTCGACGGTGACGTTCGCTTGCACGCTGACGCGCTGAACCGTCCCGGCGCGGGGCGCTTTCAGTTCGTTCTGCATCTTCATCGACTCCAAAATCACCAGAGTCTGACCGGCCTTCACTTGGTCGCCTTCGCTAACCAAGACGGCCACGATCAGCCCCGGCATGGGGGCGCGCACCGTGACCTCACCGTTGTCATCGGCATCCGCGCCGCGCCGACTCCGTACCAACTGGGCGCGTTCATCCAAGACCGTGCCGGTGTATAAACGCCCACTCATGAGGACTTCTACGGCGTCCTCGCGGTTTTCGACCACGACCTCGTGCTGGGCATTGTCCATGATGAGGCTGAACAAGGTCGGCTCCAGCGACAGAAAATCGATGGCGCGCTGCTTGCCATTGACCCAAATCGTGTTGTCGTTTCGGATTTCGACTTCAAATTTCTTGCCGTTCATCGTCGTTATATATTTCATTGAACTTGGCGCAGGGATACCGCTGCCCTTGTGGTAGCGGAGGAAAGCGCCTCTCCTTTCTCGTAAAGATAGCCATCATATTTGTGAATCGGGGTGCAGTAGCGATAGCTGATACCTTGAGTCGTTCCGGTGGGGGTAGCGATATTGAAAAAACCACTAGCGCTGACACCGACTCTCCCGATATACATACCGCCTTTTTTGCCTGAGCAATTGCCGCGCACGCGCCGAATGACACGACATCAGCGGGTTTTTATTCTTATCTAGTACCAATGCTCGTTGCATGAGTTACCTCATTTTTCTCGCATTACTGCGGCAAAGTGAACCGCGCCAATGGTATTCGGGCTTGTCATGCCCACCGCACTTGCCTAGACCCTCGGCATGTTTAACGGTGAGCGATAGAGCGACAGGCTGGTTCAGTCACCCGTCGGTATCGTGACCCGAATAACGGTGTCTCACGAATGAGACTGAGGCTGGTCAACATGGGCTTGCTTATCGCAAGCCACCCCCTTTATGGGGGTGGTCGTTGACACTTTATAATCCTGAGTGATGAGTGTTCGCTAGTCCGATGCTGCCCATTTTCGCGCCCGACGGATAGATCCCAAGAATAACGTGAGGCGTGGGTTTACCACACCCCACGTCTGGGGATTTAGGCGCTGAACGTCGTAATTTGCGCGTCAAGCTTGGTCAGGTCAACCTCGGCATACTGTGACAGCGCCGTGCGAAAGATGGTCATGTATTCGACCAATTGCTGTTTGGTATAGGCCTCAAAGCGCATGGTGATGGCCGGTTGCGTGTTGCTGGCGCGCACCAAGCCCCACCCGCTGGCGAATTGAGCGCGTGCGCCGTCTAGCGTGTTGACCTCGTAAGTTTTAGACAACTCGGCGCTGACTTCCGCGATGATGACGAATTTGCGATTGTCCGCCGCGCCCATGATGATTTCCGGCGTGGCGACCAGTTTGGGGACATCCTCGAACAATTCGCTGATGGTCTTGCCGGATTTACTGATGATTTCCAGCGTTTTGAGCGCAACCAGCGGGGCGTCGTCAAAGCCGAAATAATTATCGCCCCAGAACAAATGGCCGCTGACCTCGCCGCCCAATGGGGAGTTGAGTTCGTGCATCTTCTGCTTCATCAGGCTGTGGCCGCTTTTCCACATGACCGGCACGCCGCCGTGTTTCTTGATGTAATCGCTCAAAGCCATCGACGCTTTCACGTCATAGACAATCGGCGCGCCGGGGTGACGAGTCAACACGTCTTTTGCCAGCAGCGCCAGCAGACGGTCTGCCGCGATGTGGTGACCGTGATTGTCGATGAAGCCGCAGCGGTCACTGTCACCGTCAAAGGCCAATCCGAGGTCAGCGCCCTTTTCGATCACGGCGCGTTCGAGGTCAACCGTCATTTCGGGGTCTTCCGGGTTGGGCAGGTGATTGGGGTATGTGCCGTCGCTCTCAAGGTACAAGCCGTGAACCTCTAGGCCGAGTTGTTGCAGTAACGGGTAGACATACGTCCCGCTGAGTCCGTTACCCGCGTCTAGCACGACCTTGAGTTTGCGCGGGAAATTGACCATCGCGCCGATATGCGCCATGTGACGGTTGACGGCCTCATAATCTAGGCTGACTTCGCTCGTGCCGTGGGCGAAATTACCGCTTTGAATAATCTTAAGCAGGTCTTGAATCTGGTCGCCGGACAGTGCCAACGAGCCGTAAGCCATCTTGATGCCGTTGTACTTGGTATCAAGGTGACTGCCGGTAATCATGACGCCCGCGCCCTTTTCGCCGTACATGGCTGAGGCGAAATAGACGGTGGGGGTCATGACCGGGCCGATGTCGGTGACGGGGGGGCCGGTACTGGCGACGCCTTCAATCAGGGCGGCGCGCAAGCCGGGGGTGGTCAGACGATTGTCACCGCCGACGAACATCCGCTCTGTGCCGTATTGCTTGGGCAGATATGTGCCGAGCGCCTTGCCGACCAAGCGGGCGACATCGGCGGTGATTTGCGGGGTCTCACCGACGGCTGTGCCACGGATGTCATATTTGCGGAAAATACTGGTATCGAGGTTCATTGAATTTGGCGCGGGGATACCGCTACCCTAATGTGGTAGCGGAAGAAAGCGCCTCTCCTTTCTCGTAAAGATAGTCATTTATTCTTGTCTAGTACCAAATACTTGATTGCATGAGTTACCTCATTATTCTCGCCTTGCGGCAGTAAAGTGAACCTCGCCAATGGTATTCGGGCTTGTCATGCCCACCGCACATGCCTAGACCCTCGGCATGTTTAACGGTGCGCGATAGAGCGGCGGGCTGGTGCAGTCACCCGTCGGTATCGTGACATGAATAACGGTGTTTGACGAATGAGACTGAGGCTGGTCAACATGGGCTTGCTTATCGCAAGCCACCCCATTTATGGGGGTGGTCGTTGACCAGCCACATCCGTTTTATGCAGTATATACTTATTGTAGTGAACCCTGAGTTTAGCGCCGCGACGCTTGCCATACGGCTGGCAGATGGTTTCAATGCGACAGCGTGCTGAGTATGCCGCATCAATACTTATGTTTAAGATAATTTGATAAAGTTCCCATCCACATCTTGCGAATAGTCGAGCGCAACAACTGTGAAGTCAATACATTCCACGGGAGGTTTATACGATAAAATTCGGCCATCGTATCAATACCTTCGCCAAATCCTCGGACGCGGCAGGCCGCGTCCCTACGATGTCACACATTACGGGAGAAATATCGTAGGGACAACGCCCGCGTTGTCCATGATAATCAAAATTGGCGAAGTTGTTAATAAAAGATAGGAATTTGAGGCCACTCATGATTATTGAGTTCGATGGCGAGATATGGTACTGGCGTGGTCCTTCTCCATTTTTCTTCGTTACCGTTCCTGCCGAGCAAAGTAGTGACCTAAAAGAGATATCACGCGCTGTGACGTATGGTTGGGGCATGATTCCGGTACAGGCTCGCATCGGCAATACGACATGGAAGACGTCCTTGTTCCCCAAAGATGGACTCTTCATCGTGCCACTCAAGGCGATTGTCCGAGAGGTAGAAGGGCTTGAAGAAGGTGACACCGTAACTGTGCAACTCGAAGTTGGTCGATGAACACAACGCTATGCTGGCGAAGTATTCATATAATCCGGTTCGCAACCCAGAAAATCGGGTTGGGCGGCAGTCAATCCGCCGAACGTAGGCAGGGGTGCAGACTAGCGCACCCTCGACTTACAAGCCACGAGCCTCGTGCCGGTGATCGTTGACGTAGAGAAAACTTATGTAAACCCTTTTCCATTCGCTCATGATGTCTTCTAAAGTGTATTAAAGTCGGTGATAGGTCATCGATTGTACGATCATCCCAAGACTCCAGAGAGGCGGAGAGTCTTACGACTCCCCGCCTCTCTGGACTAGGCGCGGCGCACCTGTCGCTAAGGGGTAACGATGGATTGCGTGCGCTCGTTACTTTTGGAGCGCAGCGTGAGCCGCCGCCAAGCGTGCCACCGGCACACGGAACGGCGAACAACTGACGTAGTTCAGATCGGCGTTGTGGCAGAACGCGATGCTCTTGGGGTCGCCGCCGTGTTCGCCGCAGATGCCGACTTCAAGGTCTGGGCGCACCTTGCGACCGCGCTCCACGGCCAGCTTAATCAGGTAGCCGACGCCTTCAGGGTCAATCACTTGGAACGGGTTTTCTGGGATGATGCCGTGTTCGACGTAGTGCAGCAAGAACTTGCCTTCGGCATCGTCACGACTAATGCCATAAGTGGTCTGGGTCAGGTCATTCGTCCCGAATGAGAAGAATTCAGAATGGACGGCCATCTGGTCGGCGGTGATGGCCGCACGCGGTAGCTCAATCATCGTGCCGATTTTGTATTCCAACGTCACGCCGAACGCATCCATAACTTCCTTGCCGACCCGCTCGATAATTTCACGGGCGAACTTGACTTCGTTGAAATGGGAAGTCACGGCAATCATGATTTCGGGATGGACTTCAACGCCCTGAAGCCGCAATTGGCAAGCCGCCTCAAACAAGGCGCGCACTTGCATCGCCATCAGGTTCGGGCGCATGATGCCCAACCGGACGCCGCGCAAGCCTAGCATCGGGTTAAATTCACGCAGACTCTCGACCGCGTGCATCAGTTCTTCAACGCGATCTAGTTCTTTCGGGCGGTCTCCCATCAAGCGCAATCCGGCGGCTTTCATCGCCAATTGCTCGTGATCAGGCATGAACTCGTGCAGCGGCGGGTCGAGCAAGCGGATGATGACCGGATAGCCGTCCATCGCCTTGAAGATGCCGTAAAAATCGTCGTGTTGGAATTGCAACAGCTTGTCAAGTTGTTTGGTCTCTTCTTCGCTGTTCGGCTCCGACAAAATCATGGCTTGCACGACCGGTAGCCGTTCTTCTTGGAAGAACATATGCTCGGTGCGGCACAGCCCGACGCCTTGCGCGCCGTATTCCCGCGCCCGTTTGGCATCGGCCGGATAGTCGGCGTTGGCGTAAATGCCCAGCTTGCGGAACTCGTCCGCCCACGTTAAGAGGGTTTGCAGATGGGTTTCGCGCATAAAGTCTGGCTCGACACGCGGCAGTTCCCCGATGAATACCTCGCCAGCGGTGCCGTCAATCGAGAGGACATCGCCCTCACGTACCACGGTGTCGCCAACCGTGAAGGCGCGGTCGCGCAAGTCAATCACCAGCGCCTCAGCGCCGCATACGCACGGGACGCCGAATTGCCGCGCCACCACTGCCGCGTGGCTGGTCGCGCCGCCGCGACTGGTCAAGATACCCTTTGACGCCAACATGCCGTGTACATCATCCGGTTTGGTCTCAGGGCGCACCATAATCACAGATTTCTTGGCCTTGCCCCATTTCTCAGCGAGGTCTGCATCGAAGGCGGCCACACCGACTGCCGCGCCCGGAGAGGCGTTCACGCCAGTGGCAATCATTCGACCAGCTTTCTTGGCCTCAATTTTGGCCTGTTCATCAAACTGCGGGTGGAGCAGTTGGACGACTTGCTGTGGGGTGACACGCAGCACCGCTTCTTCACGGGTGATGAGTCCTTCTTTGGACATATTCACCGCGATACGAATGGCGGCGCGGGCGGTGCGCTTGCCGTCACGGGTTTGCAGCATCCACAGTTTGCCGTGTTCGATGGTGAATTCGACATCTTGCATGTTGCGGTAGTGATGTTCAAGTTTGTTGGCGATTTCGACGAATTGTGCGTAGACAGCGGGGTTTTCACGCTCTAGCTGTGCGATGGCGATGGGGGTGCGGATACCGGCCACCACGTCCTCACCTTGCGCGTTCATCAGGTAATCGCCGAATAGTTTCTTTTCGCCGGTGGATGGATTGCGCGTGAAGGCGACACCCGTGCCAGATTGCTCGCCCATGTTGCCGAAAACCATCATCTGGACATTGACCGCCGTACCGAGGTCGTGCGGGATATTGGCGGCGTTGCGATAATCGACAGCGCGTTTGCCGTCCCACGACTTAAAGACCGCTTCGACGGCCAGCGCCAATTGCTCGTAAGCATCTTGGGGGAAGTCTTTTTTGGTTTCGCGCTTGAAGATGGCCTTAAATTCGCCCGTGACTTGTTTCCATGCGTCGGCGTCGAGTTCGACATCGGATTTTACGCCGCGCTGACGTTTGATATCGGTCAGGTAATCTTCAAACGGCTCGTCGTCGATGCCCATCACGACGGAGCCGAACATCTGCACCAAACGACGATAGGAGTCATAGACGAAACGGGCGTCGCCAGACAGGGTGACCATGCTCTCGGCAACTTGGTCATTCATACCCAGATTAAGTACGGTATCCATCATGCCCGGCATCGAGAATTTTGCGCCGGAACGGACGGAGACGAGCAACGGGTTTTGGACGTTGCCGAATTGTTTCTTGGTGGCGTGTTCTAAGGCTTGGACGGCCTCGCGCACCTGTTCCCACATGCCCTCTGGGAATTTGGTTTCTGCGACATAGGCGTTACACGCCTCGGTCGTGATAGTGAATCCCGGCGGCACTGGGACACCGGCGCGGGTCATATCGCCCAAGCCTGCTCCTTTGCCACCCAACAGCCCACGAACTTTGTCCCATGAGCCGCCTACGCCCTTTTGTGCGGCGTCGATTTGGTCGAACAAATAAACCCACTGGTGTCCCGATTTGGGCGCGGTCTTGCGGTGGTTTTGGGGGGCTACAACTGCTGTTGCCATGATATTTTTCCCTTGCTGTTTAACAAATACGGGGGAGTTGCTCCCCGTTGAGCATCTCGATAATCCGTGTTACGCCAATGGCGCTACGGAGCGTGACTTGCCCGTGCTGATGGGCTGACATCACGTTACCAATTTGTCTGGCTTGTGCGCCAAGCGTTTTCAGCGCTCGTTCGGCATCAGATGCAGCGACAAACGCGATGAAACATCCCTCGTTAGCGACGTACATCGGGTCTAAACCCAACAATTCGCACGCGCCGCGCACATCTTCATGGACGGGGATAGCGTCTTCGTGAACGTGTAGTCGTATCTTGGCGGTTGTCGCAATTTCGACGAGGCCGCTGGCTAATCCTCCGCGTGTCAAATCGCGTAGACAGTGGAGGGCGATGTTTTGATGAAGTAGGGCTTGAACCGGATCGACCAATGGCGCGCAATCGCTGGTGATTGGGCTTTCAAACGCCAAGCCTTCGCGTACCGCCATCACCGCCATGCCGTGTCGCCCGATGTCCCCACTGAGGATAATTGCATCGCCGATGCAGACTGCGCTCGGCGCAATCACTCGGTCGTGTTCGATGACGCCGACCCCGGCGGTGGTGATATACAGGCCGTCGCCTTTGCCTTTATCGACGACTTTGGTATCCCCTGTGACGATGTGGACGCCCGCCGCCGCCGCCGCCACGCGCATCGACTCGACCACGCTTTTCAAGGTCTCCAACGGCAAGCCTTCTTCGAGGATGAAGGCGGCGCTCAGATACAACGGGCGCGCACCGCACATCGCCAAGTCGTTGACCGTGCCGTTGACAGCCAGCGCCCCGATGTCGCCGCCCGGAAAGAACAGCGGGCGCACGACGAACGAATCGGTTGTGAAGGCCATCCGCGCCCCATTCAGCGTGAAAGCGGCGCCATCGTGTTGTTGTCCGAGCAACGGGTTGGCGAAAGCCGGCCAAAACACCGTCTCGAGGAGCGTGTGCATGGCTGTCCCGCCGCTGCCGTGCGCCATCTGAACGGTGGCGGGCGCGGGCGAGACCGGGCAAGTCAGCTCAAAGTCACCCATGCTGCACCTCCTGACGGCGATAGCGGTAGTAAGCTGCACACGCGCCCTCGGTAGAGACCATCGTCGCGCCCAGCGGGTGTTCTGGCGTGCAAGCCTTCCCAAAGGCCGGGCAATCGTGCGGCTTGCACTTGCCTTGTAAGACTAGACCGCTCAGGCAGTCTGGGCTTTCGTCAGCGGTGTAGTCGGTCAAGCCAAAGCGTTTCTCGGCGTCAAAGTCTGCGTAGGCGTCGCGCAGACCCAAGCCGCTGTGCGCGATTTCGCCGATGCCGCGCCACTTACGTGGGACGATTTCAAAGATGTTGCGGACGAGCTGTTGGGCGGGGATGTTTCCCTCACGCCGTACACAGCGGACATACTGATTTTCGACCTCAGCACGGCCTTCCTCCAATTGCTTGATAAGTAGATAAACGCCCTGCATGATGTCTAACGGCTCAAAGCCGGTGACGACGAACGGGACGTTATACTTGGCGGCCAGCGGGTAATATTCTTCATAGCCGACCACGGCACACACATGACCCGCCGCCAAAAAACCCTGCACTTGGGTATCTGGAGTGCTTAAAATCGCTTCGATGGCCGGGGGGACAAGCACATGCGATACGAGAATGCTGAAGTTATGTATCCCACGTTGTTGGGCTTGATAGACGGCCATCGCATTGGCTGGGGATGTGGTCTCGAACCCGACGGCGAAGAATACGACTTGTTTGTCGGGGTTGTTTTGCGCCACGGTCAGCGCGTCTAACGGGGAATACACGATTCGCACATCGCCGCCGCGTGATTTGGCCGTGAGTAAATCGCCGTGTGTGCCGGGGACGCGCAGCATGTCACCGAACGATGTGAAGATGACCCCCGGTAATCCAGCGATGTCTACCGCCTTGTCGATGAGTTCTACCGGCGTGACGCATACCGGGCATCCGGGGCCGTGCAGCAAGGTGATCTGAGGCGGCAACAATTCGTCAATGCCAAATTTAACAATGGCGTGAGTCTGTCCGCCGCAAACCTCCATCAGTGTCCACGCACGGGTGGTAATCCGCGTGATGGCGCTGGCGAATTGCATGACCGCTTTGGCTTCCCGGTATTCGTCAATGTATTTCATGGTCTTATCACCCCATCGGGTAATTCATAATCGCCTTGATGTACTGTGCGCGTTCAAATGCGGCGGGCGATTCGCTGTGGATTTGGCTCAATGCGCCGCGCATTTGCGCCACTGATTCATACTCGTGACGTTCCATCCAATCGGTCAGGCCGTGTTCAACGATGCGGAGATGGTCGATACCGTTCCTCAGCAAGGCCGAAGCCATCATGGTCACATTTGCGCCGACCAAGAGCAATTTAGCGGCGTCCTCACCCGTATGTACGCCGCTTGTCCCAGCAAAGTCGATTTCGACGCGCTTATACAAAATGGCAATCCAGCGCAGCGGCAAGCGGAGCGATTGAGGCGTACTGAGCAGCACGTTCGGGCGGACTTCTAGCGCCTCTAGGTCGATGTCTGGCTGATAGAAGCGGTTGAACAACACCAACCCTTTCGCCCCAGCTTCCTTAAAACGCTTCGCCATGTTTGCCATATTGCTGAAGAACGGGCTGAGTTTGACGGCGACTGGGATTGTGAGGCTCTCGCAGACCGTCCGCACAATGTCTACGTCGGTTTGCTCGACTTCCCAACCGTGGGTATCGAGGTCAGTCGGGATGGAATACAGGTTGAGTTCTAGCGCGTCTGCGCCCGCCGCTTGGATTTGTTGGGCGAATTTCTCCCAACTGCCTAGTGTCGTCCCGTTCAAACTGGCGATGATGGGAATGTCCACGCTTTGCTTGGCCTTGCGAATCAGGTCGAGATACCCGCGTGAGCCGGTGTGATACTCGTCTGGCTCTGGGAAGTAACTCAGCGCCTCGGCATAGCTTTCTGTGCCAAACGTGGTGTGGTGGTGCAGCGCCAACTGCTCACGGCGCAGTTGTTCCTCAAACAACGAGTACAACACGACTGCGCCTGCACCCACATCTTCTAACCGCTTGATATTGTCGATTTTCTCGGACAGTGGTGAGGCCGAGGCGACCAGTGGTGACCGGAGTTTCAACCCCAAGTATTCGGTTTGGAGGTTCATGACGGTTTTCCTCCGTTGAACGGACGGTTGGCGAGATATTCGTAGTATGCCCAGCGGTTGTTCACATCATCCTGCGCCTCGGCAAACAAGGTCGCTGCGGTCTCTGGGGCGCTGAGTTCCAGCATCTTGAAACGATTTTCCATGTGCAGATAATCCTTCAGCGGGATTTTCGGCGGGCGCGAGTCTAACATCAGCGGGTTTTCGCCGCGTTCGGCACGTTCTGGGTTATAGCGATACAACAGCCATTGACCGCTTTCAACCGCCGCCTTGTGGTTGCGGAGCGCCGTGGTCATGTTGATGCCGTGGGCGATGCAGTGCGAATAAGCGATGATGAGCGAGGGGCCGTCGTAGGCTTCGGCCTCGATAAAGGCGCGTAAGGTTTGCTCGTCTTTTGCGCCCAGCGCGACCCGCGCCACGTACACATTGCCGTAGGTCATCGCCATCAAGCCCAAATCTTTTTTGCCAGCGCGTTTTCCGCCTGCCGCAAACTTGGCAACCGCACCACGCGGCGTTGATTTCGACATCTGGCCGCCAGTGTTGGAGTACACCTCGGTGTCTAAGACCAATACGTTGACATTGCGACCACTGGCGAGAACATGATCCAACCCGCCAAAACCGATGTCATACGCCCAACCGTCACCGCCGACAATCCAGACATCGCGCTTGATGAGCGAGTCGGCTTGCGATAACAGGCGGAGCGCCGCCGGGGTGTTTATGTCTGCCAGTCGGAGTTTCAAGGCCGCGACATTTTCGCGTTGGGTGTAGATGCCCGCCTCGTCACGTTGGTCGGTGTTCAAAAGTAGTTCGGTCAATTCGCTACCGATGTCGCCCGCCAAACGATGCACTTGCTCACGGGCTTCTTCAGCTTGTTTGTCTAGCGCAACGCGCATCCCGAAACCGAATTCGGCGTTATCTTCAAACAACGAGTTCGCCCATGCTGGCCCGCGACCCTCGGCGTTGTAGGTGTAGGGAGTGGTCGGGAGGTTGCCGCCATAAATCGACGAGCAACCGGTTGCATTAGCGATGACGCTGTGGTCGCCGAACAATTGGGTGAGGAGTTTGATATAGGGTGTTTCACCGCACCCGGAACACGCGCCAGAGAACTCGAACAACGGTTGTTGCACTTGTTGCTGACGGATGCTGGTCGGCTTAATCAGGTTGCGGTCTAGTTCGGGCAGGGTCAAGAAATATTCCCAATTGACGCGCTCTTGCTCGCGCAGCGGCGGTTGGGGGTTCATCATCAGCGCCTTTTGGTTGAGCGCTGATTTATTTTTAGCGGGGCAGACATCGACACAGATGCCGCAACCCGTACAATCTTCCGGCGCGACTTGGATGCTGTAGCTCAAGCCCTGCCATTCTGTATCGCGGGCGGGAGTAGATTTGAAAGTTTCTGGCGCGCCGACCAAGGCCGCCGGTTCATAAGCCTTGATGCGGATGACGGCGTGCGGGCAAACCATCGCGCACTTGCCGCATTGGATACAGATATCGGGATCCCAGACCGGGATTTCTTCCGCCAGATTCCGCTTCTCGTATTGGGTCGTGCCGCTGGGGTATACCCCGTCAATCGGCATGGCGCTGACCGGCAGGCTGTCGCCACGTCGCGCAATCATCGTGCCGAGGACATCACAGACGAACGCGGGCGCACCTGCCGGGACGGGTAGCATCATTGGGATAGAACTGGTGACGGTTTGTGGTACGGTTACTTCAAACAGGTTTTCGAGGGTGTTGTCCACCGCTTTGAGGTTCATGGCGATGACCGCCTCACCCTTTTTGGCGTAGGTCTTTTCGATGGTCTTTTTAATCGCCTTAATCGCCTCGTCGCCCGGCAAAACGCCGGAGATGGCGAAGAAACACACTTGCATGACGATATTGATACGCCCGGCCATGCCACTGTCTTTGGCGACGGTGTGTGCGTCAATGATGAACAGGCGTAAGCGTTTGGCGATGAGTTGCTCTTGTACCGAGCGCGGCAAATCACCCCAGACCGTATCAACGCTAGAGCGGGTGTTGAGCAAGAACACGCTACCGGGGATGGCCTCGGCCAGCATGTCGTAACGCTCTAAGAAGTTCTCTTGATGACACGCGGTGAAGTTGGCCTGTGAAATCAGGTAAGGGGCGCGGATGGGGTTTGGGCCAAAGCGCAGATGCGAAATCGTCATCGAGCCAGATTTCTTGGAGTCGTAGACGAAATAGCCTTGCGCGTGATTATCGGTGTTTTCACCGATGATTTTGATGGAGTTCTTGTTCGCGCCAACCGTGCCGTCTGCGCCGAGGCCGTAGAACACAGCGCGGATGACATCAGCGCCTTCAATTGAAAAATCGGCGTCGTAGTCGAGGCTGGTGTGGCTGACATCATCGTTGATGCCGACGGTAAAGTGGTTCTTGGGCTTGGCTTGGGTTAAATGGTCGAACACGGCCTTGACGTGCGCCGGGGTAAATTCTTTGGAGGATAGACCGTAGCGTCCGCCGATAATCACGGGCATTACGCCTTGCCACGCCTCATGCAGTGCGGTGATGGCGTCGCCATACATCGGTTCACCGACGCTGCCGGGTTCTTTGGTGCGGTCTAGCACGGCAATCGCTTTGACGGTGGCGGGGAGTGCCGCTGCGAAACGTTCGACATCAAACGGGCGGTACAGCCTGACTTTCAGCACGCCGACGCGCTCACCTTGTGCGGTGAGATAATTCACGGTCTCGTGAACCGTCTCTGCGCCCGACCCCATAATCACGATGACGCGCTCGGCATCTGGCGCACCTTCATAGTCATACAAGTGATATTGCCGCCCGGTCACGCTTGCGAACGTGTCCATGGCCGCTTGTACGATGTCGGGGCAGGCCGCATAGAACGGGTTGACCGTCTCACGCGCTTGGAAGTACACATCGGGGTTTTGCGCCGTGCCGCGAATGGTCGGACGCTCTGGTGACAACGCCCGTTGACGGTGGGCGCGCACCATGTCTTCATCCATCACAGCACGCATGTCGTCTTCGGTCAACAATTGGATTTTATTAACCTCGTGCGAGGTGCGGAAACCATCAAAGAAATGGATGAACGGCAGCCGCGCCTTCAAGCTGGCCGCCTGTGTGATGAGCGCGAAATCGTGCGCCTCTTGCACTGACACCGAAGAGAGTAAGCCCCATCCGGTTGCCCGCGTCGCCATCACGTCGCTATGGTCGCCAAAAATGGACAAGCCTTGCGCCGCTAACGAACGCGCCGCGACATGGAACACAGCAGGCGTGAGTTCACCCGCAATTTTATACATATTGGGGATCATCAAAAGCAAGCCCTGAGACGCCGTGAAGGTCGTCGTCAGCGCACCCATTTGTAGCGCACCGTGAACCGCGCCCGCAGCACCGGCTTCGCTTTGCATCTCAACCACGCGGGGAACCGTCCCCCATAGGTTGAGTTGCGAGGCCGACGCCCACTCGTCTGACCATTCTCCCATCGCCGAGGACGGCGTAATGGGGTAAATGGCGATTACTTCGCTGAGTTTATAAGCGACGCGGGCTACTGCTTCGTTACCGTCTAATGTCATCCATTCAGCCATCGTAAAACTCTCCTAAATCGCCCATCGCTTCGAGATACTCAAAAACGCGCTTGGCTTCTTCTGCATCTACTTTGCTTAAGGCAAAACCAACATGAACAATCACGTAATCGTCTATTTGCGCTTCTGGCACGTAAGCGAGGCTGACCTCTTTCACCACCCCAGCAAAGCTAACTCTGCCTGCGCGGTTTAGTTCCTCACCGCTGATACTGATTATTTTCCCCGGTACTGCCAGACACATGGCGCATTTCCTTTACCGCTGCAACAATTTGTCCGAGGGCGATTCCCCCGTCATTGGGTGGGATGTGCTGTTGCCAGAACGGGGTGAATCCCGCTTTTCGTAAGCGCGTGACGGCCTTTTCTAACAACGCCCGATTTTGAAAACAGCCCCCGCTTAACAGGACGGCGGGTTCGCCCACTTTCTGGGCGATGTCCACAATAATCGCTGCTAAGGTGTTGTGGAATTTGGCCGCGATTACCGCCGGTTCGGTCTCCCTCAAAAGCGTCGTGATTATCGCCTTCCACTCTATGATGTACCCGACCCCCCCCTCTTCCGTAGTAACAGGTGTAATATTAAATGGGTAGCATTCGTCGTGACTTACGGTATGTTGGGCAAACTCCAACAACATCGCCGCTTGACCTTCAAAACTAGACCGGTGACATAGCCCAATCAGCGCTGCCACCGCGTCGAAAAAGCGCCCCATGCTGGACGTGACTGGACTGTTGAGTTGGTTGTGGAGCGCGGTGAGCAAGACCTCGATTTCTTTCGGGGTGAAATCCAACCGGTCACGCGGGAGGTCGTCGCCATACAGCGCGTACAGCACGCCTAACGCGCACCGTCGCGGCTCACGGGCGGCGGACTCGCCCCCCGGCAATCGAAACGGCGCGAGGTGCGCCACCCGCTGGAAACCCTCTGAATCCACGCGCAAAAATTCGCCACCCCACAGCGTGCCGTCTGTCCCGTAGCCTGTGCCGTCCCATGCCACGCCCAGCACGGGCGTTTTTAGATGATGTTCGGCCATGCCCGATAGGATATGCGCGTGATGGTGCTGCACACGGATTAAGCGCAAGCCAGAACGTTCAGCGAGTCGCGTGGTGGTGTAATCGGGGTGCAAGTCACAGGCGATGGCCGCCGGATGCAGGTCATACAACGTCTGGAAGTCGCTCAGGGTGCGGGTGAAGGCGTCCAGTGTCGCTGCGTTGTCCATATCACCGAGGTGTTGGCTGACAAAAGCGTGGTTATGATGCGCGATGGACAGCGTGTTTTTTTGCTGCGCGCCCACCGCAATCAGTTCAACCCCCTCGGTATCGACATGCACCGGAGCGGAGGCGTACCCACGCGCACGGCGTAGCGTGACCGGCTCATTGTCAAAGATGTAGACCACCGAGTCGTCAGCGTGGCGGGCGATAGGGCGGTCATGCACGAGGAACAGGTCAGCGATGCCGCCCAGACTAGCGAGGGCTTGGGCATTATCGGTCACGATTGGCTCGCCAGAGAGGTTACCACTGGTGGCGACCACCGGAAAACCAAGCTCTGCCAGCAACAGGTGATGCAAAGGGGTGTATGGCAGCATCACGCCCAGATAGGGGTTGTCTGGCGCGACTGATGGCGCGATTTCGCCGTTGGTGCGGCCTAATAACACGATGGGCGCGGCTGGTGAGAGTAACAGCCGCCACTCAGTATGTGATACTGCACAGGTCTGTTGGATGTGCGCTTGTGTGGGCATCATGACCGCGAAGGGTTTTTCATAGCGGCCTTTGCGCTGACGTAGCCGACGTATGGCGCTGTCATTACGCGCATCAACGATGAATTGAAAGCCGCCTAAGCCTTTTAAGGCGACGATTTTCCCATCCCATATCGCGTCGGCTGCCGCTGAGAGCGCTGCATCCCGTTCGGCCAAACTGTTGCCGTCATCGTCCCATAAGGCCATCTGCGGGCCGCAGTCGGGACAAGCGTTGGGTTGGGCGTGGAAGCGCCGATTGAGCGGGTTGTCATATTCGGCGCGGCAAGCATCGCACATCACAAAGTCGCGCATGGTGGTGTTGGCACGGTCATAGGGAAGCGCTTGGATGATGCTGAAGCGCGGGCCGCAGTGCGTGCAGTTGGTGAATGGATAACGATAACGCCGGTTATCGCGGTCTAACATCTCGCGTAGGCAGTCGGGGCAAGTGGCGAGGTCGGACGGGATGAGCGCGGTCTTGACCCCGCCGCTTTCGCTGCCTTTAATCTCAAAATCAGTATCACCCACGAGTATTATCGGGCGGACATACGTCTGATCAATCACGGCGTTGGGCGGCAACTCATCTCGCAAGCGAGTTGCGAACACGTCAAGGGCATCGGGCGCCCCTTCGATTTCGATGGTTACGCCTTGCGGCGAGTTCATCACCCATCCGGTCAAACCGAGTTCAACGGCGATTCCGTAAACGAACGGGCGGAATCCGACTCCTTGCACCACGCCTTGAACCGTGATACGCCACCGTTCGCTGTTCATCGTCGTCAGTCCGTCTCTGCGATGATGTCCACCAGTTCCAAGTCGTGCGCCTCGTCTACCTCGTGAATCGCGCCGCAAAACGGGCAGATATACATGTGACCTTCGAGGTCATCGCTGGTGATAACCCGTTGCACACCGCACCGACAGACGTAATTGAGGTTGATGGTATCAATCACCAGTTCGGCGTCTTGTAAGGGCGTGCCTTGTGTTGTCGCGTGATAGGCTTGCAGCAGCGCCTCCTCTGAAAACGCGCTGCCCCGCCGGAAGTGAATCGACTTGACCTGACGGACGTTCGCTGAATTTAATTGCGGCAAAATGCCGTTGACAATCCCTTCAACAATCCCAAATTCGTGCATGATGGCATTACTCCTCTATCGTAAACATGTGTAATCGGATGAGTTGCTCAACCTCGTCTAGGATGACGGGGAGCAAGGATGAAAGTTCTGGGGAGAGTTGGTCACTGTAATCAAAAGATGCGCCGACCACCGAGACCAATAAGCCGTGCGGAGTCACCCCATAGTATTCCCGCGCTGCGCTGAGTAATCCGGCGGGGGTGACATTATGCGTGAGCAGGCCGGTTTGGGCGTCGGTTTGCACGATTTCACACACCACCCGCCCTATGCCGTCGCCCTCACGAGCATCTAGAAAAATGACGACATCCGCCTCGGCCATTTCACTCACGAGTTCTGGCGTGAGCTGATGGGCGGTGTGAACGCGCAACGGCGTCTGCCATTCCAATTGAAGGCGCTCTTGCAACAAGCCCGCCAATATGTGTCCTACACCGTCATCCCCACGCAGTGAATTTCCATAGCCAAGTAATAAAATCATCGCTTAACCTCTTCTATGACTTGCCCGTCCCCACCGACGAGTTGCAAGTGCAGTGGCATCTGGCCGACCGCGTGGGTTGAGCAGCTTAAGCACGGGTCAAAGGCGCGAATCATCGCCTCGACGCGGTTGAGCATCCCGTCAGTGAGGTGTGCGCTCTGGACGTAGCGTTTCGCCACGGCCAGCACCCCTCTGTCCATCGCCAAGTTATTGTGTCCGGTGGCGATAATCAGGTTGGCGCGGGTAATTAGACCGTTGTCGTCGATTTCGTAGTGGTGCATCAGTGTGCCGCGTGGAGCCTCTGCGACGCCGATTCCGTAACGGGCGTTGGGTTGGGCGTGAGCGCGCACACGGTCGCTCAAGATGTCGGGCGTATTGAGCAGTTCTTCCATCTTCTCGAAGCAGTACAGAATTTCTATCAGCCGCGCATAGTGATAATGGAACGAGCTTTGCGCGTCTAAACTGCGGAAGAACGCGAGTTCTTCATCGGCGCGGGGCGTGCCACAACGGTTGACGATGTTCAAGCGCGCCAGCGGCCCGACACGATATACGCCATCGGGATAGCCCATCGGCTTATAAAACGGTGATTTTAGATACGTGTGCGGTTCTACGGCCTCCCCGATATAGTCGTCGTACTGTTCAGCCTTCAGCCCGTCCGCGATGATGTTCCGGTCACCGTCCATCAGCCGAATCACGCCGTCATATATCTCTAGTTGGTCATCAGCATTGACCAAGCCCATGAACATGGTCTTGAACTCGGCAAACGTGCGGATTTCATCGGCGTAGTTGTCTAGGACGCCGCGAAACCATGTCAACGTGCGTTGGGTGATGGCGATCCCTTCCGGCAGCATGGCAAGGATGGCGGCGCGGTTGTCTGCTGTCAGCGGGGCGCTGACACCGCCGGGGACGACCCACGCCGGATGGATGCGTTTGCCGCCCAGCAACTCAATGATGCGCTGCCCCATCTGGCGCAAGCGCACACCGTCCCGTGCGAGCGTCGGTTGCATCTGCGCCACGCCGAAGATGTTGCGTTGCGCGGGGTCTGCATCCATGCCCAACAACAAGTCGGGCGATGAGAGGTAGAAGAAACTGAGTGCGTGCGACTGTGTGATTTGCGCCAGATTTAAGACCCGCCGCAAATTTTCTGCCGTCTGTGGGATATGCACCGCCAGCAGCGCGTCGCACGCCTTGCCCGACGCAATCAAGTGACTGACCGGGCAGATACCGCAGATGCGCGCCATCAGCGAAGGCATTTCGTGGAAAGGCCGCCCCTCACAAAATTTCTCAAACCCGCGTAGTTGAGTGACGTGGAAATGCGCGTCTTCCACCTCACCGAGGTCGTTCAGTTGGATGGTGACTTTGGCATGGCCTTCAATCCGCGTCACCGGGTCAATTACAATGCGCTGCGCCATAGTAAAGCCTCCTCATGCGCCAAAGCGCGTTTTGCCGGTGAAATCCGGCTTGCGCCCGGCTAACAGTTCGGTGAGCGCGTAAAAAATGGTCTCGGACGAGGGCGGACAGCCCGGAATATACACATCGACATGCACCACCGAATGGACGGGGCGCACCTGTGCCAGCAAGGGCGGCACATCTGCTCCCGGCAACTGTGGGTTGTATAGTGCCGGGTCGAGATACACCCGCCGCAAGACCGACTCGGTGCTGATGGTGTTTCGCAACGACGGGACATTGCCGGTCACGGCGCAATCCCCTAACGAGACTAATAGCGTGCTGTGGGCGCGGATGTGCTTTATTTTTGCCAAGTCGCCCTCGCTGCTGACCGCGCCCTCAATGAGCGTGATGTCTACCGAGTCTGGGAAGTCTTTGCGGTCTACCAACGGGCTGTAGACCAGTTCAACCGACTCGGCCAAGTCGAGCAGGCGCTCGTCGATGTCTAGAAATGACATGTGACAACCAGAACAGCCATCTAGCCAGACCGTTGCCAAGCGTTTACGGCTCATTTGTCGCTCTCCCGCTTCTGTGCCAACGCGACCAAAAAGTCGCGGTGTTTAACCATCTCGCCCACGGCGTTGCCTTTTTCAAACAACGCGCCCGTCGGACAAACCTGTACGCACTTGCCGCAACTCGTACAGGAGTCCGATGACCCCCACGCCTGATTCAAATCGGTGATGAGGCACGCCTCAATCCCACGCCCGCTGACATCCCACGTATGCGCTCCTTCGACCTCGCCACAGGCGCGGACGCAGCGCGTACACAAGACGCAACGGTTGGCGTCAAACCCAAACCGTTCGTGCGAGGCGTCAACGCTCCGCACCGGATATAGATAGGGCAAGCTGATGTGGTCGATGCCCATTCGCACGGCCAAATTTTGTAGTTCGCAACGGCCATTGACCACGCAGACCGAACACACATGATTGCCTTCGCTGAACAGCATTTCGACAATCATTCGGCGGTACTTGTGCAACCGTTCGGAGTCGGTCACGACTTCCATGCCTTCGCTAATGTTGGTGGTGCAGGCCGAGAGCAGTTTAGGCGACCCGACGACCTCGACCATACACAGGCGACACGCGCCGATATTGGACAACCCCTCTAACTGGCACAGCGTCGGGATTCGGATGTTATGTTCGCGGGCGACTTGTAAAATCGACTCGTCCTCACGCCCACTGAGGGCTTCGCCATTGATGGTCAGAGTGAATACGCGTGTCATGGCGTCACCTCCCTGTGATGGATTTTGCACACGCCCGCCGGGCAGGTCTTATCGACGATGTGCGCCAGATATTCGTCACGGAAGTGGCGCAACGTGCTTTGAACGGGGTTCGGCGCGCCTTGCCCCAGCCCGCACAAACTCGTCGCTTTGACCATCTCACACAGGTCTTCTAAGAGCGCGAGGTCGTCAAGTGTGGCTTCACCGCGTGTAATTTTGACCAAGAGACCGTGCATCTGCGCCGTACCGACTCGGCATGGGACACATTTGCCGCACGACTCCGACATGCAGAAGTCCATAAAATACTTGGCGACATCGACCATGCACGAGGTCTCATCCATCACAATCATGCCGCCAGACCCGATGTATGTGCCTAATTGCCGGAGTGATTCGTAATCAACCGCGATATCGAGATACTGCTCTGGGATGCAGCCGCCAGACGGTCCGCCGGTTTGTACGGCCTTAAATCGCTTTCCGTCTGGCACGCCGCCGCCGACTTCAAACACGATTTCGCGGAGCGTCATGCCCATTGGCACTTCAATCAAGCCGGTATTCTGGACACGACCAGACAGCGCAAAGACTTTGGTGCCACGGCTACGCTCGTTGCCGATGCTGAGATACCAGTCGCTCCCCTCGCGCAAAATCGGCGTGACGTTGGCGAGGGTTTCGACGTTGTTTATCAATGTCGGGCTACCCCATAGGCCAGATTCGGCGGGATAGGGCGGGCGAGGGCGAGGCGTGCCGCGTTTGCCTTCAATAGAGGCGATAAGCGCTGTTTCCTCACCGCACACAAACGCGCCCGCGCCCAAGCGTATCTCTAGCTTGAGGCTGAAGGACGTATCGCAGATGTTATTGCCCAAAAAACCAGCTTTTTCGGCTTGTTTGATGGCGTGGCGCAACCGTTTGACCGCCAACGGATATTCGGCGCGCACATAGAAATACCCCTCGCTTGCCCCGACTGCGTAGGCGGCAATCAACATCCCCTCTAACAGTCGGTAGGGGTAATCTTCCATGACGCTGCGATCCATAAATGCGCCGGGGTCGCCTTCATCACCGTTGCAAATCACATATTTGCGCGGCCCAACCGCTTTGGCAACCGTGTTCCATTTCAAGCCGGTTGAGTACCCTGCGCCACCACGTCCGCGTAATCCACTGCGTTGGATGGCGTTGATGACCTCATTAGGAGTCATTTGGGTCAGGACATTTAAGAAGGTCTCAAAGCCGCCAACCTCGATATAACTGTCGATGCGCTCTGCGTCAATCAGGCCGTTATATTCCAACACCACCCGCTTTTGGCGCGTAAAAAAGGGCATGGTGGTGTCGCACAGCAAGCGCTCAATGGGTTCACCGCCCAAACTGTCGATTAGCGCGGGCGCGTCGTCAGGCTTGACGCCTTGATAGGTGGTCTGTCCCGGCTCAACGGTAATCAACGGTCCGGCGGCGCACAAACCACGACAACCTCCAGCCCTGACGGCGCACTGTTTTTCTAGCCCACGCGCTTTCAGTTCGGAGTCTAAGGCCGTGATGACCTGTTCGCTCTGGGCGGATTGACAAGCCGTCCCCATACAGACCACGATGCGGTGTTCGTATTGGGCTTGTTCGCGGTGATATTGTTCTGCGAGGGCATGGAGGTCTTCAAGGTTCATGAGTCAGCCACTCCTTCAGATGCGTCATCACCGTGTCGGGGTCGGCCTTGCCTTCGACTTCGCCATCAAACACGACTGCTGGCGCGAGGCCGCACGTCCCTAAACAACGCGCTACCAATAACGAGACTTGTTTATCGGGGGTGGTTTCGCCTTTATGGATGCCGGTCACGCCTTCGACGGCAGTCAGGATGTCAGGAGCGCCTTTGATATAACACGCGGTTCCCAAACACACCACGCAGGTATGGACGCCCTGTGGTTTGAGCATAAATAAGTTATAGAAGGTGGCGACGCCATAGACACGGCTAGGGGGGATTGCGAGGCTTTGCGCGACATAGCGCAATGTTTCATCATCTAAATAACCAAAAACTTCTTGGGCGCTGTGTAAGGTTTCAATCAACGCCTGAGGTTTAAATCCGTGCTTTCGCATCATAGCGGCCACGATGCGCCAGCGTTTATCCTCTGTTGGTGGGGCGATTACAGGCGGAGCTTGCATCGCAACCCCCTTTTCAGTATAGGGAACCCATACTTTGAGCGTAACGCCATAAGTAAGGTCGGTACGCTAACAAAGGTCAGTAATTCTATGTGAAAGATGTCACATTTAAGTTCGGCGCACACACGGATATAGCGGGCGCACACACGGGTGCGCCCGCCGTCAATCAACAGTAAATTTGGTGTGATGTCGAATATTCAAACGGCCTCTTAGAGCAGCTTATCGCTCGATGGGCAACACAGCTTGAAATTGCTGCTGCATTGCCCGTGAGAAGTTGGGAAGCTATCCGCAAGAAGATTGTCAAACTTCATGGGGATAGCTCAATGGTCACTGAGACTGGACAGTTGGAAGATGGTGATCGGATTTCGGAGTATCTGAAGCGGAATCCTTCAGCGGCAGGAGCGATGAACTTCTCAGTTTTAAACTATTCGTCACGACGAACACGGACGAAAACGCCATAGCCCCAGCCGCGAACATCGGGACGAGCAGACCGAGCATCGCTATCGGCACGAGGATCAGGTTATAGATGAACGCCCAGAATAAATTCTGGTAAATTGTGTTCATCGTGGCGCGGCTGAGGTGGATGGCTTGTACCACGCTCCGCAAATCTCCGCGCATCAGCGTGACATCCGCCGCTTCGATGGCGACATCCGTCCCTGTCCCAATGGCGATTCCGACATCAGCACGGGCGAGAGCGGGGGCGTCGTTGATTCCGTCGCCGACCATCGCCACTTTGACGCCGCCTGCGCGGAGTTTTTCAATCACGGCGGATTTATCAGCGGGGAGGACATCGGCGATGACCTCTTGGACGCCGACCTCACGGGCAATAGCCTCAGCGGTCTGGCGATTGTCACCCGTCAGCATGACCGTCTTAATCCCCATCGCGTTCAATTGGCGAATCGCTTCCGCCGAAGATTCTTTCACCGTATCGGCGATTCCGAGGACGCCGATTAGCACCCCATCTACCGATACTAAAACGGCAGTTTGAGCATTGGCCTGTACCTGATTCAGCGCGGCCTCACCGTGAGCAAGGTCTACGCCTGAGTCGCGCATCAAGCGTGGGCTACCGACCAACACCGGTAGGCCGTCGATTTCTGCTGAGAGGCCGCGCCCTGATTCAGCTTTGAAGGTTGTCGGTTGCGTCAGGGCAATACCCTTTGACTCCGCGTAAGCGGCGATGCTGCGGGCGATGGGGTGTTCGCTGGCGCGTTCGGCACTGGCGGCGTAGTAGAGTAATTTAGCCTCGGTCACATCTCCGATAGGGGAGACGGCTACCACGGCGGGTTGACCTTTGGTGATTGTGCCGGTCTTATCGAGCGCAATCACGGTCACTGCGCGGGTTTGCTCTAACGCCTCGCTGTTTTTGAACAGGATTCCCATCTCTGCGCCACGTCCCGCGCCAACCATGACGGCGGTAGGGGTCGCCAAACCGAGCGCACACGGGCAAGCAATCACTAGCACGGCAACGGCGTTCATCAAGGCTTGGGTGAATGGGACTTGTCCGATGAGCAGCCAACCAAAGAAGGTTAGGGCGGCTAGACCAATCACCACGGGGACGAATATCCCGCTGATGCTGTCCGCCACGCGCTGAATCGGCGCTTTTGAGCCTTGCGCCTGTTGCACCATCCGAATGATTTGGGCGAGGGCAGTATCTGACCCGACCTTTGCGGCGGCGACCATCAGGCGGCCTTCGGCATTGATGGTCGCGCCGGTCACGTTGTCCCCGGCGGATTTGCGGACGGGCAAAGGCTCTCCGGTCAGCATCGACTCATCAACATTCGACTCGCCACTGACGATAACCCCGTCTACTGGGATGCGTTCACCCGGCCTGACGACCACGACATCGCCAACCGTGAGTTCATCGGCGGGGATGACTTGTTCTTGACCATCGCGCAGCAAGGTTGCCGTATTGGGCGCAAGACTGAGGAGTTTGCGGATGGCCGCGCCGGTACGCCCTTTGGCGCGGGCTTCCAGATATTTGCCTAGCGTGATGAGCGTGAGAATCGCGGCGGACGCCTCGAAATATTCCGCCGTGCCGACGGAGTCGCTGAAGTTGAATAGCAATCCCGCCAAGACCACCAAACTCCAGCCGTAAGCGGCGGTTGCGCCCATCGCAATCAGCGTATCCATATTGGTTGAGCGATTGCGGGCGGCCTTATATGCGCCGGTCAGATATTGGCGTCCGAGAACCACATAAACCGGAGTCGCCAACGCGCCGAATACGAACGGCCAATAGTCCGCCATCAGCCACGGGAAGGCGTCCATCAGAAAACTGATGTCGTGCATGAAATGACGCAACATGCTCAGGACGACCAATGGAATGGTGAAGGCCGCGCCAAATATGACCATCCGCCACTGACGACTGATTTCTTCTTCACGGGCGGCAAGTTCAGCATCGGCGGCGTCAGCTGCCTTCGCTGATTCGTCAATTTGGAGGACGCCATAGCCCGCCCGCTCTACGGCGCTGACGAAATCGGCCCGGCGGGCTGTGCCGGGGGTGAAACTGACGGCGGCGTGTTCAGTGGCGAGATTGACATTGACGTCGGTCACGCCGGGGACTTTTTTCAAGGTACGTTCCACGGTTTTGACGCACGAGGCACATGTCATGCCCGTGATGGGGAGGCTAATTTGAATCGATTCGGTGAGTTGTTGAGCCATGTTGCGGTTCCTTCGGTGCTTATAGCTTTACGATACCCCCAAGCACCGGTTTTGTGGATGCGCTAATCGGCGTGTTCGTTCTGGTGACTTTGGACGAAACGTTGCCACATCACCTCAAAGTCGCCGCCCCGGATGACATCGGCATCAGCGGGTGCGGGGAGTTTGACCGGTTGGACGCGGCGGAAATCCTCAAAGGTTTTCTGGATGAAATAGGTCATTTCAGCGGCGTCTACGGCAGCGCTGAAACGCATGGCCGCCCATGACAGCGCGAATAAGGTCGTGATAATGCCCCAGATGACCTCTTGCGGCCACGGGTTGCCGCTGATGAGATAAATCATCCCGGCGGGCATCCAAAGTGCATTGAACACTGAAAAAGAACGCAGTCGGGCGGTCAATGTGAGGGTGGTTTGTTTGGTTTCTGTATCAGAATCGACACGGACATCCATCACACAGGCGGCGTTGATTCGCTGGCGTGACTTCCAGAGCGATTTGGCTGAGGTTGTGAGTTGGAATCCTCTGGGAGTCGGGAAGATGTCATAACGGCGACCATTCATGAACGTTTCACGCAAGTGCAGTCGCTTGACGCTGGGCTGGATGGCTTGCTCGATGGTTTTCAAGCAGACTTCTGGGGGAGCTTGAACCCAAACGGCTATCGGGTCTTGTACAATCCATAAACGCCGCACCCAAACCATATCCACCTCAGCAACGATTTTCATGCTTAAGTATATCAGCGGCAGGGGTTGGCGTGTTGCAAAGGTTTTGGTTGTGGGTTAGTGTGCGGTGATAGCTTAAAGCAAAAAAAGGGTGTTGATTCGATGACGCAACCGATGCTATTGCTGGGGGGCATCGGCAAGCCGATAAACCTTGCGCTGGCGAACGGAATTACACCGGAAACCTATCTGCCGATGCTGAACCCCTTGATGGACGCCTACCGGGTGGTGTGTCTGCCGCCGCGTGCGCTGTGGGAGGATGAACCCATCCCGACTGAATTGGGCTATTGGGATGAATTGGCGCGGGATTTGTTGACCGGATTCGCCAAACACGGTCTAAATGATGTGATTGCGATGGGGCATTCTTTTGGCGCGGTGGCGTCAATGATTGCTGCGATTGAGCAACCAGAACGGTTCAAGGGGCTGGTTCTGCTCGACCCGACTTTGTTGCCGTCGCATGTGCTGGATGCGCTACGTGAGATGCGCGAAAGCGGGACGATTGGTGAAGGATTCCACCTCGCGGCACGGGCGGCCAAACGTCAGCGCACGTTTGAGTCGTATGAGGCCGCCTACGCCTATTTCAACAAGCGCGGCGCGTTCAGGGATTGGACGGATGAGGCGACCCGTGCTTATGTCTACCACGGTCTGCGGCAGGATACGGACGGCAGCGTCACGCTGAAATGGTCGCCGGAATGGGAGACCTATTACTTCAAGACCGGCTATATGCAGACGTGGGAGATGATTCCCAAGTTGGCGACGCTGAAACTCCCTATCCTCATCCTGCGCGGCGGGACGAGCGACACATATCTGCCGGATGCGGCGGCGCGGGTGCGTGAGCTTCTGCCGGACGCGACCCATGTCGAAATCTCCGGCCACGGGCATTTATTCCCACAGTCCGCCCCGTTAGAATCGGCAACCGTCATCCGCGACTGGTTGGACGCCCTTGCTTAACGCCGAATTCGTCGGATGACGGAGTAATAAACCGACCCCGCCAACAGTGCAGCCGCCGCAAGCGCCCAGATGAGCGCCCAAATCGAGGCCGGAATCCACGGCGCGAATTGTTTTGAAAATGCGGCGGCATCATTGACGACGACTCCACTCACGCCGGGGTTTTCGACGATATAAAACACGTCCAAAACCGCGTTGAGGCCGGTAATCATCGCCAAGACGTTCAGGATGAGCAGGTTAAAATCCTCTGAACCCCGCCGAGCGAGCGATACGAGCAGCGTACCCATCACACAGCCAATCGTTAGGGCGAGGAATCCATTAAAGAAATCGGGCAGCGTGAAAAAGATGCTGAACGCGATTAACCCATAGCCCAAACTACTGGTGATTAGACGGGTACGCGCCCACGTATTGGCGATATAAAACAGCGATGCGCCGAATAGCGCCGTCCCAATATACCCGGCGGGCAGGATGATGGCACGTATTCCTCCGATGGTATAGGTCACGCCCGCGCCGTTGGAATAGACGACAAATCGGGTGACTTCACCGCCGGTCAGCACGGATGCGATGACGTGACCGGCCTCATGAATGAAGGTCACGAACAGCCGCAACGGATATAGCACCATCGAAAATAGCGGCACGTTCCACAAAATAATAACGACCACCAGCGCCAACGCCGAAAAAGTCAATGCTCTGCGGTGGGTGGTGGCATAGGTCGGGCTAGAGGGGATCATAGTACACTCCTTTGGAACGTTTGTGCGCCCCGATATGGCTGAAATATTGTAGACTTATCAGCGTGAGCGATGTGAATTTTTTAGGTAGGTTAAGGACTATACGGATGACAGATAAGCTTCGTTTCGGTACGGTGGGCGCGCCGATGACCACGCCGGGGTCGGGGACGATTGCCGCAATAGAGCATACCAAAGCCTTAGGGCTTCAACACCTCGAAATCGCATGGACTCACAGTGTGAGCGTGACCGATAAGACTTGCGAGGAAATCAACGCGACTGCAAAGAAGTATGGCATTAGCCTGAGCATCCATGCGCCGTATTTTATCAACCTGAACAGCCAAACGCCGGAGAAAATGGTCGCCAGCGATGAGCGCTTACTCAAAGCGGCGCGTAAGGGCTTTTTGGCTGGGGCGCAGGACATCGTTTTTCACCCCGCCAGCTATCACACCCAAAATCCACTAGAGGTCTATCCACGGGTGCGTGACCAGTTGGGGATGCTAGTCGGGCAATTGCGCTCTGAAGGGGTGACGGCCACCATCCGACCAGAAACGATGGGCAAGACCGCCATGTTCGGCACGTTGGAGGAGTGTGTGCAGTTGAGCAAGGATATACCGGGCGTGTTGCCGTGTATCGACTGGGCGCATCTGCACGCACGGCGCGGCGATGGCACATTCAACACATACGAGGAATTTGCAGCGGCGCTGACGCATGTGCGGGACATACTGGGTGAGGATGCGCTCAAACGGGTGCATTTCCATCTCAGCGGGATTGAATATGGCAGCAAGGGCGAAAAGATGCACTTGCCGCTGAACGAGGCTGATATACGCTACCGTGACCTCTTACAAGCGTTCATCGACTTTGGGGTAGAGGGGACGGCTGGGGTAGAAGCGCCTGACCCGTTCCATGTCGCCGACGCGCTAACTTTTCAGGCGACCTATCGCCGTTTAAGCGGAGCGGAATTGGCACGCGACGCGGATTAGTCCTAGTCGGATGATGGACTAGGCGAGCGTTCAAAGTAGGGCAGGCTGTCACGCATGTCCTCAGCTTTATCCATTTCTAGCACCATCATCGGCGGGTTGGCGAGGCCGCGCAGTACGGGCAGGATTTTCTTGTAATTCAGCGCTCCTTTGGGGTAGTTGAAGCCGTGATGCTCGTCAATCCGCCCATTATTGTTGTTCAGGTGGGCGTGAATCAGCCATGGTTGGAGGGTTGTTACCCAATCGTTGAGCGTGACTTTTTCATCGCTGAACAGGTAAGCGTGGCCGACATCAAGACAGCATTTGAAGTAAGAGTGGTTGACTTCGGCCAAGAGTTGCGAGAGGATGCTCGGCTCAAATTCCCACATATTTTCGAGACAGATAGTGACGTTGAAGGTGCGGGCGATTTCTGCGAAATCCGCCCAGAAGCGCACATTGCGCCCATGCCAACCGATACGGTAGAAATCGTTGCGGATGGATGAGAGGAAGTTAGCATGGACGACCATCCGCTTTGCGCCCAACGCCGCCGCCGCCTCTAGCCCTTGCGTGAATCGGTGACGCACCAGCGTATTGATGCGCTCATCGACACTGCCCGGACTCATATCAAAAAATGGGCCGTGGAGGGTGATAGGTCCGCTGACATCCTGAATCAGAGTCTTGAGCCGCGCAATTGTGCCTTTGAAATCGTTGTCTAGGATGTCTGGGTACGCAAAGGACATCAATTCGACGCCGAGGCTGTTCTGAGTAGCAAGGGCAAGAACTTCTGTAAGGTTATGACGACCAGCACTAACGAGAACGTTGTCCAACACGGACACCTCTGGGGTGTTTAAGAGCAGATGAACCATATTTTTTGATGATACATCGGTTTTTTGTTATCTGTGCAACTGGAAACGATTTAACCCGTTAATTCGTGCAATCTTCGGGAGATATACGGTGGGCGGGCGACCAATATATCGGCATATTCCCTTCGGAGTCCGGTAAACTGGTCAAGTGACCATCAGGTTCAATCATCCCGACCCGATAGCCGGTGCGGAGCGCAAGCCGTGACCCGTCTGGGCTGAAAGCCGGATAATCAGGGTAGGGGAGTGCCTCTGGTTGGGCGTAAAGCGCCCCGGACGCATCTGCCCCGCTTTGTAGAGGGAATGTCCAAAGCGCAGCAGTCGATATGTCTTGGACGGCGCGGGCGCTGGCGAGGATGGCCGATGAATCCGGTAGCCATGTGTGGTCGAGTGTCATGTTGTAGGTGTAGGTGACTTGGATGGGTTTTGCGCCTTGTTCTGGGTGTATCACCCAGAGCGTGTCGTTGCTGGCTGAAGGCGACATCACCAATGACAGCCATTCACCGGATGGACTCCAACGTAGGGCGCGGACGCTCCCTGTCTCGAAGAAAGTCGAACGGAATTTATCCTCACCATCCGCGCCGACCACCCACATATCCCCCTCCGATAGCAATTGTTCGGGCGGGGTAGCGGTAGCAATATCCGGCTCGGCGGTGGCGTCAAACCATTCGCCGGGGGCGCGTTGGTCATAACTGATATAAGCCAGTTGCGCCCCGTCTGGCGACCAGATTGGGGTATGTTCGCGCCCTGTGACGCTATAAAAGGTTGGAGTCCCGCCCTCTGGGCTGACCCATGCGATATGATAGGTGCGTTCTGGGCTGCCTTCAAACCCGTCCCGTAACAGCGTAAATGCAATTTTATCCCCGGCGGGCGACCATGTTGGCTCCCAGATTCCCCATTGGTTACGGGGCTGTTCATCGTATAAAACGAGTTCGCGCACATCTGACCCATCAAGCAGGGTTGTATAGGCGCGGGCGAATCCGTCTCCGCTCATGACGGTGAGCAATACGCGGCAACCATCAGGTGAGAATCCCCATGCCGTGTGGATGCCGCCTCCCAGCGAGAAAGTGCTGGTCTGGCTGTTATCGGGGTCAATTAAGAGGATGGAGTCCTGTGCGCCGTTGGTTGTGAGCAGCACAGAATCCTCCGGCGCGGTAGTGGACTGAGCCGCAACCGGGACGAGTAGCATGATTAACATGAGGAATAACGTTAGAAGGGACACAGCTTAACCGTCGAATTGTAGGCGTCCTTCGATTATACTCACATCGTTTGAGCGCGTGCTATTGTTATGGGGACGCGCACAGGGGTTCAATGGCATGACATTAACGAACACGAAATTGGCATTTATCGGCTCAGGGGTAATGGGCGAGGCGATGATTAAGGCGCTGCTGGCACGCCAGTTGATGCAGCCGTCGCAGATTATCGCGTCCGACCCGCACGTTGACCGATGCGAGGAACTCCGCCAGCGCTACGGCGTGAAGGTCACAACCGACAATGCGGTGGCGGTGAAAGATGCCGACATCGTGGTGTTGTCGGTCAAGCCACAGGTTATGGCGAAAGTCTTGCCAGAACTGAATCATGTCGTCGAACGTTCCGCCTTAATGGTGAGTATCGCGGCGGGCGTGACCATGCAGACATTGGTCACAGGGCTGGACAACCCGCATGTGGTACGCGCCATGCCCAATACGCCCAGTCAGATTGGGATGGGGATGACGGTGTGGACGGCTGCGCCCAGCGTGAGCGAGCCACAAGTGGCGCAGGCGCGGGTATTGTTGGGCGCATTCGGCGATGAAATGTACGCCGAGGATGAGCGTTTCCTCGATATGGCGACGGCGCTGAACGGTACAGGGCCAGCATACGTGTTCATGTTCATGGAAGCGCTGATTGACGCTGGCGTTCACATGGGTTTATCCCGCCGTGACGCCGAACGACTGGTGCTTCAGACTATGCGCGGCTCGGTGGAATATGCCACTCAATCCAAACTGCACCCAGCGGAATTACGGAATCAGGTCACAAGCCCCGGGGGGACATCTGCCGAAGCCATCTATGAACTGGAAAAAGGCGGCCTGCGTACTGTGATTGCCGATGGGGTGTGGGCGGCCTACCGCCGTTCGCGTGAATTGGGCGAGGCAAATTCTAAGAAGTAGGACAAGATTAGCTTGTTCGTCAATGCACGATTGAGCGCCTGATTAGACGTTTTTTGTGTTTGTGAAAAAGTGGACAAAACCCTGTGCATCCGATACAATAGATCATCGAGTGTTTCTGGCACAGACACATTTTTGTCGCTGCAATCCCGGCGGTGCTTTCCATCGCCGCTTTGTGTACGGTTGGACGAAGGGAGTCCGAGGCATGGCGGAAGCCAATCTTTACGATGCAATCCTCAATCAAATTGAGGGTTATAAGCCCGAAGTAGAATCTGTTGAAGTCGGTTATGTAACTGAGGTTGGCGACGGCATCGCCCGTGTGGTCGGCCTTGATAATATCCGCTTGAGCGAATTGGTTCGTTTCGGGGGCGGGGCGGCGGGTATTGCCTTCAACTTGGAGAGCAATAGTGTCGGCGTCATCATCATGGGCGATCCTAAGCTAATCCAAGAAGGCGACGAAGTGCGCCCATTGGGTCGTATCGCATCTGTGCCGGTGGGGATGGGCATGGTTGGTCGCGTTGTTGACGCGCTCGGTCAGCCGATTGACGGTAAAGGCCCCATCGCCTTCAGCGAATATTATAATATTGAGCGCATCGCGCCGGGCGTGATTGACCGTAAGAACGTCGGGCGTCCTGTCCAGACCGGCATTGTCGCCATCGACGCGATGATCCCTGTTGGCCGTGGTCAGCGTCAGCTGATTATCGGTGACCGTCAGACCGGCAAGACCGCCGTCGCCATCGACGCCATCCTGAACCAAAAGGGGCAGGGCGTCTACTGCATTTACGTCGCCGTAGGCAAGCGCCGTGGCGAAGTGGCGCGGTTGGTGAACGTGCTGGAAGAATATGGCGCGATGGAATACACCACCATCGTCATGGCGTCAGCCTCGGATGCGGCGGCGATGCAATATATCGCCCCCTATGCCGGTTGCGCTATCGGTGAGTGGTTCATGGAAAACGGCAAGGACGCGCTGGTCGTCTATGACGATTTGAGCAAGCACGCTTGGGCATATCGCCAAGTTTCGCTGCTGATGCGCCGTCCTCCGGGTCGTGAAGCGTACCCGGGCGACGTGTTTTATCTGCACAGCCGCCTGTTAGAGCGCGCCGCGCAGTTGTCGGATGAGCGCGGCGGTGGTTCTTTAACCGCGTTGCCCATCATCGAGACATTGCTGGGCGACGTTTCGGCTTACGTGCCGACCAACGTCATCTCCATCACCGACGGTCAGATTTATCTTGAGGCCGAGTTGTTCTACGCCGGCCAGCGCCCCGCGCTTAATGTCGGTATCTCGGTCAGCCGCGTCGGTGGCGATGCTCAGACCAACGTCATGAAGAAGGTTTCCGGCGGTATGCGCCTCGACCTCGCGCAGTTCCGTTCGCTGGCCGCGTTCGCACAATTTGCCAGCGACCTCGACGCCGCGACCCAGCGCCAGCTGGATCAGGGTATGCGCCTGACCGAATTGCTGAAGCAGCCGCAATACGCCCCGCTGAAGTTGAGCGAGCAGGTCGCGCTGATTCATGCCGGTAATAGCGGTCAACTCCGCAAGGTTGCCAACGAGCGCGTCAGTGAATGGAAAGACAAATTCCTGCGCTTCCTGAACACCCAACACGCTGATTTGGTCGCCAAGATTGACGGCGACAAGAAGTGGAACGACGAGATCAAGGGTGCATTGGACGCCGCGATCAAGGCGTTCTTGGACAACTGGAGCTAAGTTATGGCGAGCGCCCGCGATATTAAAAAGCGCATTCGCAGCGTCAAGAATATCGGCCAGATTACGAAGGCGTTGGAGGCGGTTTCCGCCTCCCGCGTCCGTAAGGCACAGGCGCGAGTATTGGCGAGCCGTGCGTATGCTGAAAAGGCTTGGGAAATCCTGCTGAATGTACAAGCGGCGACCCAAAGCAGCGGCGCGGCTCACCCGCTGTTGAGCAAACGCGCCGAGGTGAAGGCCGTGATGATTGTGTTGGTCACGTCAGACCGTGGTTTGGCGGGCGCGTTCAACTCGAACATCATCAAAGCCGCAACCCGTTTTGCCAAGCGACTCGGTGCGCCGATACGTTGGGTGACAGTAGGTCGTAAAGGCCGCGACTCGCTCATCCGCGCAAAGGAAAACGTGGTCGCGCAGTTCCAACTTTCGAATGAACCGAAGGCCGTGGAACTCATGCCGGTTGCACGTTTGGCGATTGATGAATTCTTGAGCGGCACGGTTGACGATGTGTATGTCGCCTATACCGACTTTGTGAACACGCTGACTCAGCGCCCGTCGGTGTTGGGTTGGCTGCCGCTCATCCCGCGTGACATGGAAGATGCCGTCGCCAGCGAGTTCATCAAGGATGTGCCGTCTATGATGACAGGCACGAAGTTAGACTACGAGTTCGAGCCGAACCCGCAAGCCATCCTCGATGAGATTGTGCCGCGCTTCACGGAACTTCAACTGTACCAAGCGGTGCTGGAGAGCCAAGCCAGCGAACACTCCGCCCGCATGGTTGCGATGCAGAATGCCAGCGGCAACGCCGCCACTCTGGTGGATGGCCTGACGCTGATTTATAACAAGGCGCGTCAAGGCGCGATTACGAGCGAAATCCTCGACATCGTAGGCGGTGCAGAGGCGCTTCAAGCGACGTTGGACAAGGCTACCGACCAGATTTTGGCCGACTCAGCGGCAGCGGCTCTGGCGGCTGCACGCTAGTTAAGACATGACCTGCTGATTGGAAGCAGAGGGAGATACAACACATGGCAGAAGTTGAAGGACGTATTACACAGGTACTCGGCGCGGTTGTTGACGTAGAGTTTGCGGATGGCGTACTGCCGCAGCTTTATGACGCGATCCGTGTGCCGCGTGAAGGTCAACTTGACCTAATTTTGGAAGTTGAATTGCACGTCGGCCACAACACCGTGCGCTGCGTCGGTATGGATGCTACCGACGGCCTCGCCCGTGGGGTCAAGGCGTTCTCTACCGGTTCACCGATCCGCGTGCCGGTGGGTGAGGCCGCGCTTGGGCGCGTCTTCAACGTGCTTGGGCATCCGATTGACGGCGGGCCAGAAGTCCCCGCCGATTCACCGCGCCGCGCTATCCATGCGCTGGCTCCTGACTTTGAAGAGCAATCGACCAAGATTCAGGTGTTTGAGACGGGCATGAAGGTCATCGACCTCGTTGCCCCGATGACCCGTGGCGGTAAGGTCGGTATTTTCGGCGGCGCGGGCGTGGGCAAGACCGTGACCATCCAAGAACTGATTAACTCGATTGCGACCCAGCACAGCGGCCTTTCGGTGTTTGCTGGCGTGGGTGAGCGCACCCGTGAAGGTACGGCGCTCTACCACGAAATGGAAGAAGCTGGCGTGTTGGCGAAACTGGCGATGGTTTTCGGCCAGATGAACGAACCCCCCGGCGTGCGTTTGCGCGTCGCGTTGAGTGGTCTGGCGATGGCCGAACACTTCCGCGATGAAGGCAAAGACGTGCTGCTGTTCATCGACAACATCTTCCGTTACTCACTGGCGGGCGCGGAAGTGTCGGCGCTGTTGGGGCGTATGCCTTCAGCAGTCGGCTATCAGCCCACGCTGGCGGACGAGATGGGTCAGCTTCAGGAGCGTATTACCTCCACCAAGACCGGCGCTATCACTTCGATGCAGGCCGTATATGTCCCCGCAGACGACTACTCCGACCCCGCCCCGGTTGCGGTGTTCACGCACCTTGACGGTACGATTGCGTTGGAGCGTTCAATTGCAGCGCGTGGTCTGTTCCCAGCGGTTGACCCATTGGCCTCGACCAGCAAGATTCTTGACCCGTTGGTCGTCGGTGATGAGCATTACCGCACCGCCCGTGAGGTTCAGGAATATCTGCAACGCTATAAGAACCTGCAAGACATCATCAACATCTTGGGTGTCGATGAATTGAGCGATGACGATAAATTGGTTGTCGCCCGCGCTCGTAAGATTGAGCAGTTCCTGACCCAGCCGATGGTGGTCGCAGAGCAGTTCACGGGTCGTCCGGGTCGTTACGTCAAGGTCAAGGACACCGTTCGCGGCTTCCGTATGATCCTCGACGGCGAAGTGGACTATATCCCTGAGCAGCAGTTCTATATGGCTGGCGCGATTGATGAGGTCATCGAGCGCTACGAGACCGCTGAGAAGGCCAACTAACGGGGGTCATCATGCCAATTGCAGTAGAAATTGTCAGTAAGGAACGCAAGGTTTTTGAAGAGCTTGAGGCGACGATGGTCATCATCCCCGCCGCCGAGGGCTTGATGGGCGTGCTGCCGAACCACGCGCCGATACTGACGACCTTGGGCTATGGTGAACTCATCGTCAAGAAGGGCGAGGCCGAAGAGCGCTTTGCCATTTATGGCGGCGTGGTAGATATTCGTCCGACGAAGGTCACGATTTTGGCGGAACTAGCCGAGTCGTCATTTGACTTGGATATGGAAGCCATTGAGAAGGCTCGCGCTCAGGCTGCTGAGACGATGGCAAAAGGCGCGGACGGTACAGCCGGGGTGCATAACCAAGCCGCGACGCTGGCGCTACGCCGTGCTGAACTGGCACTCAAGATTGAAGCGAAGTTGCGTACCCGTCCGGGCGGTCTGCGGATTATTCAGCAGGAAACCCGCGAGGCCAAGTAACCTCCATAAGCCGAGGATTACCGCGTCCGGTGAGGGATTTACCTTCACCGGACGTTGTTTTTTGTAGGGTTGGGGTGTAAAGTACGCTTATCGTGCATATTTAGAAAAGCACAAGCAGGGACGATGTTAGGGAAGAAACTGGGCGTCGATCTAGGGACGATTAACACGCTGATTTGGGAAGCGGGGCAAATCGTCTTGCAAGAACCTTCGCTTGTCGCGATTCAGGTTGAAGACGAAGCTCGTGGAATCATCAAAGCGATTGAGACCGGTCAGCCGGTGCGCGAGATGCTGGGCAAGGTTGATTCGGAAGACATTCAAATCATCCGCCCGGTACAGAACGGCGTGATTGCTGACTTTGAAGTCACCGTTAAAATGATGGTCGATTATCTGGGCAAGGTGACGGGGCGAATCCGTCTGTTCAAACCGACGGCGATGATTAGCGTCCCATACGGGGCGAACAGCGTTGAGCGCCGCGCCGTATACGAAGCGGCAGGCGAGGCCGGTATCCGCGAGGTCTTGACCATCCCCGCGCCGTTGGCGGCTGCGATTGGCGCAGGTCTGCCGATTGCGACCCCGGCGGGCGATATGATTGTCAATATCGGCGGCGGCATCACCGAGGCAGCCGTGTTGAGCATGAGTACCATCGTGAAGGCCGAGTCCGGGCGGGTGGGTGGTTTACGCCTAGACGAAGCCATCATCAGCTACGTGCGGCGCAAATATCAACTTAACATCGGTCAACCGACGGCGGAATCGGTCAAGATTCAAGTCGGCGCGGCCATCCAGACTCCCAATCCGTTGGCGATGGATATTCAGGGGCGCGATGCGCGTACTGGTTTACCGCGTGCAGAGCGTATCACGACCAATGAAGTCGTCGAAGCGCTGGCCGATACATTGGCGCAAATCGCGCAGGTTGTCAAGAATGTTTTGGCCGCGACCCCGCCTGAATTGGCCTCGGACATCATTGACCGTGGCATCGTCTTAACCGGCGGATGTGCGTTGCTGCGCGGGATTGACCAATATCTGACCATGCAGACCAGCGTCCCAGTCTATCGGGCTGAAAACCCGCAGATTGCGGTGGCAACCGGGGCAGGGCGGGCGCTAGAGGACAGTTCGCTCCAGCGGCGCTTGGTACAGAATTAAATCAACAAAAAAGGCGCAGAGATGCGCCTTTTTGTTTGTAGTTTGCGAATTGGTCGCTAGACCTATTCTTCGTCCAGATAATACGTCATGCGCTGTAAGCCGACCACGGGGTCGATATACTGGACTTGTACCGTCGATGGCACGGTCAGATTGATGGGGGCGTAGTTGAGAATCCCCTTAATACCCGACTCTACCAAAATATCGGCCACGCCTTGAGCATATTCAGCGGGGACGGCCACCATCGCCAGCCGAATATGTTGGGCTTCGATGCTCTCTTTGAGTTCACTGATGGGACGGACGGTAAATTCGCCGATGGTCTGACCGATTTTATCAGGTGCGCTGTCGAACAGGCACGCGATATGAAAACCACGGTCAGAAAAACCGCGATAGTTGGCGATGGCTTTACCGAGGTCGCCCATGCCGATAAGAGCAACTTCCCACTCACGGTCAATATTCAAGACCTTGCGAAGTTTCTCTTGGAGATATTCGATTTGATAGCCTGTACCCTGCTTACCAAACCCACCAAAGTGGGAGAGGTCTTTTCGTATCTGCGCGGATGAGATACCGAGGCGCTGTCCCAATTCATGGGACGAGGTAATCTCATGGCCTTCACCGGCCAAACGGTTCAGCGCACGCAGATAGATGGGCAGGCGGCCAATCACGATGTCGGGGATAGTTTCATGCCCATTAGATGACATGCGCTTGTGGCTCCGGACTGCTTGTGAAATATTCTGCATATTAAAACTATAACATGATTTCTTCGTTTGTGCCAGCCTTCACGCATGGGCGTAGATATGTTTAGGGAAAAGGTGCTAGAATAGACTGATGTTTGGCGAACAGATGTCTATCGTTAGCGTTGTGAGGTCATTAGGCACAAACTTATGGGCGCAGCGCATCCTTTGAATGGGAATGTGTCAGAAAAGAAAGAACTAAAAATCGTTCACGAAAGTATGCTGGACGGGTTAAGTCAACTTGCCGATTATTTTGGCTTTAGTAAAATAATGGGGCAACTTTATGGGGCGCTGCTGATGCATGGTGATCCACTGTCTCTGGATGACATGATGGAGACTTTGAGCATCAGTAAGGCCAGCGTCAGCACCAACATTCGCACGCTAGAACACATGGGGATGGTGCGCCAAGTCTGGATGAAAGGGAAGGGGGGCCGCCGAAAATATTATGAGGCGGAAACCGACCTTCTGCGAATTATCACCAACATCATCAGCGGGCGCGAAATGCGCGATGTTGACCGCGCCCTGAATGTGATGGAAGATAACATCAATCTGCTCAAACAGACCACATCTAAGATGACCGAACAGGATCAACAGGTGGCGGCTCTGTATATCGAACGAATTTCACAGATGCAAGCGATGTTCCGTTTCGCCCAATTGGTGATTACGTCAATCCTCTCGACGGTGAAGGAACTTGACCTGCAAAATATTTCGCGGATTGATTTGGGCTAGGTATTTTCTGCTTCAACCATCACGCACATCACGCAAGCGGCTGCTTTATACCCCAATGTTTTAGCCTGTCCATTGACGGTCAATCGTAGCGGGCCATCGAACGGGTCGCGCTCACGCACGCGGATTAAATCTCCCAGTTTGATGCTGCGATTCACCAGATGCTCCAACATGGCGGAATTGGATGTATCGAAACGGGCGACGCGGGCGTCGGTATCGAGTGTAACTTCGGTCAGCGGCGTCCCACTAATGGTGGCGATATGCCCTTCCGCCGATGGGATGGGGTCGCCGTGCGGGTCAATCTCTGGGTAGCCCAATTTACGGTCTACGGCGTTGATGAATTGTTCCGAGACCGCATGTTCGAGCCGTTCGGCCTCGGCGTGTACCTCATGCAAGGGGTAGCCCAACTCCCGCAACAGATATAGCTCAATCAGCCGGTGGCGACGAATGACCGCCAGCGCGGTGATTTCGCCTTGCTGGGTTAGGCGGACGCCATAATATTTTTGATAGTCAATCATCCCTGTCTCAACCATCCGCCGCGCCATATCGGTGACAGACGGCGCTTTTACCCCCAGATGCTCTGCAAGGGCGTTGGTTGAGACGCGCTCGCTGTGCTGTTGAAGGGAATAGACGGCTTTCAAAAAATTCTCCACCGATTCCGATGCGGAAGCGGGAGACGGGGATGGTTTCGAGGGTTGACTAACGTTGGGCATGGCATCCTGTATCACAACGGTTGACCGAGACGGTTAGGGCATTTTGTCGAACCCGAAGCTGTCTTGCATATAAACGATTTGGCTGTCGATAGCTTGGACACCTTCGGCGGGTTCACGGCGGGTATAAACACCATCGCTATTAAGTTCCCATGCGCCGTCGGTGTTGGCGAGGTCGGTAGCGAGGATGCGGAGCAGGCGAGTCTGGGCGCGTTGTTCCATCACGGGCGTGACGACTTCAACGCGATTATACAAGTTTCGGCGCATGATGTCGGCGCTACCGAGGTAAACACGCTTGTCTTGTGGAGCGTTTTGGAAATAGAAAATGCGCGAATGTTCCAAGAACCGCCCTGTAATGCCCACCACGCGGATATTTTCGCTTAGGCCGGGGACGCCGGGGCGCAAGCAGCATAAGCCGCGCACAATCAGGTCGATTTTAACGCCGGCCTGTGAAGCGCGATATAAGGCTTGAATCACTTGGTCTTCTTCAAGCTGATTCATCTTCATAATGATGCGCGTTGGGCGGCCTTCCAGCGCGGTCTCGGTCTCGTTGTCAATCAGCGAGAGGATTCCATTCACCAGATAATCCGGCGCGACCAACAGCCGCTTATAGGTGGTGAGTGGTGCATAGCCGGTCAAACGATTGAACAGGCGGGTCGCGTCGTCTGCGATTTCGCTGTTGCAGGTGAATACCCCGACATCGCTGTAAAAACGCGCCGTGGCGGTGTTGTAATTGCCTGTGCCGATGTGGATATAACGCCGGAGCGTGTCGCCTTCTTTGCGGATGACGAGGCAGACCTTTGCGTGGGTTTTGACGGCAAATTTCTCTACGCCATAAATGACGTGAACCCCGTTACGCTCTAATGCCCGCGCCCATTCGAGATTGTTTTCCTCGTCGAAACGCGCTTTGAGTTCGACCAGCACCGTCACTTGTTTATCGTTGTCCCGCGCCTCAAGCAATGATTTAATCAGCGGGGAGTCTTTGCCGACACGGTACAACGTCGCTTTGATGGCGACCACCAACGGGTCACGGGCGGCGGAGGCGAAAAATTCTTCAACCGGCGAGAATGATTCATAGGGGTGATGAAGCACGATGTCCCCGGCGCGAATGGCCGAAAACAGGTCTGGGTATCCCTGAAGCTGTTCCGGTGAGCGCGGGATATGACGCGGATACTTGAGGTCGGGACGGTCAATCGAGGCCAATTCCGCCAAGCTGGATGAACCGAGCGCGCCGTCCAATACATAAACATCGCGTTCCGGCACAACTTCCAATTCTTCGCTGAGGCGTTGAAGCATCGACTCACTGATGGTATCTTGGACGCTCAGGCGGACAATTTCACCGAAACGGCGCTCTTTTAAGCTGGTTTCGATGGCCTCGGCGTAGTCATCCGCCTCATCTTCTTCAAGCTCATGCTCATAGTCGATGTCGGCATTGCGCGTGACACGGAACGGGTGATGTTCTACCACGTCCATACCGGGGCATAAGATAGACAAGTTATCGGAGATGACTTCCTCAATTAGGACGAAATCATGTGTGAAAGCGTTATCCGCTCCTCCATAGCGGCGGCGGATGCGGTTGAGGTCTACAAAGCGGGGCAGGGTCTCAGGGATTTTGAGCCGCACAAACTGATAATTTTCAGGGTCATGGGCTTGGCCTTGTTCAATCATATAAACCGCGATATTCATGCTCAAGTTAGAGATGAATGGGAAAGGCCGTGCGCCGTCAGACGCCAGTGGGGTGAGGATTGGGAATATCTCTTCCTCAAAAAATTGGCTGATTAAGCCACGATCTGTCGCCGTCAGTTCGCTGTAGGTGTGGATACGGACGCCTTGTACAGCCAACTCGGCCAGCAGGTCACGCAGGAGTGCGCGCAAGTTGTGGAGCAGTTCTGTGACGCGCTCACGGATAAGGTGTAGCAGTTGACCGGCTGGGATACCGTCTGGCCGGGTCGTCTCGATGCCAATGTGCGCCTTTTTAATATACGACGAGACGCGCACCATGAAGAACTCATCAAGGTTATTGCCCACGATGGACATAAAGCGGATGCGCTCTAAAAGGGGGATGAGGGGGTTTTTTGCCAACGCGAGGACGCGCTGGTTGAACGCGATTGCGCTCAGTTCACGGTTGAGATAATTCTCAGGGCCGAGGGCAGGGAGAGGCGGCAGCATGGTATCCATAGATGACTATCGGGACGTTTGTTTGGATTGTCGCCTAGTTTCTCTCAGGACGCAAGCATTCCCCCCACAATCAGGATGTATTTTAGTTCGGCGCAAGGAAAAAGGTGTGAGGTACATGGATTATGTACAATCCATGTACCTCACACCTCATGACGACGGTAGGGACGGCATTATTGCCGTCCGTTTTCGGAATAGGCGACGGACGCCCAGAAGGGCGTCCCTACGACAGCAATTTTAGGTGGAAATCACCCGATTTGAACATGCGGCAACCTGAAATAGTGTCTTAGACGGTTTCGAGTTCGTTGATAGTGTTTTCGAGCAGTTCAACCGCTTGTCCTAAGGTTTCGGCGTCGAAGGCGAAGCGCACGCCAGCCGCTTTGAACAAGTCTGGTAGGTTGGCCGTGCCGCCCAATGCCAGCGCTTTACGATAATTGGCAACGGCTTCTGGCTGATTTTTCAGCGCATTGGCGAAAACCTGTACCGCGCCCAATTGCGCCAGACCGTATTCGATATAGTAGAACGGCAATTGGAAGATATGCAGCTTGCGATGCCAGCCGGTCATTTTGATGTCCTCAAGGCCTGTGAAATCGACGCCTTGCATGAACTTGTCCCAGAGTTCGGCCCATTTGGCATCGCAATTGGCTGGGATGCTGGCTTCGGCGTGATTGCTGTAGACCCAATGCTGGAAGCTGTCCACCACGGCCATATACGGCCAGAAGCGGATGATTCCGCTGAGGTGTTCGATGCGGGCGCGGGCGGCGTCTTGTTCGGTATAGTACCCGCCGCGTTCCGCGGTCAGATACGGGCTGGCGAGCAGTTCCATCGCCATTGACGCGACTTCACAAAACTCCATCGGGACATCTTCTTGCTGCGCGTAAGGCAGTTCTGAGGCCGCGAAAGCATGGAAAGCGTGGCCGCCCTCATGTAGCAAGGTCTGGACATCATCATGTAAGCCAACTGAGTTCATGAAGATGAACGGGCGCTTGGCGAACGAGAACGAGGTGCAGTAACCGCCGGGGGCTTTGCCCTTACGGTTATCAAGGTCGAGCAGCGTCTCATCGCGCATGGTCTTGAACAGCGATCCCAATACCGGGTCTACTTGGTCAAAGACGGTTTGAGTCTTTGTGATGAGTTCATCCATCGTCTGGAATGGCTTGATGGGCGGCAGACCAGACGGGTCTACCTCGATATCCCACGGGCGCAAGGCCGAAACACTCAATTTCTCGCGTTGGCGCTCATATTGGCGCTTGGCAGCCGGAACGACGACTTGCGCGATGGCCTCTTGGAAGGTCTTGGCATCGGCAGGGGTGTAGTCAAAACGCTTGAGCAACTTCCAGCGGTAGGAAGTGTAGTCGGGCATGTCGGCATTCTTGGCGATTTTGCCGCGCACCTCCATGTATTTCGTCCATAGGCCGTTGAGGGTATCGCGGTCTTGGAGGTAGCGCTCCATGCCCAGACGCCACGCCGCCTCGCGCTTAGTACGGTCTAGGTCATATTGGACGGTGCTTAACTTGGGCAAGGTCGTCTCCAACCCTTCCCATGTCACCGTTTGCGCCCCGATGGTCTTGTCAAACTCGCGGTCAATTTTGCTTTCCTCGGTCATGAGGGGCAAGTTTTCCTCGCGGAATAATTCGAGGTCGGCTTGAATCTTCGCCCTTGGAAGTTCAAACCCCTCAACTTCTATTTCCGCCGCGATGAGTTTGGCGTTGAGTTTGTTGGTCGCTGTAATCAGGGCGGGGTAGACGCTTTCCATGAAATGGTTGAAGCGCTTATCCGCGATTTCATCCGTCGTATCGACTGTCGTAGCGACGCTAATGCGTGAAAAAACCTCGCTGGCTAACCGTGCGACCTGTGACCAGTCTGACAGCCAAGCCGGGGCGGTGGAGTCATCTAACGGACGCGATATCAACTGATTAAAGTAAGGTTCATAATGTGACCAGTCCCAATCGAGCGCTTCAGCGGCACTATTCGGTAAATTTTCAAACATTATCTGGAATACCTTTCAAGTGAGTTTTATCGTTCAAGTTATTTTAACTGGAAAGTGAAAAATTGTCATACCCGACCTAGCGCATGGGTCAACCCTGCGCGGGTATTGAGCGAAAACGGCAGTAGCGCGTTATCCAACAAGCGCGGCTGGCCGATTTGAACCGCTAAAGAAGCCAGTATTGGCGAGTCGGTTGGCGCGTCTAATTCCTGTAGCGTCAGGGGGTCAGCCAGCGAGATATAGTCTATACGCCCTTGTGATTCGGTAGCGATAACTCCTCGGATGATGTCGCGCATAGCGCCGAGATGATGCTCTCCGGCGGCGTGCGCGTCCCCAACGGCTTTGAGGGCGCGATAAATCACCGGCGCGGCGGCGCGTTGTTCTGGGGTGAGGTAGCGATTGCGGGAACTCATAGCGAGTCCGTCAGGTTCGCGCACGATTGGAATGATGGCGATGTCTAGCGGAAAATTCAGGTCAGCGACCATCCGCCGGATGACCACGACCTGTTGAGCGTCTTTTTGGCCGAAATAGGCCATGTGCGGCTGTGCCATATTGAATAGCTTGGCGACCACGGTAGCGACCCCCTTGAAGTGGCCGGGGCGTTTTTCGCCTTCTAAGCCCTCCGAGACGCCTGTAACTTCCACAGTGGTCTGGAAACCCAGCGGATAGACTTCAGGTATCAGCGGCGTAAACGCGATGTCTACGCCGCCGCGCTCAAAACCAGCCAAATCTGCCTCAAGTGTGCGCGGATAGGCATTGAAATCTTCGTTGGGGCCAAATTGCGCCGGGTTCACAAAAATCGTAGCGATAACTGCATCATTATCTGCCCGCGCCTCGCTCACAAGGGTAAAATGACCCTCATGCAGCGCCCCCATCGTCGGGACAAGCCCGACTGAGCCGGTCAATTTAGCGCGGGCGACGCGGAGTTCAGCGAGGGTGCGGGCGACAATCATCCAGCCGTTTCCTTACGTGGGTAGACCTTGAGGGTCGATTCGACGCGGGTACGGAGCTCGCTCAATATCTCATCTTTGAGCGCGAAACCATGTGTCGCGTCTGGGAATTGATGTTCTTTGACATCGGCGGTGTAATGCGCGAGGGCTTCGCGGATGAGTTCACCGACATCAATATATTGCTTGGCGTGTTTGGGCAAAAACTCGCCCGCCAGCATCAGCAAATCGTGATAGACCTGTACCTGACCATCGCAGCCGCCGCCCGCGCCGATGCCGATGGTGGGGATACGGAGCAGGCTGGAGATATATTGCGCCAATGGCGTCGGCACGAGTTCCAGCACGACTCCGAACGCACCCGCCGCTTCGATAGCGAGGGCATCTTTGACCAGTTGATAGCCTGATTCAACCTCACGCCCTTGTACGCGGAATCCGCCAAACTGATTCACGCTCTGCGGGGTCAGGCCGATGTGTCCCATGACTGGGATGCCGCTGGCGACGATGCGCCCTATGCTGGGGGCAAGCCATTCGCCCCCCTCCAGTTTGACGGCGCCGACGCCGCCTTCTTGCATCAGTCGTGCGGCGTTGGTGAGGGCTTGTTCTGGGCTGACTTTATAGGTCATGAAGGGGAGGTCCCCAATCACCAGCGCGTGCTGTGTGATCCGACTCACGATTTCGCAGTGATAAATCATGTGTTCCAGCCGGACTCTGACCGTGGAATCATGCCCCTGTATGACCATCCCCAACGAGTCGCCGACCAATAGGGTAGGGACTCCAGCGGCCTCGGCGAGGCGGGCGCTGGGCGCGTCATAGGCCGTGAGCATCACAATCGGCTCACCGGCGTCCTTCATTTTTTGGACATCACGGATTGTAAGGCGCATAACTCACACATTCTCTTTCTGGTGCAAAAACGCCTGAATCGGGGCAATATCGACGCCACGAGCCTCGACCAACGGCAGAGTAATCTCCGCGAGGGCGAGGTATGCGCGTCGCAATTCTGGCGCATCGGCCAGCGCATCCAGATGGGCAGAAACCGTACCGAGGTCGGCACGCACCAACGGCCCGGTCAGGGCGTCCGGGATGCCGCGTGTGCGGATGTTGTGCGCGGTGGCCTCTAAGAGCGTAAGCAAGGCGGAATCTGCCGCGTGCTGAGATGCGCCTAACGCTGTGAGCAAACTGTGACCGGCTGCGTACAGCGAAACGGCATAATTGCTGACCATCACCAGCGCAGTGTGATAGCGTGGGCGGTCATGGGGTTGGAGTGTGAGGGGAATCCCGTCTAGGACGGTCACAAGGCGTTGAAGCTGTCCCAATAGCACCGGAGACACGGCCTCGATTGCGAATGTTACACCAGCCAGACTCGGTATGGTGTCCGTCGCAAACGGATAAGCCGGATGAAGCGCCCCCACCTGTACACCCATGTCTGCCAGCGGCGAAAGCACCTCTGCGCTATGTGCGCCTGACGTATGGACGACGGCGGCACGCGGAATCTTACCGGATAATGCCGCTAGATTCGTCGCCATTTGATTGAGTACATCGTCATTAACCGCCAAAAAAGCGATGTCACACCGCTCTAAAATCGCCAAAGGCGACTCTAGCGCCTGCGCCCCGATTTCTGCCGCTAATGCGATAGCTTTGGCCGGGGTGCGATTCCAGAGCGCCGCAACTTGGACGCCTTGCGCGTGCAGCACACGCGCCAATGTCCCGGCCACGCGGCCTATCCCTAGAAACCCGACCACGGGCAAGCTGTCGGACATCGGTTAATTCCCTAGCGGGGTCGGGGTGGGTAGCGGCGGGCGGATATAGATTGTGACGGTACACGAGGCGCGCATGGTGTCCGTGATGTCGAACACCGCGAGGCGGAACTCGTATGTCCCCTCTGGATAGAGCGCCGGGTTGAACTGGCTAAGTTGTTTGATTTCTGGGGCGGGCTGGATATAACTCTCCATTGAGAAGAAATCATCTCCGAGCGTCTGCCCTTTGATTTCCAGCTTGTAGCTGGCGAAATTCTCGACATTCGCCACGCCAATTACCGGCACAATCTCGCGGACGACTTGCCCGTTGGCCGGGATTTGTAAGGTAGCGTTGGGCGTATCACAACCGATAGGGGCTGGCGCATTAGGCTCAATCGTCCCGACAGGCGTGGCGGTAGGGGTCGGGGTGATTTGGATTTCACCGGCTGGGTTAATCACCCCGAATTGCACGTTGCTGTCGTCGATACTGACGGCGACCAGCGGCGGCGCGGTAGGGGTGCTGAAATCGAGGTCTTCTACCACATTCACCGTCTCAGGCGTGAAGCGCAAGGTCTGGCGTAGCGTCGGGGCGACCACAATCTGCATCCCTAGCACCACGAGGGCGGCTTCACTCAATAACATCAGAGTTGTGAGGGCATTGGCGCGTTTGAAACGGGCGAGGTTGCGCTCTAGCTCAAAGCGTGTGGCGCGATACTCGCCGCTGGCGTGACCATACCGCCGTAGCGCCAAAAACGCGAACAGCCCGATGAAGATATAGAGGCCGACGGCGACCTGTTCAATGAGAAAGACAATCGAAGGCATAGGCTCTTACAACGTGGCAAGCACGCCCTTCACAATCGCTTTGAGTTTGGGGACGATGACGAGTCCGACTTCCAAGACTTCTTCATGGTTGGCGTCGGTATTGCTGTCGATTTGGTCAATCCCAGCATTGGTGATGGCCGAGAATCCCAGCACGCGCATCCCCATGTGACGGGCGACGATGACTTCATGTACGGTGGACATGCCCACGGCATCTCCGCCGACAGCGCGTATCATCCGAACTTCGGCGGGCGTCTCGAACGATGGGCCAGATACGCAGGCATAGACCCCCTCGTGTATCGGGATACCGGCCTTGTCCGCGACTGATTTGGCGAGGACGCGCAACTCCTTGTCATAGGCTTGAGACATGCCGGGGAAGCGCGACCCTAGTGACTCATCATTTGGGCCATAGAGTGGGTTATTGCCCGCTATGCCGACAAAGTTGATGTGGTCATTTATCAACATAATATCACCGGGGTGGTAAGCCGGGTTGACCCCGCCAGCGGCGTTGGTCAGGATAAGCGTTTTAATCCCCAGAAAGTGCATTACCCTGACGGGAAATGTGATTTGCTGCGGGGTATAGCCTTCATAGAAATGGGCGCGTCCTTGCTGACAGACCACGGATTGGCCTTCCAGTTTGCCAAAAACCAGTTGACCCGTGTGGCCGTGGACGGTTGAGAGCGGCCAACCGGGGATTTGCTCATACGGGATGGCGACTTTATCGGTCAATTCATTGGCGAGGACGCCCAGCCCCGACCCCAAAACGAGGCCAGTGGTCGGGTTCTGGTCAGTGTGGGCGCGGATGGCGGCAACCGCCGCCTGATAATCCGCCTGTGTGTACGAGGTATATGTCATGATGAGAGGCTACTCCGCGTGCGCCAGTTCTAAATAATCCAACGCGAGGACATCATCCGGCTCTAAGCCGAGGATTTTGAGCATCTCTTGGATGTGTGCCGCCTTAAAATCGGCGTCACGGGCTGACCATGTGCGGCTCTTAATCTCGATAAACAGCCTATCCTGTCCGGGGTTTAACACGCGGTCTATGTTGATATAGAACTGCACCCCGCGATAGTGAATCGCCCAGCGGCGACGGTCTTTATCCAGCGTGAGTTCGCTATTGGCTTGGAAGTATTCGCGGTAGAAGCGCAGCGGACGGTCTGCGGCTGCGATGAAGCGCGAATGGGATAGTTCAACGGTGGAGTCGAACGACTTTTCCTTGCGCGGCGAGGTATAAGTCAGGCGGGTGCGGACTTCGGTGATTTTGCCTTGTTCGTCCAGAATATCGTCTTCACGATAGCGCACGCGCCCAGAATTGGCGTCGTTGAAGGTGAAATAGGTGTCGTGCTGGCGGTAATGGGTGGTCTTAAGGACTTCGACATCCGGGTGGTCGAGCAGGATTTCGATGGCTGACGGGTCGCGCAGGACGGCTTTGCTCTGGACTTCAAAGCTCTCGCCACGTTCCATGCCTACCGAGACCGCCACCAGTTTGCTGAGGACATTGCTCTTGTAATCCGAGAGGAACGCGCCGATTCGGGCGGCGTAATCATTGGCTTGGGCGCGTAGTTCTGTCTCGTTGACGGTGAGCAATTGCCGGTCACGCATCAGAAATTGACCGGCGACCATCGTGTGCGCCACATCGGACGATTTGGCCGAATAGACCACGCGGCCATACACGTTATCTGGGTTGAAGTCATAATGCGGGATGTTATGCAAGGGTGCGGCGTCAAACACGATGATGTCGGCGTATTTCCCGGCTTCAAGGCTGCCGGTCACGCCATCCAAGCCTAACACCTTCGCGCCTTGACGGGTTGCCATCAACAGGGCGGTGCGGGCGGGGAGGGCGGTTGGGTCATAAGTTTGGGCTTTGGCGAGAAGCGCCGCGAGGCGGACTTCCTCGAACATATCGAGGTCATTGTTGCTGGCGGGGCCGTCCGTGCCAATACCTACCGTCACGCCGGATTCCAACATCTGTTGTACGCTGGCGATACCGCTTGCCAGCTTGAGGTTGGCGGTGGGGCAGTGCGCGATAGAGCCGCCTTTTTCGCGGAAAATCCGCATCTCGGTTTCGTCAATCCAGACGCAATGCGCCGCGATGACTTTTGCGCGGAACAGGCCGATTTTGTTCAGCCAGTGAACCAATGTCTGCTGGTTGGCGTTCATGTGGTCTTCGGCTTCGGCGCGGGTTTCTGCGATGTGGATAATCAACGGGACGTTGAACTCTAGCGCCAATTCGGTGCATTTCCGCAGCGTTTCCTCGGTGTTGGAATAGGGCGCGTGCGGGGCGACAGCCGGCGTGATGAGCGGGTGGCCGCGCCACTTTTCAATCATGGTGCGGGCGAGCGCGAGGCTTTCCTCATACGAGTCGGCGTCCGGCGCGGGGAACTTGAGGACGGTTTCGCCTAAGACTGCACGCATCCCGACCTCAGCCGTGGCGGTTGCGATGTCGTCCTCAAAATAATACATATCAGTGAAGGTGGTCACGCCGCCGCGAATCATCTCGGCACAGGCCAATTTCGTCCCGACCCGGCAAAACTCAGCGCTGACAAACTCGCGCTCGGTGGGCATGATATAGCCGTTCAACCATACATCGAGGCGTTGGTCGTCCGACATGGCGCGTAACAATGTCATTGGGACGTGGGTGTGGGTATTGATAAGCCCCGGCATGATGTATTGGCCGGTGCAATCAATCACAGTTTTGGCGGTATACTGCTCCGCAATATCAACAGCCGACCCCACTGCAATAATCTTGCCATCTTTCACAGCAACAGAACCATTGAGGTAAGCATCAAAGCGGTCATTCATGGTTAGAACAAAACCGCCAGAGAAAATCGTATCGACACGCTGCATCGTGGTATCCTTTGCAATTGCAGGCAGTGATGCGCGGAATTATACAACAAAGTTATCTGGACTGGATTCGCGGCGGTTACAAACAGGTCGAAATAAGACCGCTGAGGGGGATGTGTGTCGGGATTAAACAGATTACGGAATGTGCTAGAGGCGGGTCTAGTTGGCCTGTTTCTGGTTGAAGCACTGCGGGCGGCGATTGCGCTGATTTATGGTCGCGTGGCGAGCGCCTCAATTTACCCAGCGATTGACTTGACGCTGGTTGACCCCACAATGCCGGGGTTAATCTCGCCTAGCGTGGTGCAAGGCGAGATGATTCTGCTGGCTGCTACGATGATTTTACCGCTTCTTATGTTGTTCTTTGGGCGGTGGCGCGGCACGTTGTTCCTGATGGGGTTGGCGGTGGCCGGTGCGCGTTTGGTGATGGCCGTCCCCGGCGATTCGCTGTCCCCGTTGGTTGGGGCGGCGCTGACCATTGGGGCAGGGTTGGGCTATGTGGCTGGGATGGTGCGCCATCGCTTGACACATTTGCCCTACTTGTTCGTGATCGGGTTCACGGCTGACCAAGTTTTGCGTGCGATTGGCAATACGCTAGATGTGTCGCTAAACGCGACCTATCTGCCAGTACAAGTCGGATTATCGGCGGCCTTGATCGTGTTGGTCATCGTCAATAGCGCCCGCCCGGTAAAACTCTCCTCGGCGGAAGGGCGCGGCCTGTTTACGCTATGGGGCGGGGTAGGGATGGGGGGATTGTTGTTCCTCGAACTCGCGCTATTGGCCTCCCCTAACGCGGTGGCCGGACGCGCAGGTTTTGAGTATACGCCGCTGGTTCCGGCGTTGATTGTCGCAACCGCGTTGCCGCTTATCCCAGCGGTACGCGATGCCGCACGCGGCTTCGTCGGGTTATTTGACCCAGCGGCGCAGGGCTGGGTCTGGTTGCTGTTATTGGCGCTGATGGTGGTGGTCGGGACGCGAGTTCAGGGCGTGGTGGGCGGCAGCGCGTTGGTCATCGCGCAGGCGATAGCGTCACTCAATTGGTGGTGGTTGGTACGTCCGCAGGCGGAAAAAGAGCGCAATTTCAGCGGCTTATGGATGGTCGGCGCGGTGGCAGTGTTCGGTCTATTGGTCGTGTGTGACCTGTTTACCTATGAATACGCCTATGTGCGCGACTTTGCTGGGCAGGTCGCATTCTTGAACCGAGTCGTCACCCCGTTATTACGCGGGTTTAGAGGGCTTGGCTTGGCGGTGCTTATCCTGTCTGTCGTGTTAGCGGCGCTGCCAGTGGTTGCCAGTCGTCGCGCTGGCGCATGGAGCAGTGGAAGTCGGCTGCAATCTTTGTTCGGGGCGCTGGTGGTCGTGGCGGTTGCCCTCGGCGGATTATATTTTGCCCGCCCGCTGGTCATCACCCCACAGCGTGAGCCGGAAGATTTCCGCGTGGCGACTTATAACATCCACGGCGGCTATAACGAATTTTATCACTATGACTTAGAAGCGTTGGCGGCAACCATCAGCGAAAGCGGGGCGAACGTTGTCCTGTTGCAAGAGGTTGAAGGCGGGCGTTTGACCAGCTACGGCGCAGACCAAGCCCTGTGGCTGGCGCGGCGCCTGAAGATGGATCGGCGCTTCTTCCCGACCAATGAAGGCTTACAAGGGTTGGCAATCCTATCTAATGTCGAAATCACCGAGGCGGACGGGGTTTTGCTGACCAGTCGTGGGTTACAGACCGGCGTCCAGCGCATCAAAATTCGCCCCGACGATGGCGAAATCAGCATCTATAACACATGGCTGGGCGTGTTGTTGGAAGGGACGGGCGGCGGGGTTTTGGAGTCACAGGAGCAAGACCAACAGCGCCAGTTGAACGAGGTTTTGAGTCTGATGTTGGCACAAGGCGGTGGCAATCTGAACGGATTGGGGCGCTATGTGGTGGGCGGGACGTTCAACAATGTGCCAAGTTCAGATTTGATTGGCACGCTGAATCGAATCCCCGGCATGAGCGACCCATTTGCAGACGAAAATCCCATCAACGCCACAACGTTCCGCCAAGTAGGGCGCAGCGCACGCTTGGATTATTTGTTTACCAATATGCTGGCGCTGGCGCGATCCGTGATGATACAACCCGCCTCTGACCACAGGATGGCTGTCATCAGATTGAATGTGTCGCGTTAGAGGTCGAAGCCGTCTAGCTCAATCCGGGTAAGCGCGTTGACGGCGGCTTCTTGGCTGGCGTGCAAGATGGATTTTCCCGTGCCATTGGCGACATGCTTCTCATTTACGCGCACTTCAACCATATACTGGCGCTCATGGTCGGGGCCATCTACCGATAAAACATGATACGTTGGAGTCAGGCTGAACTCGGCCTGACTCCATTCCTGTAGGCGGCTACGGGCATCTTTGGCTAAGGCGGCCTGTAACACCTGATGCTGCATGGCAGTCAGGCGCGGGATGACGAATTCGCGCACGCGGTCTAGCCCTTGGTCAAGGTAAATCGCGCCGACCAACGCCTCGAATACGCGACACAGCGTCGAGATACGCGCCCGCCCGCCGTTACGCGCTTCACCCTTGCCCATACGGATGAATGTGCCGAGGTCTAAGGCGCGGGCAAGTTCCGCCAACGCCTCCATCCGCACCAACGCAGAACGTAAGCGGGTGAGTTCTCCTTCGGATAGTTCTGGGAATCGGACAAACAACATCTCGCCGGTGATGAAATCCAGCACGGCATCGCCCAAGAACTCTAACCGTTCATAGTCTTTGACATCCTCATTGGGATGTTCGTTGAGGTATGAGCTATGCGTCAGCGCCTCCTCAAGTAAGTCTTGACGATTGAAGGTGAAGCCGAGTACGCGCTGAAAGTCATTAAAACTCATCCGACAAACCGTTTAATAATCAGGCTGGCATTGTGGCCGCCGAAACCGAACGAATTTGACATCACACAGTCGATGGGGATTTCACGCGCAGTATTCGGCACATAGTCGAGGTCACATTCTGGGTCTGGCTCGCGCAGATTGATCGTGGGCGGCGCGACGTTATCCCGAATAGCGAGGACGGCGAAACCCGCCTCAATTGCAGCCGTGAATCCCATCCCGTGGCCGGTCATGCTTTTGGTCGAACTCATCGGGACGTTATAGGCGTGGTCGCCAAGCGCCGCTTTGACGGCCTGTGTCTCCATCGTGTCATTCAACGAAGTGGCCGTGCCATGCGCGTTGATATAGTGCAGGTCTTGTGGGGCGATACGAGCATCTTTCATCGCCTTTTTGATGGCGTTGGCCGCGCCTTTGCCGCTGGGGTGCGGGGCGGTGATGTGATGGCTGTCTGAGGTTGAGCCATAGCCGACCACCTCGGCCAGAATATTCGCGCCACGCGCTTTCGCAAATTCCAGTTCTTCCAGCACCAGCACGCCCGCGCCCTCCGCAAAGGCTAACCCTACCCGGTCTTTGCTGAATGGGCGGACGGCCTCGGCGGGGTTGTCGTTATCGCGACTGCACGCGCCAATACGGTCAAAGGCGGCGATGGCGATGGGGATAACCGGCGCTTCACCCGCACCCGCTACGGCAGCGTCAAGCCTGCCGAGGCGAATCATATCAAAGGCATGACCGATACAATCTGTGCCACTGGCACAGGCCGAGGTCAGCACATACGAGGGGCCAGTGATGCCATATTCAATGCTGATGAGGGCGCTACCGCCGTTGCCCATCAGCATCGGGACGGCGAACGGCGTGACACCGCGTGCATCCCTCGTCTCAAAGAAATCCCACAGCAACTCATAATAGCTGGTGATTCCGCCCACGGCAGAGCCGACAAAAACGCCGATGTTGTCGCGGTTGTCGTCGGTAACTTGTAGGCCGGAATCCTTCATCGCTTGGGAAGCGGCGGCGGTAATCAGCCGTTGATAACGGTCACGGCGGCGAACCTCACGGGCGGGCATATACTCTTCTGGGCGGAAATCTTTGGCCTCCGCCGCGATTTGAACCAAGTAGGGTGAGGCATCATAATGAGTGATACGGGCGACGCCGCTACGCCCGTTTTTGATGTTATCCCATGTTTGTTCGACGGTGTTACCACACGGCGTCACCATGCCGAGGCCGGTGATGACCACACGACGGGTCATAAAATGCCCCTCCAGTTATGAATCAATGCAAAAACGGTGAAATTTGTTCGTGTCTATATACCACAAATGAGTCGGTAGGCGCTAGCGGTTAGACTCTGCGCGGTCTGATGCGTCGGGGGTATAAGCACCTTCAATCCATGAATCACCCGCCGCGCCGATTTCTTTTTTCCAGACCGGCACAATTTCTTTCAGACGGTCAATCCCATAGCGGGCGGCCTCAAAACACCCCTCGTCACGATGGCCGGACGAACACGCGATGAGGACGGTATTTTGCCCGACTTCTAGGACGCCGACCCGTTGGGCGATGGCGATTCCGATGACCAACGGCCAACGTTGGCGGATTTCATCGGCGACTTGTTTCATTTTCGCCAACGCCATCGGCGTATAGGCTTCGTACTCAAGCCGGAGGGTTTGTTTCTGATGGCCGGGGCGGTCTGTTTCACCCCGTACCATGCCGCTGAATAGGCAGACCGCGCCCGTAGCCGAGGTGGTAATCGAGTCGACAATCGCATCGTGGTCTACGGCCTCATCCGGCAGCATGAAAAACTCTGGGCGGTCAAAATCACCCTCCCCACCACTGACGGGCGGGAACAACGCCAATGTATCGCCGTCGCTGATAGGGGTGTCCGTGCTGGCAAATTCCTCATTCACGGCTGCGATGGCGGTTTCGATATTGCGGGCGGCGGCGGGATAACGCCCGATCAGGGCGGTTTTGGTTTGCGCTACGCTAGACGGCAGCGGTAGGTCAAATGAGAGTTTGGACTGCCCAACTTTATCTTTGAGGGTGGCAAACAGGATGATTTTAATGGGCATGGTTATTCCGCCTTATAGTCCCCGTGGACGCCGCCGGTTTTTTCGGTCAATTTCACGTCGCTAATGATCATGCCACGGTCTACCGCTTTCGCCATGTCGTAGATGGTGAGCGCGGCGACGGTCACAGCGGTTAGGGCTTCCATCTCGACGCCAGTTTTGCCGGTGGTTTTGGCCGTCGCGCTGATATTGATGGCGTTGCTGGCCGGGTCTAGGGTGAGGTCAACGCTGATTTTGGTCAATGGGATGGGGTGACACAGCGGGATAAGCTCTGAGGTGCGTTTGGCCGCCATAATGCCCGCGATACGCGCCACGGTCAGTACGTCGCCTTTTTTGAGCGCGCCCTCGGTGATGAGGCGTAAGGTTTCGGGCTGCATGGTCACGCGACCAATGGCCGTGGCTGACCGGTCAGAGTCTGGTTTGTCGCCGACATCGACCATGTTGGCGCGGCCTTGCTCGTCCAGATGAGTTAGTTTTGAGTCCAAACAATCCCCCTTTGTTATGCCGTCTTGATTGCGTGCGTCAGCGGCTAGTATACTATTAAGCACGATTTAGCTTAAATCCCACGATTTAGCTTAAATCCAATGTAATCTAATCTTATAGATGGGGTGGCCGCTTGGGTATCTTTCGTAAGGGCATGTCAAAAACGCGCCAGTCGTTTTTTGGCCGGATTGCATCGGTCTTAACCGGCGGCGGTAATATCACCGAGGAAATGTGGGACGACATTGAATCGGTGCTGATTCAATCCGACCTCGGTGTCAAAACATCCGGCGAGGTGGTTGAGGCGCTACGGGCTAAGGCCAGTCGTGACGGGATTAAAGACCCGGTTAAACTTCAGGCCGCGTTGCGCGAAGTCCTCAAGGGGATGTTGAAATTTCCGCCGACCATGAACATCAGCGGGCGCGACCTTTCGATTATCTTGGTGGTTGGGGTGAACGGGTCTGGCAAAACCACGACCATCGGTAAGCTGGCGAATCGCCTGAATCGGGCGGGGCGTAAGGTCATGTTGTGCGCGGGCGATACCTTCCGGGCGGCGGCGATTGAGCAACTTCAGCAGTGGGGTCAGAAAATCAACGTCCCCGTCATCACTGGAAAACCCGGTAGCGACCCGGCGGCATTGGTGCATGATGCGGCGGCGGCTGCCAAAGCACGCGGTTATGACATCCTGATTGTCGATACGGCGGGGCGTCTGCACACCAACTTTAACCTGATGGATGAGTTGGCGAAAATCAAGGACATCAGCAAGAAAATCTTGCCCGATGCCCCGCATGAGGTCTTGTTGGTATTGGACGGCACAAGCGGCCAGAACGCGCTGGAACAAGCCAAGCATTTCGGTAAGGCTGTTGATGTCACCGGCATAATCATCACCAAACTGGACGGCTCATCTAAGGGCGGCATGGTGTTCGCGGTGTTCAGTGAGTTGGGGCTGCCAGTGCAATATGTCGGGCTGGGTGAGGGGATTGACGACCTCATCCTATTCAACCCAGAAAACTTTGTCCTCAGCCTTTTTGACGAGAATTGACCTAGCGGAAAGCGTGTGCGCCGGGCATCCCCCGGCGCTTTTGCATTATGCCTGAAATCATCAGCAGTCTACAGAACGCACGAGTCAAACTGGTGCGCGGTCTCCGTGATAAGCGTGACCGTGAGCGTGAAGGCCGGTTCGTGATTGACAGCGCCCGCGATTTGGCGCGTGCCGTGGCGTGCGGCTTGACGCCGGATTTTGTGCTGGTTTGTCCGCAACAATTGCGCGAGGACTTGCCCGAATTGCCGCAGGGGACGATCATCCATGTGACGCCAGAAGTGATGGAAAAGGTCAGCTACCGCGACAACCCAGAAGGACTGGCAGCGGTGATACTGACTCCGGCGAAATTTGGCGCGGGCGCGTTGGGCAATGTGCCGGATGCGCCGATTCTGGGGCTGGTTGGCCTGACCAAACCCGGCAATATCGGGGCGCTGATGCGGACTGCGGACGCGGCCGGGTTTCGTAGCATCTTCCTGATTGACTGTGCGCTCGACTTGTATAACCCGAATATTATTCGTAGCAGTACGGGCGCGGTGTTTTTGGGCAATACGTATACCCTGACCAGTGCAGAGGCGCGGGCGTTCTTTGAGCAAAACGGCGTCCAAGTGATAGGAACTCATCTTCAGGCCGCCCAGAGCGCGTATGATGTAACGTACAGCGCGAAGATGGTGTTGCTGATGGGGACGGAAGATGTCGGGTTGGATGACTCTTGGCTGCCGTTTTGCGAGGCGCAGGTAATTATCCCGATGGCGGGGCAGCTGGCCGACTCGCTGAATGTCTCGGTGGCCGGGGCGATTTTGATGTTTGAAGTGCTGCGCCAGACGCGCAGCGGATTGCGGTAAGGTGACACTATGAGTGCATTAGTTGACACTCTCAAAACTTATGACTCGACCATCACGGAACTGATGGATAAGCTGGCGATTGAATCTCTCTTGGTCTCGGTTGAGGAGCTAGAGGCGAAATCGGGCGAGCCTGAATTTTGGAATAACGCCGAGCAAGCCCAAAAAACCATGCAAGAAATCGCCCGACTGAAAGGGCGCATTGAGCCGTGGGTGAAATTGAAGGCGCACCTCAGTGATACGCTGGAATTGGCGATCATGAACGATTCTGACTTGGCGGACGAGTTGGCCGTTGAGTTAGAAAAAATCACCGCGCAAGTGTCTCAAATGTCGATGCAGGCGCTCCTCAGCGGGCCAAACGACTCCAAAGACGCTTTTCTCGCCATCCATAGCGGGGCGGGCGGCACAGAGTCCCAAGACTGGGCGCTAATGTTGGAGCGTATGTATCTGCGCTGGGCGGAAGAAAATCATTATCAGGTTGAGGTGATTGACCGTAGTGAAGGCGAAGAGGCCGGTATCAAGAGCGTGACGCTGTGTATGCGTGGCGACAACGCTTATGGCTATCTCCGCAGCGAGCAGGGCGTCCATCGTTTGGTGCGGATTAGCCCGTTCGATGCCCAGAGCCGCCGTCACACCTCATTTGCAAAGGTCGAATTGTGGCCGGATGTGCAAGAGGCCGCCAGCGAAATCGACATCCCAGAAAAAGACATCCGCATGGAAGTCTTTCGCGCTTCTGGGGCGGGCGGCCAGCACGTCCAGAAGAACAGCACGGCGGTGCGTATCATCCATATCCCCAGCGGGTTGGTGATTCAATGCCAGAATGAGCGCAGTCAGGCTCAGAACCGTGAACGCGCCATGCAAATCCTCAAGGCGCGGCTACTTGACCTTGAGCGGCAACGCAAGGAAGCGGAACTGGCGGCGCTAAAAGGCGATTATATGGACGCCAATTTCGGCAGCCAGATACGGTCTTATGTACTGCATCCCTATCAGTTGGTGAAAGACTTACGGACGAATCACGAGACCGGCAATAGCTCTGCGGTGCTGGATGGCCGACTAAATGACTTCATGCACGCCTTTCTCCAGATGAAAGTAGCCGAGAATAGCACGGCTGAACAGAAATAAGCCGGGTCACTTTGCCAATGTCTAATGTAGTAAGCGGCGATGTTTGCTTGACGGCAGGCATTTAGGCGCGTATACTAGGCAATACGAATGTGCAAAAAACGGTGTTTTCCGATTGAAAAGCCAACGTGGACTGGTTAAGCCCAATCTAACGTGTGGCTTTGCGTTCGTTTACACCGAGTGTGATTTTCCCACGAAATTCCCCCCAAATTGCTTGTCACCCTTTAAGCAGGAGGATGCCCCTTGGCGGCCAAAGATTTTACGGCACTCCGCGTGAGTTTAGCCTCACCCGAACAAATCAAGAAGTGGTCTTATGGCGAAGTTACCAAACCTGAAACCATCAACTATCGCCGGTTGCGCCCAGAGAAGGACGGCCTGTTCTGCGAGGCCATCTTTGGGCCGACTCGTGACTGGCAGTGTTATTGCGGCAAGTTCAAGAACATCCGCTATAAGGGCGTCATCTGCGACAAATGCGGCGTAGAAGTGACCCGTTCGGTTGTCCGCCGTGAGCGTATGGGTCATATCGACCTTGCCGCGCCGGTGGCGCACGTCTGGTATACCCGCCGCGTGCCGAGCTACCTCGGCCTATTGCTGGATGTCAGCCGCCGCAATCTTGACCGCGTGCTGTATTTCGCGCAGTATGTCGTGACCGGCGTCAATGAAGATGCGCGCGCCCGTGCAGTGAAACGCATTGACCGCGAGTTGGAAGCCAAAGAGAACGAACTTGGCGACGATATCAAAGGTCAGATGACCGAGATTCGTGGTGATCGTGACGAGCGTCTGGTCGAGTTTGAATCGCGTGAGGCGGAAATCGCCCGTCACTATGAAGAAGAACTCGCACGCCTGACCGATAAGCTGATGAGCGAAGCGGCTGCGGTGCAGTCTCGCCTCGAAGTGCTGCGCGGTAAGGCTCCGGAGTCTGATGTGCTGTTGGATGCGGCTGATGCGATGATCGTCCGTAAGGGCGAGGTCGTCACCAATGAACATCTCGCCAAAATCAAGGATGTCACCAACGACTACTTGAACGATTTGCAATCCGAAATCGATTCGCAACGCCGTTCGGCGATGGCTGAACTTGAAGGCCAGCGCGATAGCCTCAAGAAATCCGCCTCGGATGGCCTTGATGTGCGGATGACCAAGTTGCAAGACCGCATGGGCGATGTGATGAAGGCCGCCAGCGAAGCCAAGCGCGAACTTCAAGAGCTACACGTCCTGCAATTCCTGAGCGAAAGCCGTTACCGCGAACTCCGCGCCAAATTTGGCAGCGCGTTCGAGGCCGACATGGGCGCTCAGGCATTCCACAGAATCCTCAAAGGGCTTGACCTCGACGCGATGTCGGTTGAGCTTTGGAATGAACTGCGCCACAACAAGAGCAAGCAGCGCAAAAAGAAGGCTACCAAGCGTCTGAAGGTGGTTGAGAGCTTGCGTAAGAGCCACAATCGTCCTGAGTGGATGATTCTGGAAGTCTTGCCGGTCATCCCGCCCGACTTGCGCCCAATGGTGCAGTTGGACGGCGGACGTTTTGCCACCAGCGACTTGAACGACCTGTACCGTCGCGTGATTAACCGCAATAACCGCCTCAAGCACCTGCTTGAACTCGGTGCGCCGGATGTTATCGTCCGCAACGAGAAGCGTATGCTTCAAGAAGCGGTGGACAGCCTCATCGACAACAGCCAGCGTGGGCGTGCCTTGAGCCGTCGGGGGCGTCGTGAACTCAAGTCCCTGAGCGATATGCTCAAGGGCAAGAAGGGGCGTTTCCGTCGCAATCTATTGGGTAAGCGCGTGGACTACTCTGGCCGTTCGGTCATCGTGATTGGGCCGCGCCTCAAGCTACACCAGTGCGGTCTGCCCAAGACGATGGCGCTGGAATTGTATCGCCCGTTCGTCATCAGCAAATTGGTGGCGGACAGCTACGCCCAAAATGTCAAAGGCGCCAAGCGCATTATTGAGCGTGAGCGTCCCGAAGTCTGGGAAGCGTTGGAGCAGGTGATTAAAGACCGCCCCGTGCTGTTGAATCGTGCGCCGACCCTCCACCGCCTCGGCATCCAAGCCTTTGAGCCGATTCTGGTTGAAGGCAAGGCCATCCAGATTCACCCGTTGGTCTGTTCGGCGTTCAACGCAGACTTTGACGGCGACCAGATGGCGGTTCACGTCCCCCTGAGTGAAAAGGCTGTACAGGAAGCCCGTGAATTGATGCTCAGTTCGCGTAACCTGTTGAAGCCAGCCGACGGTCAGCCGATTGTCGCCCCGGCCAAAGACATGGTGCTTGGGATTTATTATCTGACGATGGATCCCAGCGTCGAAGTCGTCTCGCGTTTGGCTGAAGCAGATGAATATCGCACGATTGACGCGCTCTATGATAAGGGCGTTAAGGTCGGCGTTGCGATGCGCTCCAACGGCTATTACTACGCCATCCGCCACCAGATTCCGCTGCTGACCACCTACAGCGATGAGACGATGGTCGATGAGCGTGGCCGCACCAAGACCACCAAGAAGGCCGTTGACTTGACCATCGACGCGCTCTTGAACGGCGATATCGACATCGCCTTGTTCAACGGGTACGAGATGGACAAACTCATCCGCGCACGCAACCTTAGCGATAAGCTGACGTTGGCGAACCTGCATGAGCGCCGTTTGGTGACGGACATCAACGAGGTGGAATATCTGTACCGCCTCGGTGAAGTGAAAATTCACACCCCGATTCTGTTGGGCAATGTCTATGACGACTTGGCCGCACAGGAACGCGCAGAAATCACCACTGTTGGGCGTGCATTGTTCAACCGGATTGTCCCAGATGAACTGCGCTTTGTCCAAGAGACGCTCGGTAAGAAGGGCTTGCAGGACTTGGTGGCGCGTTCGTTCCAACGCCTCGGTTCTGACATCACAACCGAGTTGGTAGACTCGATCAAGAACATGGGCTTCTTCTATGCGACGGTTTCAGGGACGACGGTGGCGGTCTCTGACCTGACCGTACCTGATGAGCGTGCAGGCATCTTGAAGGAAGCCGATGAAGCCGTTCAACAGGCAGAGCGCGAGTTCCGCCGTGGGATGCTCTCGGAAGAGGAACGTTATCAGCGCACCGTCGATGTCTGGCGTGAAGCGAAGGACTACCTTGAGTCGCTGATGAAGGGCGCACTCGACCCGTATGGCCCAATTGCGATTATGGCGTTGTCCGGTTCGACCAAAGGCGGTTTCGGCCCGATTACGCAGTTGGCCGGTATGCGCGGTTTGATGAGCGACCCGTCGGGACGCATTATCGACTTGCCCATCCGTAGCCACTTCCGCGAAGGTCTGAACGCGCTGGAATACTTCATCAGCACGCACGGCGCACGTAAAGGTCTGGCCGACACCGCGCTCCGCACGGCAGACGCTGGTTATCTGACTCGCCGTTTGGTGGACGTAGGTCAAGACGTGATCGTGAATCGTACCGATTGCGGCACGAATCGTCACCTGACGATTCGCCGTTCGGACGACATCGGCGGTCAAGTGGTGTATGAGCGCATTATGGGGCGTGCGGCTGCGTTAGATATTCACGACCCAGAAACCGGTGTCTTGATTGTCGCCCGCAACCAAATGATTGACGAAGATGTGGCTGACCGTATTCAGCGCAGTAAGCTGGAAGAAGTCCCCGTCCGTAGCCCGTTGACTTGTTCGCTCATCCACGGCATTTGCGCCTTGTGCTATGGGCGTGACCTCGGACGCGGTGAGATGGTCAATATCGGTTCGGCTGTCGGCATCGTCGCCGCGCAGTCCATCGGTGAGCCGGGTACGCAGCTGACCCTCCGCACGTTCCACAGCGGTGGTACGGCGCAGTCCAGCGGTGACATCACCAGCGGTCTGCCGCGTGTCGAAGAACTGTTCGAGGCGCGCAAGAAGCCGAAGGGCGAGGCCGTGATGACCGACATCAACGGTATCCTGCGGCTCGGCAAGAAAGATGGCGTCCGCACGGCCACCGTCATCAACTCTGAGGTGTTCAGCACCGATGTGACCATCCCTGATGGCTGGTCGATTGAGGTCGCTGATGAGGCGGTCATCAAGCTCGGCGCAGTGCTGGGTCGCGCTCCTGACGGCGACGGCGCACTGCTCGCTGAGATGGACGGCACGGTACATCTTGAAGGGCGCAGATTGTTCCTGCGGTATGAGCGCACGATTGAGGAAGTCTATGACATCCCCTCGATTGGTCGTTTGCTGCCGGGGATTGAGGACGGGGTAGAAGTGTTTGCCGGTCAGCAATTGACCGACGGCGCGAAGAACCCGCATCGTATCTTGCGCGTGTTGGGCGAGGAAGCCACCGAAATGTACCTGCTCAATGAGGTGCATAAGGTCTACCGCGCTCAGGGCGTGAACATCGCAGACAAGCACTTTGAAGTCATCATCCGCAAGATGTTGTCTAAGGTGCAAATCACCACCGGCGGGTCAACCGAATTGCTGCCGGGTGAGTTGATTGACCGTCTGCAACTGATTGACCTGAACGCCAAGGTGATTGTGAAGGGCGGCGAGCCTGCTAAGGCGGTGCCGGTGCTTCTGGGCATTTCTAAGACCGCCTTGAACACCGACAGCTTCTTGTCGGCTTCCAGCTTCCAACACACCATTAAGGTGTTGGCGGGCGCGGCCATCGAAGGCAAGATTGACCGTCTGTACGGCCTGAAAGAGAACGTCATCATCGGTAAGCTGATTCCGGCGGGTACGGGCTTCCATACCTACCAAGACCGTGAACTGATTGCCCCGAACCAGACGCTCGAATCACAGGGCGCACTTGACCGCGATGGCGATGTCTTTGACGACAGCGACAGCGAAGAAATGCTCATGAACTAAGGGTTCAGCCGCGCTGAAACCCGAATCTTCCGCACCTTTTACCGCCCCAGACACACCGTCTGGGGCGGTTTTTATTTACCATTTTCGATATAGTATGAGGCTAGGACGGGTAAAAATAGAGGAATTTCAGATGGAACGTCGTTTAAGCTCAGTTTTTTTAGGGGTGGGTGTGTTTGCCATCGTCTTAACGATTGGATTTTTCGCTCAAATCGGGGCGATAACCGGGCTGTGGATGTGGCCTGATGGCCGTTTGACGTATATTTTTATCGCTTCGATTACGGCGGCCATCGCGCTGCCCGTCATTTGGATTGGCCTGAGCCGAGATTGGGCGGGGGCCTTTGGGGGCGGGGTGAATTTGGCGCTTCAGGCGGCGGGTATCAGCTTGTTTTTAGGTCAGATGTCGCTCACTAGCACACCGACTTATTGGCCGCATGTGGTCATGTTCGGCGTATTTATGCTCGTTAATGTGGGCGTTGTGGGTTGGGCGCGACGATTCCCGCTACGTGATCTGCGCCCGACTCCGACGCTTGTGCGGATTTCGTTTGCCGTGTTCGCGGTGATTTTGTTGATGGTATCGGTGTCGTTGCTGCTCAAAATCCCCAATATCTTCCCGTGGCCGTTGAAACCTGAAACCTCGGTGATGATTGGCTGGATATTTTTTGGGACGACTTTCTATTTCGCTTATGGGGCGTGGTTGCCGCGCTGGGGGAATGCTGTCGGCCAATTATTGGGTTTTCTCGCGTATGATGCGATCTTAATTTTGCCGTTTATTGGGCATTTCTCGACGGTTTTACCGGAACAACGCCTGAGTTTGATCATCTACACGGGAGTATTGGTGTATAGCGGGGCGTTGGCGGGTTATTATCTGTTGTTGCATCCGACATGGCGGATATGGCGTCCGATTACAGTTTGAGGGAGAAATAAGCGTGATTAGGGAGGGGGCCAATGGCACGCCATGCCCCTATAATGGATATACGATTTTTCGTGCAAGTTCGCGGATTTTCGTGCAAATATACGAATTTTCGTGCAAATATACGAATTTTCGTGCAAGCGTTTTTAGCTGTCGCGCCGATATACGAATTTTCGTGCAGATATACGAAATTTCGTGCAAACCGATTTTTTGAAGGTGGCAGGGCAAACGCATCAAATCTCAAATTTCGGCGGACGCCCAGAAGGGTGTCCCTACGGTCACAATCGTTTCACACAGTCTGAACATTAGTGGTGTGGGGACGGCATTCTTGCCGTCCGTTTTCGGGATAGGCGGACACCCCGTTGGGTGTCCCTACGGTCACAATCGTTTCACACAGTCTGAACATTAGTGGTGTAGGGACGGCATTCTTGCCGTCCGTTTTCGGGATAGGCGGACGCCCCGTTGGGCGTCCCTACGGTCACAATCGTTTCACACAGTCTGAACATTAGTAGGGACGGCATTCTTGCCGTCCGTTTTCGGGATAGGCGGACGCCCAGAAAGGTGTCCCTACGGTCACAATCGTTTCACACAGTCTGAACATTAGTGTAGGGACGGCATTCTTGCCGTCCGTTTTCGGGATAGGCGGACACCCCGTTGGGTGTCTCTACGGTCACAATCGTTTCACATCGTTATAGGGCGCAGCACGCTGTCGCCCCTATTGTGATTTTTGGCTGAGGGCGTGGGATAAATCTTCGCCGCAGCGGATGATGATGGTCGGGATGCCGGATGAGCGTAGGCTGCGGCGGACATCTTCGGCACGGGTGAGCGGGTTGAAGGTGGTCGGGTCGAGGTAGATGCACATGGTCTTGACCCCGCGTTGGCTGAGGCGTTTTGCCCGCGCCACCCATGAACTCTCAGCGGATGAAGTCACGAGTAAGAGGGTCGTTCCACGGGTGAAATGTTGGGTTTCTTGCGCCAACATCTGGTCTAGCGAATATTCGGACAAGCTACGCGCCGTGCCGAGGGCTTCGAGGATGTGGGTCATCTGGCGTTTGGTGCGATCTGGCTGCAAGAGGCGGCGCTGGGGGATATGGGCGGAGAAGCCCACCGCACGGTCAAGGTCTAGGAAATATTGCGCCAATGACGCGATGATGACGGCGGTATATTCCTCTGAGGATGGTGGGAGGCCGGGGTGGTCGGGCAAGACCGGCCCCGTCCCATTGACGCGCCGGACGCTTGGGTCTTCGACCAGTGAGCGCGATGAGAAATCGGCAAACAGCCAGACATCCATCAGCGGGTCGAGGTCAAATTCCTTGACCATCAACTGGCGATAGCGTGCCGTGGCTTTCCAGTCCATGATGGTCAGGCTGTCGCCGGGGGAGTAATCGCGTGCGCCTGCGACATTCGGGGTGACATTGGGCGAACGCTGGCGTTTGGCCTCCCCGCCGGTCGTGTTACCGGTCACGAGGTTGAAGCGTTTAATCGGGACGAGGTTGGGGTAGACAATCAGGCGCGAGATGGCTGGGATGCTGCGTGGGATGACGAACAGCCCGAACGGGTCGCCGCTCAGGATGGTCATTGGGCCGAGGCGGAATTCGCCGCGAGAGACGCACACCGTCCGCGTTTCCCACCGGAACGTCCCTAATCCGGTCAGCGCTGGGACGACATGGCTGGCGCGGTGGCCGGGCAAGTCTGAGAGGTCTTTGACCTCTAGCCATAATTTGGGGACGATGGCGGTGTTGCGGACGCTGAAATGTTCTTCGATGGTCTTGCCGACCCGTGCGTGCTGGGTTTGGCTGCGGCGGCTGATTCGCACCCATCGGATGGCGATTTGCGCCCAGATGAATGAGAACAATAAGACGCCCGCCAACAGATAAGCGACGCTGAAGAGCAGGCGTTCACCGGTTAGGAAACCAGCTACCGTGCTTGCGACGACCAAGATATAGAGGATATTGCGTCGGTTGTTATGAGTCATGACCGGCTTTCTAGCGTGCCGTCGCCCCCGGAACCGGCGTCGTTTGCAGGGCTTCTTGCACGATTTGACGGGTATTCACGTCGCGGTCATGCGGGATGATGCGGTGCGCGAGTGTGGACTCGGCCAACGCCTTGATGTCATCGGGCAAGATGTAATCGCGCCCGGCCATCGCTGCACGGGTTTGCGAGGCGCGGAATAGCGCTAACGACCCACGCGGGCTTGCGCCGAGATAGACCAACGGGTGACGGCGAGTCGCGTTGACCAATTCGACGATATAGCGCTTGATTTCCTCAGCGGCGTAAACATCGCGGATGGCGCGTTGGGCGGTGACGAGTTCTTGCAGGGTGACGACCTGACGGACATTGTTGATGGGATGTTCATATTGTTGTGAGGACAACACGACCAATTCCTCGGCGGGGCTGGGGTAGCCCAACTGAATACGCAGCAGGAAGCGGTCTAGCTGGGCTTCGGGCAGCGGATATGTCCCCTCGTAGTCGATGGGATTCTGGGTCGCCATAATCAAAAATGGTTGCTGCATCGGGTAGGTCTGGCCGTCTACGGTGACCTGATGCTCTTCCATCGCCTCTAAGAGCGCGGACTGGGTTTTGGGCGTGGCGCGGTTTATTTCGTCCGCCAGCACGATTTGGGCGAAAATCGGGCCGGGGTGAAAGACAAATTCGCGGGTGGCTTCATTATAGATGGATGTGCCGGTCACGGCGGCGGGCTGGAGGTCAGGCGTGAATTGTACGCGGCTGAAGTTGCAGCCGACGGAACGCGCCATTGCTTTTGCGAGCGTGGTTTTACCGACGCCGGGGATGTCTTCTAGGAGGATATGCCCTTGCGCCAGCAGGCTCAGGACGGTGAGGCGGATTTCGTTGCGTTTGCCATAAATGACTTGTCCGATGCTTTGGACGACGCGCTCGGCCACATTTTGGACTTGGGCGACAATATTGGTTTCCCCGCCGGGGCGGGTGGGGTTCGGACGATCAGTCATGCTTACGCCTGTTTCGCTGAGTTCATAACATCCCCCCATTATAGCGGGTGAGACGAAAAACGGGGGTGAACGTTCACCCTACGGCTTAAACAGCAGTCGCGTGATGACCCTACGGATGATGTACGGTTTTGGAATGTCGTCTTTTTGCGCACTTGCGGTTTTCTGATACAATGGGGGGAGTAAGTTTTGATGTCTGTGGAACTTGATTCATGACTCTCCCGCCGAAGCTGGCGGCGGGCCAAAGGAGCATTCAGCGACATGGCGAAATCGCGCACGGAATATATGGTGGATCGTCTGCGGGATTTGCAGGCTGCCGGCCCCGGTGTTGAAGCCTCGGCGGTCATCAGCGTAGACGGCCTGAGCATTGCATCGAGCCTCCCCCCCGGGATTGAGGAAGACCGCGTTTCAGCTATGTCGGCAGCCATGCTGTCACTGGGTGAGCGTATCTCGGCAGAATTGGGTCGTGGTTCCCTAGAGCAAGTGTATGTGCGTGGCAAAGGCGGTTATGTCATCCTCGTCTCGGTTGGTGCTGAGGCCGTGTTGACATCGCTGGTGCGAGATGATGCGCGGTTGGGTCTCATCTTCTTGGAAATGCGCCGTGCAGCAGACGACTTGGCAAAGTTAATCTAGTCACGTCCGCAATTCTGTTGGACAATTGAAGTCCGTGGGTAATTACCGGCGGGCCGGATGGCCTTGCCGGGTTTTTGTTGTATCACAAGCAGCGGATGAGAGGCCAATGTCCAATCCAAAGTACATCTTCTGCACGGGTGGGGTAGTCAGTTCGGTTGGTAAAGGCGTCACAGCCGCGGCCATCGGGCGAATCCTGAAGGCACGCGGCCTAAAGATCGCTATCCAGAAACTTGACCCCTACCTCAATATCGACCCCGGCACGATGAGTCCATATCAGCATGGCGAAGTGTTCGTCACGGCTGACGGGGCGGAGACCGACCTCGACCTCGGTCACTATGAGCGTTTTATCGACGAGAACCTCGACCGGACGTGTAATGCCACGGCGGGGCAGGTTTATAGCTACGTCATCGACCAAGAGCGCAAAGGCGATTACTTGGGCGGGACGATTCAGGTGATTCCACATATCACCAACGAGATCAAACGCCGTGTGAAATTGGTCAGCCTGAACAGTGACCCAGACGTGGTATTGGTCGAGGTCGGCGGCACAGTGGGCGACATCGAAGGGCAGCCGTTCTTTGAGGCCATCCGCCAGATGCGCCAGACCTTGCCGCGTGAGGATACGTGCTATATCCATGTCACGTTCTTGCCGCACATCGGCGCGACCAACGAACTCAAGACTAAGCCGACCCAGCACAGCGTCCGCGACCTACGGAGCATCGGGATTCAGCCGCATGTGATTATTGCGCGTACTGATTTCCCCGTGCCGAAGGATGTCTGTCAGAAAATCGCACTATTCTGCGACGTAGAGGAAAGCGCGGTCATCCCGTTGGTGACGACGGACTTGCTCTATGATGTGCCGTTGGCGCTGGAAGATGCGGGTTTGGGCGATTACATCATCAAGAAGCTTGACCTGACAGCGCGGGCGCACGCCCCTAAGCTGGGTGAATGGCGGGCGATGATTAAGCGGATGCGCTCCCCTAAGCACACGGTCAAAATCGGCATTATCGGCAAGTATGTTGAACTGCATGACGCCTATATGAGCGTCAAAGAAGCCATTTTCCACGCCGCTAGTAACCTTGAAGCTAAGTTGGAACTGCACTGGATTCACAGTAGCGACCTTGAAAAAGACCGTGGCTGGGAGCAGATGGCGCAGTTAGACGGCATCGTCGTCCCGGGCGGTTTTGGTCAACGCGGCATTGAGGGTAAAATCCTTGCAGCGCGGTACGCCCGTGAGCAGCAGCTTCCGTATCTGGGGCTGTGCTTGGGGATGCAGACGATGTGCATCGAATTCGCACGTAACGTCATCAACATTGAAGACGCCAACAGTTCCGAGTTCGAGAGCGGCAGCGAACACAACGTCATCGACTTGATGCTGGAACAAAAGACCGTGAAGGAATTGGGCGGGACGATGCGGCTGGGGTCTTACCCGTGCCAACTCACCCCCGGCTCTAAGGTGGCTGCGGCCTATGGTCAGGCGGCTGTGATGGAGCGTCACCGTCACCGTTTTGAGTTTAACAACGAGTATCGGGAGCAGTTTGAAGGCGCTGGCATGTTGTTCAGCGGCCTCAGCCCGAACGGGGGATTGGTGGAGATTGCGGAAATCGCCAATCATCCTTATATGGTCGGTTCGCAATTCCACCCGGAATTTGCCAGCCGTCCTAACAATCCGCATCCGTTATTCACAGGGTTGGTACGGGCGGCGCTGAATCGTCAGCATAGCAAACCCGTATCCAGCACAGCGCAGGAAGGATAGAGATGACGCTGGAATCATTTATTCACGCTTTGCCGAAAGTTGAGCTTGGCCTTCAGTTTGAAGGCTGTGTTGCGGCTGAGGCATGGAAGAACGTGGCTGATCTGAACGAGATTTCGCTACTCCTACGGCCAATGCGCCCGTGGGTGGCGGCTTTAGAGCAGCCTGACATCGCTAAATTGGACGACCTGTATAACGCCGTCAGCCAATGGGCGAAGTATCCCGAAGACCTGATTCGGATGGTCTATGACATCGGCGTGTCGCTGGTCAAGCAGAACGTCAAGTACGCGGAAATCGGCATCACGCCGACTCGCTATACCGGCAGCGAGACCACGCTTGAAGAACTGATGGAAGCCCTGAGCGATGGTCGTGACCGCGCCAAGCGCGGTTGGGGGATTGAGTTGGCGTGGGTGTTCAATGTCCCGCGTGACGAAGCCCGACGCGCCGATGAAATCATCCGTATGGCGAACACCACCACCGCCCGCCGCCATAATGTGGTCGGTATCGCATTGGTCGGGAACGAAACCGGCCAGCAATTGATGGGGTTTGAGCGCCCGTTCACTGGCGCGGCCAAGCGCGCTATCGCCCGTGTGGCTCGTGCGGGTGAACAGTTGGGCGCGGCGGGGATTAACGACGCGCTGGATAACCTGTCGCTGACCCGTATCCAGAGTTCTTTCCCCGTTGGGAATGACGAAGCGCTGTGCGCCCGCCTATCACAAATGGGGATTGCGCTGGATGTGCCGTTGAGCCAGACCACTGGGTTTAAGCATGTCGCGAACGTTAGCGATTACCCGTTGCGGGCTGTTTTGGACGCAGGGGTGAAGGTTTCGCTGACCGCCAATGCTACGGCGCGGATGAAAACCAATACCGTTGACCAATATCTGTTGGCCGCTAATCAATGCGGCGCGACGGCAGATGACCTCGTCGCGATTGCGCTGAACGGCGTTCACGGCAGCGGCCTGACCGATGAGCAGAAGCAGGATATGCTGGCGTCGTTCAAGGCTGACATCGCTGCTGCACGCACGGCACAGCTGGCTTAACCGGAACTCAGGAGGGGGCAATTATGGCAAACCTACAAGGGCGCGTTGCAATTGTGACCGGAGCCAGCCGAGGTATCGGGCGGGCGATTGCGTTGGAACTCGGCAAGTTGGGCGCATCGGTGGTCGTGAACTACAACAGTAGCCCAGCCGCCGCTGAGGAAGTCGTCAGCGCGATTGTCGAAGCGGGCAGCCAAGCGATTGCGGTACAGGCCAATGTCAGTGATGAGGCGCAGGTCGCAGCCCTATTCAAGGCGACGATTGAGAAATTTGGCAAGGTCGATATCCTGATTAACAACGCGGGCGTCACCCGCGATGGTTTGATTATCCGCATGAGCGCCGAGGATTTTGATACGGTCATCGACACCAATCTCAAGAGCGCGTGGCTGTGCTGTAAGGCGGCCATCGGCGTGATGATGCGGAAGCGGTATGGCCGAATCATCAATATCAGCAGCGTGAGCGGGGTGGTAGGGCAAGCCGGACAGACTAATTATAGCGCGAGCAAGGCTGGCCTATTGGGGCTGACCAAATCGCTGGCGCGGGAATATGCCAATCGCGGTATCACAGTCAACGCGGTTGCGCCGGGATTCGTCCTCACCGATTTGACCAAAGACCTGCCAGAAGACCTCGTGAAGCAGTTGAACGGGGTGATTCCGGTAGGGCGTTGGGGTAGCGTGGAAGAAATCGCCCATGCGACGGCATTTCTCGCGGCGGATGAATCGTCTTACATCACCGGCCAAGTCATCAATGTTGACGGCGGCATGGCGATGTAGGGGCTAGTGATGAGTGAAAAAGTGATGGGTGATGCGTTGTAGGACTCACATCCGTTGTTTTCGCCATTTGATGTGAAAAACGGGGGTGTCTGATGGTTTATCAGGCATCTCCGTTTTGTTTTGTGTACAATAATGGGTGAATATGGTTTATCAATACCTTCGCCGAAACGGACACGTCAGTGCCGTGTCCCTACAAATATCGGGCGATTCGTAGGGGCAATGCCCGTGTTGTCCGCGCTAAATAGGCGAAAGTATTCGTTTATAAAAGGACATTTTCCAATGAGTTTTAATGCTGACAAGTTGAATCGTCTGAAGTCCGCGTTAGGGGAATGGCAACAGAGAACCCTAGCGCCTACCCTGAGTAAAATGCCGGAACGCCGCAAGGTTTTCACCACCGAGTCGGGCGTGCCGATTGACCGGCTGTATACGCCGCTAGATGTCCCCGACCTTGATTATGAGCGCGACCTCGGCATCCCCGGCGAATACCCGTATACCCGTGGGATCCATGCTACCGGCCACCGCGCCAAACTGTGGACGATGCGGATGTTCGCCGGATTCGGGACGGCGGAAGAAACCAATGAACGCTTCAAGTACTTGATTTCACAGGGGAATATGGGCTTGAGCGTGGCGTTCGATCTGCCGACGCTGATGGGTTACGATACGGATTCACCGGAAGCATTGGGCGAGTTTGGGTCGTGCGGCGTGGCGATTAGCTCACTGCAAGACATGGAAATCTTGATGGATGGGATTCCGCTGGACAAAGTGACCACCAGCATGACCATCAATAGCCCTGCGCCGGTCATCTGGGCGTATTACATCGCCGCGGCGGAAAAGCGCGGCATCCCAATGGCGAAACTGCGCGGGACGCTGCAAAATGACATCCTCAAGGAATTCATCGCCCAAAAAGAGTTCATCTTCCCGCCTGAACCGTCGATGCGACTGGTTACGGATACCATCGAATTTGGCACGCGCCACATGCCGGAATGGAACACCATCAGCATCAGCGGCTATCATATCCGCGAGGCCGGCAGCACGGCGATTCAGGAATTGGCCTTCACACTGGCTGACGGGTTGGAATATGTGCGTTGGGCATTGGCACGCGGGCTGGATATTGATGAGTTTGCGCCGCGCCTGAGTTTCTTCTTCAACTGCCATAATGACTTTTTCGAGGAAGTCGCCAAGATGCGCGCCGCCCGCCGGATTTGGGCGCGAGAGATGCGCGAGACATTTGGGGCGAAGAATCCGCGCTCGTGGCTGATGCGATTCCATACCCAGACGGCGGGGGTGAGTTTGACCGCGCAACAGCCAGAGGTCAACATCGCACGGGTGACGATGCAAGCGCTGGCGGCAGTCTTGGGCGGGACGCAATCGCTGCATACCAATAGCATGGATGAGGCACTGGCGTTGCCCAGCGAACACGCGGTGCGAATCGCGCTGCGGACTCAGCAAGTCATCGCGGAGGAGTCGGGCGTCATCAATACGGTTGACCCGTTGGGCGGCAGTTATTTTGTTGAGGCGCTGACCGATAAAACAGAAGCGGCGGTCTATGACTACTTCCGGCGGATTGATGAGTTCGGCGGGGTGATTCCAGCGCTAAAACTCGGCTTTTTCCAGCAAGAAATCGCTGATTCCAGCTACCGTCATCAGCAGGCGGTGGACAGCGGCGAACGGGTGATCGTCGGGGTTAACAAATACGTTGTGGATGAGCCGTTGAAAATCCCGATTCTAGCGATGGATCCGCAAGGCTATCAGCGGCAAGTGGCGCGTCTACAGACCTTGCGCCAGACCCGTGACGCGGAAAAGACCGAGCAATCGTTGAATGTCTTGCGCCGCGCTTGTGATGATGACCAGAACACCATGCCTTACCTGTTGGATTGCGCCCGTGTCGGCGCGACTCTGGCGGAAACCATGAATGTCATGCGTCAAGCGTTTGGGGTGTATCAAGAACCTTTACACATCTAAAAGCAGTGTTAACGATTTGAATCACAGTCTTGCACCTTGCCCCTATGCCTTTGTTTCTCGATCAGGACTCATCACTCCGTTTGTGA
>DAOTTP010000035.1:0-24556 GCA_034437835.1 Anaerolineae bacterium | reverse complement strand
TATGACGCCTTTGGCCTGACGGCTGGGGAACGCGGCCTGATTGAAGAAGCCACGCAATACCCGTATGGGGAGGTATAAGGGCGACTCATGAGTCGCCCCTACTCGACTGCGTACAGCGTCCGATAAGTCGCGTAGAAGGTGTAAATCCGACGGACATAACCCTTTGTGCTGCTGATGGTGATGGCGTTCAGGAAGGCATCAAAATCCGTCGCGCCGCCCGATGCCTCTTGCCACGCGATGCCGCGCCCCGGCCCGGCGTTATAGGCTGACAGCGCCACCGCCGCGTTACGGTCAAACAACTCAAGCTGTTCCTCAAGATATACCGCGCCGAAGGTGATTCCGGCATACGGGCGGAACAAATCCTCGTGCTGATAATCCGGCCAATTAATCTTGCCCGCGATATAGTCCGCCGTGGACGGGATGACCTGCGACATGCCCTTTTCGCCCGCCGCCGCCGTCGCATAGGTATCGAACAAGCTCTCGTTGCGAATCAGGCTCAACAAGAGCAACGGGTCGATGCGATATTCTGACGTGATGGATTGAATCAGGTCTGGGTACGGCGCGGGGAAGCGTAACCGCCCGATGAAGGCTGGGGCGGTCAAGGTCGCGGCGTCGGCGGCGGTAATCAGATTGGCGGCGGCCTGTTGTGATGGATAATACGCCCCCAAATCTTTCAGCATCAGCGACATACCATATAAGGTCGCGCCGTCAGTCTCAAAGGCATCCATCGCCTCGACAAACTCGACTTCCGCCGCCGAAAATTGCCCCAGCGACCACAACTCCATCCCGCGCACCCATGCCGAATTCACCAGCAGCACAGCGGGCAGATTGCCTACGGGCGCGTCCGCCGCAAGGCCAAACGTAGAGCGAATCCACGCCTCAGCCGCCGCACGGTCAGCCGAGTCATCACGGGTCAATGGCGCAGAGGCCGGGGTCTGGAAGGGGCGCACCCCCGCCAATTGCTCACGGATACGGGCGGCGCTATAACCATCTGGGTTGGCGGCCATCGCGCTCTGATAGGCGGCCTGCGCGACATCTGCCGCGCCGCGCTGGGTGGCTAATTTACCAACCTGCCAATAAGCGTCGGCCTGCGTCTCACCCGATGACGCGGCGGCGAGTCGGGCGTACCACTGTTCGGCCTGACCTCTATCCCCAGCGGCTAACGCGGCGGCGGCGGCGATTCCTGCCCCGCTGACCGCTTGCTCACTGACCGGATAGGCTTCGCTCAGACGGGCGAACGTCTCCAGCGATTTGTCGATGTCGCCCAACTCGGAATATAAGTAGCCCGCCCGCCAGAGCGCTTCTGCGGCGGCGGCTTGCAGCGTCGGGTAGGTATCGGCGATGCCGAGATAGGTGCTGATGGCTTGGGCGGTTTCGCCGGCTGTGAAATACGTCCGCCCCTGCTCCAAGACCGAATCTCCGAACAACGGACTGGTCGGATATTGCTCGACGATGGTCTTAAACGCGACCAACGCGGCGGGCGTGTTGCCGATTTCGCGGTAGGCTTGCCCCAAAAGCAGATACAACTCCGGCGGAATTTCCATCAGCACGACGGTGGTGGTGTGGTCATTGAAGGCTTGAATCGCGCCCGCGTAATCTTCCGCGTAGAAATAGGCGCGGCCACGGTCATAATCCGAGACGGCCACGCCCAACTCGCTCAGGACGCTCATCGCGGTCAATCCGGCGGCGCTGTCTGGATAGGTCTCGAACAGGGTTTTATAGCGCAACGCGGCAGAGGCATCTCCGGCGGTGCGGGCGGCGGCGGCGGCGCGTAGGCTGATGTCGGCCAGATACGCCCGATTCTGCGCGGTGGCGAGGATGGCGTCGTATTCAGCGACGGCCTGCATTGGCTGGCCGACGGATAGATAGACCTGCGCGGCACGCTCACGCAATGCCGCCCACGGGACTCGCGCCCGCCCTCCCGCTGTCGCCTGACCATAGGCGGCCTGCGCCTCGGCGGGCATGTTCAGGGCGAGGAAAGCGTCGGCGATTCGCTCATGGAGATAGCTGTCAATCAGGCCGGGGCGCAGCGTCAGATACGTGCGGTAATCGTTGATGGCGGATGTCCAGCGCGACAGGCCGAGATTGGCTTCCCCGCGTAGGAAATAGGCGACTGCCGCTTCTGGCGCATCGGGATAGCGAGTCAGCGCGTCGGTTAAGACGGTCAGCGACGGCTCGAATCCGCCTTCGCGTAGCGCGACCTCGGCATATCCGGCGGCAGCGGCCAAGACTTGCGCGGGCGTCGAATCCGGCGCGACGGTTATTTGGCTGTAGAGGGTCAGGGCGTCCTCGTAGTAGCCATCATGGGCGCGTCTTTGGGCATCGGTCAACGCCTGCGACGGGCTGACTTGCAGAGCCGGGGCGCTGGTCGGTTGCGGGAGCGCGGTGGGCGCGTCGCTGACCGTCGGCGGAGCGGGTTCTGTGGCGACGAGGGCGGCGTCAACGCTGGGGGTATCGGTGATGATGACATACGTCACGGGCGGCGGCGCGGTATTGAGGTTGCAGCCGGTCAGGCCACCCAGCAACAGGGCGAGGGCGGCGAATCTGTGGGGGGGGATTTTGAGTCTCATGGTCTGATTATCCCCGCGCAAGGCGGGTATCGTCAACCGCGCCACCCCTACGGAGTCATGACGGTTTTATTCATAACTATGGTCTTGAGGAAGTGCTACTCGCGAATGATAATAATGAAATCGGGATGAAAAATGTTCGAGATATGGGCTTTTTAACACACATCGACGCATCGTTTGTGTCATTTTGGCAAGGTGATAAAGATAATCGGTTGGGACAGTAAAATAGGTTTTGAAACTCACACAAAATCCCGGCAGACCTTCACCTATCGCGTCATCATCTGCGTCAGCGTTCTGTAAATAATGATAGCGTTCATCTTTGTTGCGTAAAAATAATTTACGTGCAGAATCCGACTCGCGGAGTTCTTGATTCTTGGTGAGAAATTCTCGAACATCCATCGCTTCGCACAACAGGACATTTTTCACGATTCGGTTGTTATTTAGTTTTCCTTGAGAACGCGGAATGTAATCCTGTTCCAAATCACAATCTTGGGTAACAACAATTGCATAAGGGAAAGTTATCTCAATAAGACTAGTGGAGGGATGATTTAAAATCCAAACGATCTTTGATCGGGGTTTTAGCATAAAACACACCCAAATAATCGTTTGAATTTGTTTCGATTTCCCCATAGGAAAACCATCGTTGCCAACTTGTACTTGATAATCATGTTGATACAGGATGATATTGGTTAGAAATTCGCCTTGTCTGAAACACCCTTGCGGAGACTTTTCATAGATGTGTGAGGTAGGCAATAGACCTATTCCTCACTCTCATAGCCAAAGCCAGAGCTAGCGATTTTCTGGGTGATTTTTCCCTTGACCTTACGGGTCTGAAGGGTGCGGATGGGTAAGTCGCTCTCAGGGATGTCACCACTCACCTCATTAGTGAGTTGAATAGCGTATTCAAGCACTTGTCTGACTTGTTCCAGATCAAGCGAGTTCTGAACAAGTGATAAAATTGAATGAATCACTTCATCATGAGCAGCGTCATCATGATACTTAATATTTGCGGTTTCGCTAAAAGCTGTCATTGTTCCTCGTGATTACCCCATCACTCATCCTAGAATATAACACGTTCATCCCTAAAACGGCATTAGAATATCCCCGCGTAAGGCGGGTATCGTCAACCGCGCCACCCCTACGGAGTCATGATGGCTTACTCATAAGTATGGTCTTGAGGGAAGTAGGGATGCACCCGTGTGTGCGCTCGCATGAAATCCGACGAGGAAAATCATTCCCCATCAGACGTATAATCCTGAAACCGTTTATTTGTCCCAAAGAGGCCGCTTAAAACAATGTTTAACACCTTACCCAAAACCTACGATGCCATTAAAGACTGGACGTGGGGAGACTTTGCGCCCTATTTCGCCGATTTGCAAGCCCGTGACCTGACCGACGCCACCGCTAACCAATTCCTGCACGATTGGTCGCACCTCTTAGAGGCCATCGGTGAAATCCTCAACCGCGCCCGAATCATCACCACCCAAAATACCGCCGATGAGGTCGCTGAAGCCCACCTGCGGACGCTGATGGAAACCCTCTACCAACCCTTTGCTCAGGCTGGCAATGCCCTCAACGAAAAATTACTCGCCAGCACTATCGAGCCGGAAAATTTCGCTCTACCGCTCAAGCGGATGCGTGCTGAAGTCCAGTTGTTCCGCGAGGAAAACCTCCCCCTCCAACTTGAGGAGCAGAAACTAGGCATCGAATACGGCAAAATCACGGGCGCACAGGTCGTGCAATGGGACGGGCAAGAAGTCACGCTCTTGGAATTGATGAAAGCCTTCCAAGACACAGACCGCGCCCGCCGCAAGGACGCCTTCGACCTGTTCGCCAATCGCTGGTTGCTTGACCGCGACGCCATCAACGCCATCTGGAAACGCGCCTTCCCCGTCCGCAACCAGATGGCGAAAAATGCCGGATTCGATAATTACCGCGATTACCGCTGGATTCAATTCAGCCGGTTTGACTACTCCCCGGCGGACAATCAGACCTTCCATGAAGCGATTGAACAAGTCGTCGTCCCGGCTGCGATTCGTTCGCGTGAGCGCCGTCGCCAGACGCTCGGCCTTGATATTCTGCGCCCGTATGACCTCGACACCGACGCTACCGGCCTTCCCCCGCTACGCCCGTGGAAAGATATTGACGACCTCGCGGCAAAGGCCGAGTCGATCTTTAATCACGTTGACCCGCAATTGGGCGCGTATTACGCCACCATGCGGCGCGAAAATCTGCTCGACCTGCCCAACCGTAAGCACAAAGGCCCCGGCGCGTATTGTTCGTCGTATCCGCTAACGCGCCGCCCGTTCGTGTTCATGAACGCGGTCAATACTCGGACAGACATCCGCACCCTGTTGCACGAAATCGGCCACGCCTTCCACAACTTCGAGTCGATGGAAAATCTGCCCTACGAACAGCAGCGCGATTACCCCATTGAGTTCGCGGAAGTCGCGTCGATGGCGATGGAACTGCTGGCCGCCCCCTACTTGACCCATGAATTTGGCGGGTATTATGACGCGCCGGACGCCGCCCGTGACCGCATCGAACACCTCGACCAGATTTTGCAATTCTGGCCGTATATGGCGATGGTGGACGCCTTCCAATTGTGGGCGTATGACGGCACAAATCGCGCCGCTGACCCCGCCGCGTGTGATGCCAAGTGGTTAGAACTCAAGGCGCGATTCGAGCCGGACATCGACTATACCGGCTATGAGGACTATAAGGCCACTGGCTGGCATCGCAAGCAGCACATCTTCCGTTACCCGATGTATTATGTCGAATACGGTCTCGCCCGCCTCGGTTCGGTGCAGGTCTGGGCGAATGCGCTCAAGAACCAAGCGGGCGCGGTCAAATCATACCGCGAGGCGCTGGCGTTGGGCGGGACGGGGACTCTACCAGAATTGTTCGGCGCGGCGGGCGCGAAATTCGCCTTCGACGCCGAGACGTTGGGCAGCGCCGTCAGCCTGATTGAATCGACCATCTCTAGCCTAGAAGCGGTGTTATAGCCTCAATTTTTGAACCCATGCCGTTTTATGTCTACCGCCGGACGTAGATATAAAACGGCGCGTCCACGGTCAACAAGTCATAGGCGGGGAGAATCACCGCGTCAATCACGCCGCGAACGCGCAAATAATCGTATAGGTCGGGGAAGTCGTCCGAACACGAGTTGCAGCGCCCCACCCGGATAATCACCATCGCTGGGTCGTGGCGTGTGATGTCCGCGCCAATCGACTCCAACATCTCTTGCGCGTGGGCGGGGACGACATGTGCGGGGTCGGTATACGGCAAGCCCTCATACCCATAGTAGGCCAGCACAAATGGCTGGGTGAAACTATAGCGCGATGCGCTCCGCCGATTCAGATACGGCAACATCGGATAGGTCGGGTTGGGGATGGTATCGAGGAACAGCACCCAATCCCCCGGCACGCTGTAGGTTTCGATATACCCCGCGAGGTCAAAAGTACGCGCCCGCTCAAACGTCAGGCCAATCGCCCGCCCACCGAATATCTGAAAGACAATCAGCACCGCCACAAACCCAACCACCGCCGCCCGCAAACGCGGAATCGCCCGCTGGGGGGTACGCTCTAGCGCGGCGACAATCCCCTCAGTCGCTAACAGCGCCACCAGCATCACATTCGAGACGGCAAACGGGATGGCATGGTACGCCCATCCCTTCTGTTGCAGGATATACGCGATCAGGCTGCCAAAGGTCATCGCGCTCAATGCCCACATCAGCGCGGGCGGGGCGATGTGAAGGCGGTATCCCCGCATTTTCAACAGCACGGGACTCAGCGCCAAGAGCGCGTTCAGCAACACGACGGGCGAGACCAATAGCGCTCCGATGGTCGTGCTGTCATAGGCCTGATACGCCGCGCTCAGGCGTTGTAGCAGCAGAATCAACGCGCTCAGGACATCTGGATTAAGCGCGAAATACAGCGCGTGTAGCCCCGCCACCAGCGCCACGCCTAACACCTCTGGCGTCCATACTTTCCAGCGGCGCGTGGTCAACAAACCGACGGCCTCTGGCAGCAGTGCGATGACTGCGAAATGCGGCTTAATCGCAATCCCAACCCCAGCCATCACCCCGATTGCGAAGCTGAATCCGCGCCCCAGCGGTTGATCGTCACGCCGTAAGACTCGCAAAATTAGCCACGGGACGAACATCAGCGTAAACAGGTGTTCGCGCTGCGCCCAATTCAGCGTGACCATCAGGCCAAATGAGACCAGCGCGAGGCTGAAGCCGCCGACCTCAGCAACCGTCCTCCCGGCATACCCGCTCAGAAGTCGCCGCGTCAGCGCGATACAGGCTATCAGTAGGGCGACGGTACAGACCTGAACCCAGACCGTCGGGGGGAGGCCGGTGATCCGCCCCAACCCCGCCGGAATCACATTCAGGGCGTGAATCATCGGAAAATTGTTTTCCTCATAATCCACATAAGGGCGGTCTCCGTCTAACAGCTTATTGCCCACCTCCAAATACAACCCGACATCCAGATTGATGAATCGTGGGAAAACAAGGGCGTGAACGGCGGTGAGTAACAGGCAAACACAGGTGAGCAGCAGCAGAATCCGCTCGAATCCGCTGACGGATGAGGATTTCAAAACCGGCGACTCCGGTTAGCGGCGGCGCGTGGCTTGGCTGAACGCGACCACAATCAGACCGAGCGCGATCAGGATAGCGACCAACAAGGTTTGGCCGCCGCCGCTTGCATTATCGACTGGCGTTGGCGTAGTTGACTCCCCGCTGGTGGGCAGGGTGGCGGTCAAGTCAGGCAGAGCTGATTCGGCGGTTCGCGTGGCGGCGCGGGCGGTCACGGCGGCGACAGTCTCATTAACTTGACTGGTAGGCGTCGCGGAGAGGTTAGGCGTGATGGAATTCATCGCCTCAGTCGTCATGAGCGCTTGTGCTGTTGCAGCGGCGACTGTGCCTGTGCTATCCAGAATGATCGGGTCAGTCGTCGGGATGAAGGCTGTGGCCGTCGGTGGGACACTGGACGGCGTGGCGCTGACCGACAGCGCGGTAGGCGACGGGGTATAGGTATCGGTTGCAGTTGGCGCGGTGGTTTCAGTTGGCGAATCGGGCGTGACTGGGATTGAGGTCGGAGTCGGCGTGGTGATGGCGAACGTCGGTGCGCTAACCACCGTCAAACAGACCGCCGTCACAACCAACAGCGCCAACGTCCCCCGAAGTGTCCTCTGAATCATGACCCGACCCTTTCGCTAGAATCCAGTATTTAATCGTTGGGATTATAGCACGCTTTGCCCTGTGCTACGGGCGACTCGGTGACATCAATCCGGCTGTGTGGTTATAGTGTGAAAAACCACAAAAATCGCCCTCTGACGAAAAATCGCCTATAATCCCATTTGATGTATCACGACTGTAATTTCTGACGTTGTGAAGGACGCCCGTATGACCACCTATACCACTTCTGAAACCTTAAACCTGTTGCCGTGGGCTGCCCACCCCTTGTTGGATGGACTGACGCCGGAACTCACGGCAGCGCTTGCGGAACATATCGAAACAGTGTCCGTCAAAGCCGACGAAGTTGTTATGCGGGCAGGCGAACCTTGCGAAGCCATTTATATCGTCGGTGAGGGTAGCCTGCGCGCTGGCGGTCTGACCCCGATGCCTGACCTGATTGCCGGGGATAGCATTGGGACGTTTGAGATGTTGAGCATCGCGCCCAACCCCGCCACCCTGACGGCCACTGAAGACAGCGTACTCTACCGCCTGAACCGAGCGAGTTTCGTCGTATTGGTTCGGCAGTACCCAGCCCTCGTCCTGTCGCTGACCGAGGAAGTCCTGCCGGGGTTGCAGCATACCCAAGTCGCGGACATCCTCAGCGGCTTGAACGCGCTGGGCGTCTCATTCCCCAGTCACGCCCTCTACAGTTCCCAACTGACCGAGGTACTGAATCACGTTTTTGGCGAGATGAACGCCGTCGTCATCAATCAATTGCAAAACGAACTCCAATGGGTCACGCTGGAGACGGGCCAAGTCTTGTTCAAGCAAGGCGAAATCGGTTCGGATATGTGCATCGTGGTCAACGGGCGGCTTCAGATTACCTACCGCGATGGTCTGGATGTTGACCGCATGATTGGCGAGGTCGCGTCTGGCGAGACAGTTGGCGAGTTCTCGTTATTGACCGATGAGCCACGCAGCGCTACCGTCCACGCCGTGCGAGAGAGCAACGTCGTCCGCCTGAACCGCGAGGTATTTTATCGTCTGATTGACACCCACCCTAAGGCAATGTTAAGCATCACCCAGAGCATCGTGCGTCGCCAACAACGCAGTCAGAACGTCGGCAGCGTCAAAAGTAAACGTACCGCGCTGGCGGTTGCCATCATCCCGATTCACCGTGAACCGCCCCCCGAATTCGTGCGCGGGCTACTGCGTGAACTGCAAACACACGGCTCTGCTATGCTGCTGGATACCGAAAAATTCGACGCCGAGTTCGGGACAATCGGCGCAGCCGATACCGATACCGATGAACCGATGAGCGCGGTCATCGCGGGTTGGTTGAGCAAGTTGGAAAACGATTTCGACGCCTTGCTGTATGTTGCATCGCCGGGATGGACGGCGTGGACACGCCGTTGCTTGCGTCAAGCAGACAGGGTGTATCTGGTGGGTTATGCCGATGAAACCCCCGACCAAACCTCCGTAGAGGAGGCCATCCAACGCCAATCGCCTAACCTCACGCCAGAGTTGGTGTTGCTACACTCACCGCGCATCATCGCGCCATCCGGCACGGGCGCTTGGCTGACGCAGCGCAAATTGAAGGCGCATCATCATATCCGGTTGGGGGATTTGCGCCATTACCGGCGCTTGGCGCGGCGGATGAACGGCAAATCACTCGGACTCGTCCTGAGCGGCGGGGCGGCACGCGGCTTCGCGCATATCGGGGTGATACAGGCACTAGAAGAACTGGGCGTCGAGTTAGATATGATGGGCGGCACGAGCATCGGCGCGTTGATTGCGGCTGCCTATAACCTCAGACCCAACGCGGAGGAGATGGTCAAGATAGCGAGTAAATTCGCCTCGTCGCGGACGCTATTCGATTATACGCCGCCGTTCCTTTCGATTATGACCTCGCGCAAAATTACGCAGGTGTTTAAGGAAATATTCGGCGACGCGATGATTGAGGACTTCTGGACGCCGTTTTTCGCGGTATCGTCCAATATGTCTCGCGCTATCCCGATGATGCTCACCAACGGCAGCGTCCGCCGCGCCATCCGCGCCTCAACCGCCATCCCCGGCGTATTCACGCCCATGTTGATTGATAATGAAGTCTTGGTAGACGGCGGCTTGCTCGACAACTTCCCCATCACGGCGGCGCGAGAGTTCATGGGCGGCGGTAAGTTGATTGGGATTCTGGCCTCCCCGCTGAATGATAATATCCCGTTCTATAACCTGACGGATGAGTACGTGTCAGGGTGGCGAATCATGTTCAATTGGCTCAACCCTATGGCGAAACGCCTACAATTGCCGTCAATGCCGGGGCTTATCATGCGCTCGGCAGAACTCTCGAACGTCTTGCGGATTCGCACGGCGCTCCAAGCGACTAAAAACGACCTCGTATTACAGTTGGAAACCAATCGCTACGGAATCTTGGAATTCACCGCCTACAAACAATTGGTGGCGCTGGGGCATGAGATGTCGAAATCTAAAATCGAGGCATGGCTCAAGGAAGAAATCCACGACGCCTAGAATCGCTAAGACGCCCCCACCATCTGGCGCAAAACATCGACCAACTCAATTGGATTGGGCGGGCGCGGCGTCCATAACCATTCCAGCGGCACGCTTAAATCAGGCAGCAGCGGGGTCTGATACCCAGCTTCGCCCACCGTTTGCAGATGATATACACCGTCCTCACCCAGCCGATGGAACTGCGCCTCGGCTTGCAGCGGGTCAATCACCCAATATTCTGCGATGCCGTTTGCCTCGTATTCTTTGAATTTGTCCTGATAATCGCGCTCTGAGCTTTCGTCTGAGACGATTTCGATACAAATATCCGCGCCTTCATCGACTTGTGTATTTTTCAGGCGATCAAGATGCTCATTCAGCAACACCATCAGGTCTGGCTCACGGCGACGGCGCGGGAATTTTGACTGGCGCATGATGAACGGTTGACCAATCACCCGTCCAACCGGGCGCAAAACGAAATATGTCTCTAAGAGTCGGTGCAAAAAATAGACGATGCGCTCATGGTTAATTTCGGCAGGCGACATCTGAATTACAATCCCTTCGATGTATTCACAATGATTGCCCGCATAGACGGCATCATACGTTTCCAGTGAGACATTCACCGCGATAATGCGCCCGTGCGGGCGGTTGGGGTCAGATAGCACATGACCTAGCGCGGTACGTTGGTCGGCTGGGAGCTTGTCGATTTCTAAGAACAGGTCAGCGATATGGTCGTCAAACACGATTGCGGCTGGGTCATCAATGACGAACATGGCTTGCCTCCACTTTTAATTGCAATTATAGAATGATTCTCACACGAACAATTTCAACTTCTGGAAATCCTCTCGTAGCCATGCTTTCCAACTGGCGCTATATAGCACCGATGCCGGATGATAGGTCGGGACGATATGAATCGTCCCGCCCCACGGGGCAGTGACCGGCAATAATTTTCCGTGAATCGCGCTGATTTTGTCGTTCGCCTCTGGCTGCTCAAAGCGCTTGAGCAAACAGCGCATCGCCGTCCCGCCCATCGCGACAATCACGGCTGGACGGATGACATCGAAAATTCGCTCGACGAACGGGGCGTAATAAGCGAGTTCGGCAGGCTTCGGCTCGCGCTTCTCACCCATATAATCCAACACAAAATTGGTGACGAAAACCTGCTCGCGGGTCAAACCAATCGTGCCAAGCATCTCGTTTAAGACCATGCCCGATTGTCCGAAAAATGGGCGGCCTTCTTTGGCCTCATTTATCCCCGGCGCTTCTGAGATGAACAGCAAGGTCGCATCGGGGTTGCCGTCGCCCAAGACCGGAAAGAAGCGATTCTCTTGTCGAAGTGGGTATAACGGCGAATCGGTGGCGGCGATTAAGTCGGAGCGGATGGCTTTCAACGCAGTTTCTTTTTGAGCGCGAATAGCAGCCGTAGCTGGGGCTTTGACAGCGGTCAGGTTGCGAATCGCTTGCGCCAAACGCTCGACATCCTTGGCGAATTGCGCGTGTTTGAGTTCCACCGCGTTACGGCGCATGATGGGGTGTAATTCTGTGGGGAGATCGGCGCTACGCGGCATCTTTGCGCCCCCGACCAACACCGGCACAATCAGCTTGCCTTGCCGGATGGCCGATTCAATTTCAATCCGCACGAAATCATCTTCCAACATCAAGCGGCGTGCGCCGTCTGAGTCGGCGGCCTCTGCCCATGTCGCGCCAATCACCGCCAACAGGACATCGCACTGCGCGACGGCTTCATCTAAAAAAGTGACGAAATCGACGCCCAACGGGATAGAGTCTACGTCCATAAAGACCTGCTCGGCCTCAAAATGGCGCAACAAGTGGTCATATAACCGCCCGACGTAGCCCTCGCTGTCCTGACGCCGGTAATTGATGAAAATCCGCGCCACAATCCCCCCTTAAGAACAGTGATGAGTTTTGAGTGATGAGTGAAGGACAAAGTGCAAAGTACAAGGAAAAACAGTAGGGACACGGCATTGACGTGTCCGCGGATGGTGGGTGGTATCAATCGGATTTTGGCGAAGGCATTGGTAGGGACACGGCATTGACGTGTCCACATGTGTACAACCCTATTGTAGCGTAGAACCCTGATGGTATAGGGCATGATGTGCCATGCCAAAATCGTCACCAATCACATCGGTTTGGCGCGGTGCTATAATAAAATTCATAATGTCTTACCTACCTCGGAGCCTCCTCACCCATGAGTTTTTACGCCCAAATCGCCCGCTATTACGACGCCGAAAACACCGATAAAGACGACGACATCCCCTTCTATCTCGACCTCGCCGAACGGCACGAGGGCGAAACCATCCTAGACATCGCCTGTGGGACGGGGCGTGAGGTGTTCCCATTGGCACGCGCCGGTCACACCGTCCACGGCATCGACATTGAACCGGCTATGTTAGAACGCGCCGAGGCTGTGCTTGAGCGCGAGCCGAAACTGCGGAACAAAGTCAAGTTCGTACAAGGCGATATACGCAAAGAAAACCAATTGCCCGCCAAGCAATACGGGCTGACCATCGTGCCATATAACGGCCTGATGCACTTCCATACCCAAGACGACCAATTGGCGGTGCTGAAAAATCTCCGCAAATGGACGGAAGATGGTGGCACGCTGGTCTTGGACTTGCCCAACGCGGGCGATGTCTATGCGACGGAAGATACCGACGCGATTATTTTGGAGCGCACCTTCTTAGAGCCGGAAACCGGCCATCTGGTCATGCAGCAGTCGGTCAGCACGCTAGACCGCACCGCCCAAATCCTGCGGGTGACGTGGATTTATGACGAAATCACCGCCGACGGCACGCTCAAGCGCACGTTTGCGCCGCTGACGTTGTACTATTATTTCTTGAGCGAAATAACGTTGCTGCTGTCCGTAGCGGGATTTGAGGTTGAGGAAGTCTATGGCGACCTCGATTACAACGATTATGAGGACGGCTGTACCCGGATGGTGATTTTCGCAAAGGCGGTTTAGGGGCGAGGCTTGCCAGCCCGTGCTGAAATACCCGATTGCTGTGGGTAAAACATACATCATCTGATGTCTTGTAGGGGTAAAGGGGATTGCAAGTGACTTTATTTACAGTGATTGCATGGGTATTCGGAGTCGCGGCGCTGATCATCGGTTTGCTCAATGTTGCGCCGCGCCTCGGCGAAGCGACATGGCAAATTCAGATGGCGCTGCCCGAAATCCCACAGTACCCCATCTTGTTCGGCTTATTGACGGCCATCCTCGGCATCATCACCATCCAGCCCGTGGTCATCGCATTGGGTCTGATTGGCGCGGCGTTGAGCGCGTGGGAATTGCTGCTCATCCCGTCCACGAGCCAAGATCACTTCGCGCAGATGCGCCACTTGACCGGCGACTCTTATCCCAATAATATCCCAAGCGATGTCCCCATCGGGACGGGGCTGTGGTCATTCAACCAGAGTTTGCGCGGCGCGTGGACAAAATATGACATCACGATTGAGCAGGATGTCATCTACGCTGAACGCCCGTCCCGCGCCCTCAAATGCGACGTCTACCGCCCCAACCGCCCGCCCGTGCGCGGCGACAAATATCCGGCGGTGCTGGTCTTTCACCCCGGCGCGTGGACGCTAGGCGATAAATCGTGGTATTTCACCCCGCACGATAGCTACCTCGCCAGCTTGGGCTATGTGGTGTTCGACTGTCAGTATCGCTTCGTCCAAGAGACCGGCTGGCCGACTCAATTGGATGACGCCCGCGACGCCATCCGCTGGGTGAAGGCTAACGCAGTGAAATATAATATCGACCCAGAGCGCGTCGCGGTCTTAGGGCGCAGCAGCGGTGGTCACGTCGCGCTATCCGCCGCCTATCGCGCCACGGGCGACTATGCCGATACCGCCGTCCGCGCCGCCATCGGGATTTATCCCCCCCTAAACTTGACCATCATTGCGGAGACGCCGGGGCCAGCGATTAAAGCCCTATTCGGCGGCGACCCCAGCACGGCACAGACGCAGGCGGGCTATGAGGATGGTTCACCGCTGTTCTTCGCCGATAAAAACAGCCCGCCGACTTTGTTAATTCACGGCAAGCGCGATGGGGTTGTACACTATATTCACAGTGAGCAGACTCGCTGGGCGCTGCAACGCGCTGGTGTTCCGGTGGGCGTGTTGCGCTTGCCGTGGTCGCATCACACGTTTGATGTCTCGCCCATTGGTATCGGGGCGCAGATGACCCAGTATCACATTGACCGCTTTTTGGCGTGGAGTCTATATCCTGATGAACGATAACGATAGCGATGGCCTCAGCGGGACAGTCGCCATGCAGCCGCTACCCCCACATTTTGACCACGGCTGGCAGGCTTGGCAGTCGGTGGTCGGACGATTGGCGCAAGGCGATAGCCCTGATGCGCGTATTCGACTAGAAGCGGGTGGGCGGAAAGACGGCACGGCTTGGGCGGTAGAGGCGATTTGGAGCGCCCATATCGAGCGTATGGGAGAATTCAAGACGTTGGGCGCGGCCTTTGAGGGGTTAGCCGATGAACTCAGCGGGCATCATTGGGAATTTAACGACGCGCTGACCGGACTCTCGCATTATGACCCCGATGATTGGCTAGACCCAGAAACCTCGGCCTCGCTGGGGCGCTTGGTCGATACGGTTGAGGCGGCCTTTGGCGCGAATTGGTCGCTGGCCTTCACCTATCAACCCGTAGAAATGGCCGACCAGCGCGTACAAGGGCGCTTGGTAGCGCGGGCGGGGTCGGTGGCCGTCGCAGGGCGCGGGCGCACGCTCTTAGACGCGATACGCGATGTCCTCCGCAGCGCCGCGCCGCATTTCGTCCCGCACAAATAGGGATGTCAAATAACTGGTGTGAATTTCAACATGGATAGTGATTAAGCTGTAATAAGGCGTTGCGCCTTGAGGCGCACAATTTTTAGAAGATGATTCATCCGCAAAAACTCGTCGAGTTCGGCGTTTTCATCTCTTGAGAGCATCCCCTCTTTGTTTGCGTTGAGTAAAAACCCGAGACGTTCGGAAAGCTGCTCTGAGGGATGAAATGCGAGAATCGACTCCCGAGACGGTGCAGATGCCAAAAAACCCGTGATTTCATCGAAAAGTTGTTTGGCTGGCGCAAACATAACAAAAATCCCTGAAAACTGTTTCAGGGATTATATATCAAAATGGCGCATGTTCAGACTGTGTGAAATGATTACCAATGTAGGGACGCCCTTCTGGGCATCCGCCTATTCCGAAAACGGACGGCAAGAATGCCGCCCCTACACCACGCGATTTGAACATGAGCCATCAAAATTGTGTTTAACCCACCAATTGAGCGCGGGCGGCTTGAATCAGGCCGCATAATTCGGGGTCAGTATCACAGGCTTGCTGGGCGCGTTTAATCCCCGCAATCACCGTGCTGTGTTGACGCCCGCCGAGCGCATCCCCGATTTGAGAGAGCGGGATTTCGGACAGTTCGCGCAACAATAACATAGCGACTTGGCGCGCCTCGCTGATTCTGGCCGTGCGCTTCTTGCCGACCAAATCCGCGCCGCTGATGGAGAACACGTCCGAAACGACCTTAATCACCTCGGCGGCGGTCAGGTTGCGCGCGGGGCGCGGCGATTCCATCCGATTCAAGATGCGGTCAATCACCTCAACCGTGACTGGGTGATGGCTGGCGCGGCTGTGCAGTACAACCCGGTTGAACGCCCCTTCCAACTCGCGCACCGAATGGCGGGCAGATTGGGCGATTCGCGTTACGACGGCGGAGGACAGGCGCAAATGATGTTCCTGCATCCACATCTGGACGATGCCCATGCGCGTCTCAAGTTCTAACGGCGAAATATCGACCAATAGGCCGCCTTCAAACCGCGAGCGCAGCCGTTCCTCTAGCAGACTCAGTTCACGCGGCGGACGGTCACTGGCGATCACGATTTGCTTACCCGCGCTATGTAGCGCCTCGAAGGTGTGGAAGAACTCCTCCTGAGTCGCCTCTTTGCCCGCGATGAACTGCATATCGTCCAACAACAACACATCAACAGAACGGTACTTGTCGCGCAACATGGCGGTGGTGCGGGCGCGGACGGCGCTCACGACATCATTGGTGAAGGCTTCCGACGGCACGTATAACACGCGCTTCCCGGCGGTATGGCAGATATGCCCGACGGCGTGCAACAGGTGAGTCTTGCCGACGCCGACCCCGCCCCATAGGAAAACAGGGTTATAGCTACGACCCGGCGCTTCGGCCACGGCACGCATGGCCTCAAACGCGATGCGATTAGAGCCGCCGACCATATAGCGGTCAAAGGTAAAGCGCGAATTGAGCGTCGATTCCGGTAGCGGGGTTTGCGACGGCGACGCGATACGCTCATCGAACGGGTGCGAAGAATCGATTACGGCTTCTGGGTTGGCGGCTTGCTGCTCGGCCAACAATTGGAACAACGGCAACAAATCCTCACCCGCCGCCGCTGCGCCAAATTTTGGGGAGGAGCCGGGGCGGTCTAACTCAAATTGAATCTTGGCGGACTGCCCCCACGCATCAGACAACACGCGGGCGACGGCGCGATACAGACGGTTTTGCAGCATCTCGCGGGTGAATTCATTCCGCACGCCAATCACGAACACCCCACCCTCGAAGCGCAGGAAACGGGCATCACGCACCCATGTCTCAAACTTGGCCTGATCGAATTGAAGTTGAAGTTGTGCGTAGGCCGTTTCCCATGCGTCGTTTGGCGTGGTCATAATGAATAGTCTTCCTTACGTTGAGCAAAATACAAGCGGAAACCAGAGACACCAAATCCACGCACCCAACCTTACTGCGTTAGGTCACTGGCGTCCGCGAAAAAAAATCGGCGTACTGATGATAATGTGTTGATGTTTTTGATGAACCCCGACGAGGTGGGCGGGGAAGTGCCGTGTTCACCCTGAACACATTTCAGTATATCCCATCATGCCAGATGCCTCAAGCGAATCTACCCAGAATCACCGAAATTTTTACGTTGGGAAAAGTTTTACATGTGGGATTCTGTGGGTTGGGAAATATTAAAACTTGAGTCAGGTTAAATTAGCCGTTGAATCCGAACAGGAGTCCTAGAGTTTAGCTTATCCCAAATGCTTGTGAATTTCATCACATTTTAACATTGGGATAAGTTTAACACGCACGGGAAGAAATTCGATGCCGATATATTAGTCCTAAAAACCCATGAATTTCTAATCATTATGGTAGTTGATTATTTTTATGGTAACTGTTGCGTTATTCGGTTATAATTAGCATCACTAATGACATTTAACCCTCAGAAAGCCGCTAACAAGCGCATTATGTCAGATACCAACACCCCACATTCATCCACCCACCCGCCACGTAAACCGTTACGGGTGGGCGCAGAGTCAAACGCCAAAGATGTAGCAGGCGCAATCGCCAATACCATCCGTGCCGATGGCGCGGTGGATGTTCATGCCATTGGCCCGTTGGCGGTCAATCAAGCGGTCAAAGCGGTGATTATTGCCATAGGTTTCTTACAACAGCGCGGCGATTTGATGATTTCGGTCAAGCCCAGTTTTATCAAGCTGGATGTCGGGACGGATCAAAAGACGGCCATTTGTTTTGCAATTGACCGTCAGGAATCAGCCTCGATTTAGGGGTTATAACCACCCGCCCAACACTTGAAAGACCGTTTTCAGGGTGGTTTCCAGCGCGGTATGAGGGTCAGCTTGCGCCCGCAGCGCGTCATAGTCGATGACCGCGCCCGTCCATCCATCGGTTGTCCAACGGGCGAGCGATGGTAGGGGCGTTTCCGCTGCGTTATCGGGCATCGGCCACCCATAGGCATACACATACGGGCGTGCAAACCCCTTGCTCCCCGGTGAAAACCCAAAATTGAGATGTGGCTGGTTGTGTTCATCTGGGTTTTGGCCGGGGAAATACAGCGTCGAGAGGTCGAAGCCGTGCGGCCAGACCACCATCGGCGTCACCGCGCCCATCCACTCCCCGCGCACCCGCGCCAAACTGGTATAAATCCCCCACAACGCCTCGGCATATTCCGCCCCGATCTGGGAATCAAGCGCTAGAGGCGCATCATCTTCAGACGGTTTGACCGCTGCCGTCCCGTCGATTCCCGCGCCCGTGAGGTACTCCATCACGGCGGCTTGCAGATCACGCGGGCTGTGTGCGCTCAGGGGGAAACGCGCCTCACCCGCCCCAACCATACAGTGGACTTCCCCCGCCGCGAAGTCTAGCGACATCTCGCCAAAGGTCAGCGGGCGGGTGCGGAGTCCGGTCTGATATGGCAACAGCGCAAGGTGTAGGGCGTTAGGCAGCGCGGGGCTGAAAGCCTTTTGGAAGGAGGCCAGCACTTGTGAAGCGCGGTGTAGCGCATCACGGTTGGCCTCCCACTGGTCAAGCGGCGGAAATGAGGTCATTGGCGGGTGTCCTTTTCTATCTCTGACATCCATAAATCATGTCCTGAATTGAGGTTTGTCGTCGCGTTACCTATCAATCGCGTTGCGGACGGTCTCTAGCAAGGTTTCGGCGCGAAGTTGTGCCAACGAATAGCACGGCCCGCCCAGATGGTCAGCCAACTTGGACGCCAAGCCTTGATCAAACGCGGCGTGTTCCATATTGATGGTCACGGTGCGGATGTCGTCCTCTTTAATCATCTTGGCGATTTTGTAGGCTTCTTCGTTCGGGGAAGCGCTAGTCGTCAGGCTGACATTGCCCGCGCCGTCGGTCAGGATAATCATCAGCGGCATGACATCAGGGTTGAGGGCTTTTTCTTTGCGGATGACTTCATAGCTGACGAACAAACCGGCGCTGAGGGGAGTTTTGCCGCCGACGGGCAAATCGGCCAGCGCGTGTTTGGCGAGGACGATGGAATTGGTGGGCGGCAGCACGACCACGGCGCGGTCTTTTTGGAACACGACCAAGCCCACCCGGTCACGCCGCTGATAGGCGTCGGTGAGCAGCGACATAATCGCGCCTTTGGTGGCTTGCATACGCTCGGCCACCGCCATCGACCATGATGCATCAACCACGAACAGAATCAGATTGGCCGCCTTCTTGACGCGGATTTTGCGCTGGAGGTCGCTTTTTTTGAGCGCATAGGCCATGCCGGTGAGGGCTTTTTGTTCCGCCCGCGCCTTTTGATGCACGGCGGCGGCGCGTAGCGTGGCGTCAAAGGCGATGTCGTTATGCTGACCATTGGCAGGCACGGCACGCACATAGCGCCCACGCTTGCGGTCTGTGATGGTGCGGCTGCGCCGCCCTGACAGGCGGCGCGGCGTCTTATCGACTTGGGTTTGCAGCTTGCGCGTCTCAAACTCTTGGGACGAGTTGACTTTTTGCCCCCCGTCCCACCAGTTGGTCTGCTGTCCGTTGGCGAACGGATTCTGAGGCGCGGCCTGCATATCTTTCACATCCGGCTGCTGCTCAGACCCGTCGGCCTCGCTCATCGGCTGGCTTTTTTTTTGCCTTCGCTGTTGGCGTTGTCAGAGAAGGAGGATTCTTGGGGTTCACCGTCCCCGTCGCCCATCTCCGCTTCCATCTGCTGCATTTGACCGTCGAGGTTGTCCATGTTGACCTTCGCGTCGCTATACGGGCCGCGCTTGAGGCGGTGCGGAATAGCGAGTTCAAAGGCGGTCAGGATGTCCTCACGGCTGATTTGGCGGCGGCCATGGAAAGCGGCGTTGGCGCGGGCGGTCTTGAGGATGACCAAATCGGCGCGGTGGCCGTCAATCTGCATTTGGGCGGTCATCAGCGCGATCAGGCGCAAGTCGCCGCGATTATATTTCACTTCATCAATGATGGCGCGGGCGGCGATGATTTTATCGGCCAATTCCTGCTCTTTGGGCTGCCATAGTTCGATGAAGGCGCGGGCATCGCCCTCAAATCCGATGTGATTTTCGAGGATTTGCACGCGCTGAGTGGCGTCGTCAATGCCTTCGACTTGCACCGAGAGGGCGAAACGGTCTAGCAACTGCGGGCGCAGGTCGCCTTCTTCGGGGTTCATCGTGCCGACGAGGATGAAGCGGGCGGGATGGGTGAAGCTGATGCCCTCGCGCTCAACCACATTGACGCCCATCGCCGCGCTGTCTAGCAACAGGTCAACGATGTGGTCGTCTAACAGGTTCACTTCGTCTACGTAAAGGATTCCACGGTTGGCCGCAGCGAGGACGCCGGGTTCAAAGTGGCGTTCACCTTTTTGGATGGCTTTCTCGATGTCCAATGTCCCCACCACGCGGTCTTCGGTGGCGCTGACCGGCAGGTCAACGAACCGGATGCGGCGTTTTTGGGTCGGGATGATGCTGGGGTCTTTGCCGTCGTAGCGTTCGCGGCTGGCGTCTGACCATGTTTCCGGGCGCTTGGGGTCGTCGTTGAAAGGCGAGTCCGCAATCACATCCACCTCTGGCAGCAAGGCGGCCAGAGCGCGGGCGGCGGTAGATTTGCCAGTGCCGCGTTCGCCTCGAATCAAGACGCCGCCGATTCGCATGTCTACGGCGTTGAGAATCAGGGCGCGCTTCATGCGTTCTTGGCCGACAATGGCTGTGAAGGGGTAGATGAACCGTGGTGGCATGGGTAGACCGTCCATTCAAATTTTCTTGAATACCATTGTTAATGGTATCACCCACATTACCGACAATGCAAGCACCGGACTAAACCAACTTTTGTTTTGGCTCATGTTCACACTGTGTGAAATAATTGCGACTGTAGGGACGCCCTTCTGGGCGTCTGTCAGTGCCGAAAACGGATGGCAAGAATGCCGTCCCTACACCACTCGGTCTGAACATCAGCCAAGATTGAAATTTGGCAAAGGCATTGTTCCATATAAGGCGTAAACTATCATTTGACATCCAATCACGCTCGGAGCATCACATGTCCCATACCCTCATCATAGGCGCGGGGCTGGCCGGATTGATGGCCGCCCATCGCTTGACCGAACACGGCCACGCCGTGACTGTGCTAGACAAAGGCCGCAGCGTCGGAGGCCGCCTCGCTACCCGGCGACTCGGCGGCGGTCATGCCGACCACGGCGCACAATTTTTCACCGTGCGCGACGCCTCCTTTAAGACCTATGCCCAACGCTGGCAAGCCGATGGCCTCGTTTATGAGTGGGCGCGGGGGTGGAGCGACGGCGACTCGCCCGCCAAAACCGATGGATTCCCACGCTATGCGGTCAAAGGCGGCCTGAACGCCCTCGCCGTCCACCTCAAAAATACGCTCCCCAGCGACCTCGCTCAGGTGATGGTCAACATCAAAATTACGGCGATTTTACAAGAAAATAACGGCTGGAAATTAACAGATGAAACCGGCCAAATTTTCACCGCTGACTCGCTGATACTGACCGCGCCCGTGCCTCAATCTCTGGCGCTATTGGATGCCGGTCAAACCATATTATCGGACTCAGACCGCGCCGCGCTGTCCGCCGTGCGGTATCACTCATGCGTGTGCGGCCTGATCTTATTAGACCGCCCTAGCGCCATCCCTGACCCCGGCGCAATCCAGCGCCCCGATTTCTGGGTGACGTGGCTGGCCGATAACCAGCGCAAGGGCATCAGCGCCGAGCCGCTACTCACCCTCCACGCCGACCCCTCCTACTCTGCCGCACAGTATGACGCGCCAGACGTCGATATTTTGGCCGATTTTGAACCGGTCTGGCGACCCTATGCCCCAGACGCGGCAATCCTTGAATCACAAGTCAAGCGCTGGCGATACAGTCAGCCCGCCGTCATGCACCCCGCCCCGACCCTATTGGCGGAAGGTCTGCCGCCGCTGGCGTTCGCTGGAGATGCGTTCGGGACGTTATCTCGGATGGAGGGCGCGGCCTTGTCTGGCCTCGCGGCGGCGGAATGCGTTTTATAGTTTTTCTGCTGTTCATATTGTGCGGATGCTCCCAGCCGCGCCCAGTGTTGATTGTGGCCGCCTTCCCACAAGAGGTCGCGCCGCTGATACCTCACCTGACCGACCCGCATAGCGTCCCACTCTCAACTGGCGAGGCGCTGACCGGCATGTTAGACGGTCAATATGTCGCCATCATCACCACTGGCGCGGGGTTGGTCAACGCGGCGGCGGGGACTCAGCGCGGGATTGACGCGCTCAACCCGTCGCATGTGCTGATGGTCGGCGTGGCGGGCGCGATTGACCCAGAATTTCCCCCCGGAACGGTCATCATCCCGGCGGGATGGGTGAATCATCAGGCGGGCAAAATCGACGCCGGCGGATTCACCCCCGTCAACCAGACCTATCTTGTTGATACCGACTTGCTGGCAATCGGGCAATTTCTGCCCGGCGTGGTGGCGGGCGGAATCGGACTCAGCGGCGATGTATTTGTTGACTCGCCCGCCTTCCGTGATGAATTATTCACCCGCACCGCCGCCTCGGTGGTAGACATGGAATCGGCAGCCGTGGCGCAAGTCTCGGCGCAGAACGATACGCCGTTCCTCATCATCCGCGCCGTCTCAGACACGGCGGGCGGGGATGCTCAAACCGAAATTGCGGTCAGTTTTGAGGCGGCGGTGGAATCCGCTTGCGAGGCGCTCCGTGGTATAATCCGGGGACTATGAGCGAACAAACCTCCCCCAAAATGCCCATCTCAAGCGAAGTCCAAGCCTATATCAAGCGTCAGCCGTCATTGGCATGGCGGCGCGAGATTTTCCTATTCATCCTGCGCGCCGTCGTCCGCGTCCTCATCAAGTTCACCGTGACAGGGAAAGAGAACATCCCGCGTAGCGGCCCGACCATCCTCATGATGAACCATATCGCCGCCATCGACCCCGGCCTGTGCATGGGCGCGGTCACATCGCGCTATGTCATCCCGATGAGCAAAATCGAGAACTTTAAGGCGTGGAATATGGGGCCGTTTTTATGGTTCTATGGCGCATATTCGATTCGGCGCGGCGAGGTTGACCGCGAGGCGATTATGAACTCGATTGCGCTGTTACAGAGTGGCGCGATCATTCTGATTGCGCCGGAAGGCACGCGCCACCCAGAAGGCATGGCCGAGGCCAAAGAGGGCATGGCGTATCTGGCGACCAAAGCCGACGCGATGATTCTGCCGACGGCCATTTCGGGCGCACAGCACTTCAAGGATAATTTTGGGCGCTTACGCCGCACCCCGATTCAGATTAACTTTGGCAAACCGTTCCGATTCAAAACCGAAGGGCTAGGGCGAATCCGCCACCCGGAACTGGAAGTCATGACCCGTGAGGCGATGTATCAGTTATCTATGGCGCAGACCGACCCCGCCCTGCGCGGCGTCTACAGCGACCTCTCCAAAGCGACCACCGACACCCTCGAATTTGTCACGCCGTAAGAAGCCGTGTGGAGAATCACCATTTGGCCTCGTTTTCATATCATTTCATGGCGGGCGCAGCACGCTGTCGCCCCTACAGAATATCCGATTGCTGTGGAATAAACCACACATCATCAGAGATTTTGTAGGGGCCAGCCCGCGCTGAAATACGGCAACGTACCAACTATTTGTTTTAGGGTTTCAGCGCTTCCAGTGTTTTAATCCACGCATCAAATAGCTTACATGCTTGTCTGATAGCAGGTAAACCTATCTCAAGGGCAGCAAGAACACCATGTATTGGTTTTTCATAATTATCAACAAGTTTTTCAATCAGCTTGCTTGGCGCAGTACGCGGGCTATCGTTGATTTCTTCGGGTGAACTGAACGTATTTCTAATGGCTTGAAAATCAGAACCCCGCTGTATGTCAATACCCTTAGCAAATTTCATTGGGTCGCTAAATAATAACGCCTCAAATTCATACATCTGAACATAAGGGATAAATCGTTGCATAACCGTACTACCCAGTTTTGCTTCAAGTTCTGTTTCTACGCCGATTTGGATGCACTCAGCTTTGTCTTTAATTGATGTTTTCTTAGTCGCCGCTGATTTACCCGGAAAATCCGTTGGTAAGGCATAGAAATCAAAGAAGGTTGTGCAATAGGCTGATGTATCTCCAGTCAAACGATTCCGAATATCTGTAAATAGACGCTCAAATTTTACGTTTCCGCCTTTATGACCCGGTTTCCCGATCAGAGATGGAGATAGGTGGACATCTAATCGCTCAAAATGAGGCGACAATAATTCTTTGACGAACGTTTCTTCCGTCTGACCTTCACAAATGATATGGATACGGGTCATTTACGGACGCCCTCCAAGAATGTTCTTTTCCCAGAGTTCGCCTACCGTATAATCCTCTAACCAATCTGAAAAAGTCTTCTTATCAAGCCGCTTAAAGACCGAGACATCCGCTTCACGCTCAACAATGATGAGGTCTTCAATCTCAAACTCGTTCAATAAAGGCACGGATTGAGTCGAAATAATGACCTGCAT
>DAOTTP010000034.1:0-7210 GCA_034437835.1 Anaerolineae bacterium | reverse complement strand
AAAACAGCATGATTACAACCAGCGTTTATGTCATCTCAAATAGCGGGCGGGCAAGCCTCGCCCCTACGAAAATCCCCAATGATGTGCATTATGCTAGTTCTATTTAGGTTCTCCATAAGATGGACGTTTATTCTACTCGTGTGACGGCCTCGGTGCTGAGAGAAGTTTCCGGCGTCCAATTTCCGGCGAGGTCGCGCGCCCAGACATCAAACTCGTATAGGCCGCCGAGCGCCCCGGCATAGCTGGCTTTGGTGTCTGCCGTCTCTAACCATGCCACCCACTCCCCTCGGTCTACCCGCACCCAGACCAAATACACATCGATTCCGCTGTCATCCCGCCCTTGCCAACTGACCTCAAATTGGGCGGGGCTGGTGACGGGCAACGGATTCATACGTGCCTGTGGCGGGGTGCTGTCGAGGGCGGGGTCTACCGTCGGGCGCGGCGGCGCTTCTACCACAATTTGCGGCGTCGGCGTGCTGACTGGCGCGGTGCTGACGAGTTGTAGCTCACTGGCAAAATCACGATGCAAGGCCAGTGATTCAGCTGCGCCGCCCGGACGCTCAATCAAGAATACCGGCGACCCGCCTATTGCCGCTTGCGCCCCCGGTTGCAAGTCGGCGAATCCGTCCGCCGTCGCGGGTGGCAAACTGAGGCGATATTGACCGTTCTCATCCGGCGTCAGGGTAGAGCCGCTCTCCAACATGAATCCGTAGGCTTCTGTGCCGATGGCGGGCAGCGCTACCGTGACCGGCTCTAGGCGCTTGTTCCATATCACCGTGATTCGCCGCCCGTCGCCCATCTCAAAGGCAGCCGCATAGACGTGACTCGGTTGCTGAGTATTGATTTGCTCCGGCGTCAGGTCGATTTCGCCGAGGGGGTTAAATGACCCGTGGAATATCTGCGCCAAGACCTGATAGGCGTCGGCGGCTGGGCGCGGCGACCCGGGTTGCGGGTGTTGACTGAAACAAACCGATGAGTTGAGGTTGCGAAACATGCCGTGCGCGTCGCCGCTACACAGCGAATCGCCCACGCATAACTCGCCATTATGCGGCGGGAAATTCGTCCCGGCGGGCTGGTCACCGCAATCGTCGTACAATTGATGGAAAATCAACACATCCGCGCCCTCTGACCACGCATACACCGCGCTCTGAATGACGTAATACGCTTGCTGAGTCTGGGTGACGCGGCGCTGTCGCTGGTCGGGCGTGTCGGCTGTCCATGTCGGGCCGGGGTAATCATCCCAGACCGGCGCGCCGTTCTCTGTCACCCAGATTTCTTTATCGATTCCATAAGCGATGAAGGTCTGATCGACGTTTAGCACCAACCAGCCGGTGCGCCACGGGTCGGCGTAGGCATGGACGGCCACCGCGTCCATATACCAATTATTCGCTTCCGCCGCCGCATCTTCCTGATACAGCGCCAGCACCCGTGCCAGCCAATTGTCCCCGGTAGAGAACAACAGCCCCGCGAACATCACCCGTGCGCTGGGGTCGGCTTGTTTTGCGGCCAGATACGCGACCTTGAGCAGGCGGGCGTATTCGCCAATTGAGGCCGACCAGAACATCGGCACATCCGGCTCATTCCACATCTCCCATGTCGTGATGCCCACCCCCATCGGCAGCGTCCCGCGCTGACTGAGAATCCCGCCGGGGCGGTAGCGGTTGACCGCCTCATACACAAACACTGCCCACGGGTTGGCTGGGTTGAGCGCCTTGCCGGGGGCTGGCGTGTCTGTGCCGTCTGCGAAAATCGGCAGATTCATGCCGACGATACGCTCATTCCGTTCGCCCTCGGCATAGAAACTGGGACGCCCCAACAAAATCGCATTGATGTTTAGCCGATAGAGCAGGTCATCGGCCACCTGACGGTCATAGGCCGCCCAATCGAACGCCCCCGGTGAGAGTTCAACCCTGTCCCAATAGATCGGATAGCGATTCCAGCCCGCCCCCAGCCGGAGGGCTTGGCGGTAGCGGTCAGCGGACGTGCCGCCTTCTGCCGCGCTAATGTGCGCGATTCCGAGGCGTGGATTCCGCAGGTAAGCGGCATCGAATCCGCTCAATTGCCCCGGCGGGCTGGTCGGGACGGGGAGTTGGGCATGGACGGTGATGCTGAGGAGGAGGAGTGCAGCGAGGCTGGCGAACAATCGGTACATCTAGGCTTCCCGGATAACGGCATCAACCATCCAACACCCAGTGAACGGGGCGTCTGATTGCTTGGACAAGACATAACAATAAATGGCGGTAGTGCGCCCGCTCCGATGCAGCCAGACGCGCTGGCGGGCTTGGTCGCCGAACACGCTATAGGCCAGCGTCCCCAATTCGGCACGCTCGAAGCCAATCATCGGGTGGTAGGCTGGATTCCCTTTAATCAGGTGTAGGAAATCTTTAGGCTGACCGACTGCGGCCTTATTCCCCGGCGAGGCAAACCGGTAAGCGATACGGATACCGAGGTTTTCAGGCAACAAATCATCGTTTTGCAGCGCGTCCAATTGCAAGCGCACCACATCGGCAGGCGTCAGCGAAGATGAGGGGAATGGGTCGAAAGATTCGGATGGGCGGTTGCGGTCTAGCATAATAGCGATCACCTAACCGTAAATTTATACGCGGGCGCGTGGTCGCCATATCTTTTCATACCGAATATGACGACTTCCTGACCCAATGCAGATTATAGCGGATAACCCAGATGCGGCGACTATGAATCCTAGACGGCATTTAGATTGTTGGAAAATCTTTATGTTTGGGGGTGAAACTTATTAACCCATTTGGCGAAATGCGCCACACCGATTAGAATTTAGCCTATAGTTCATCCGTGGAGCGCGCCCAATGACTGACCCTCGTTTACTCGACATGCTTAAAAACCCGGATGCGGCCAAGCGCAAGGCCGCCATCCAAGCTCTAGCGCGTGGCAAAGACCCGGAGGTTATCCCGTATCTCGAACGGGTAGCCGATTATGACGAGGATGACTCCATCCGCGACATCGCGGAGAAGGCCATCGTCTATATCAACCGTAACAACCCAGATAACACCACCCGACCCGCGCTGGAACCTAAGCGCCAACCGTCAAGTGCTAGTTCTCCTGTCAGCAGCAGTGACTCTTATGCCGAAGAAATACCGATGGGGAACGCCCCGACGATGGTCAGCCCCGCCGAGGAAGAACGCGCCCGCCGCCTGTTGAGCAACGCCCTCGACCTGAATATGCGCGACCAGAACGCCAAAGCCACCAAAGCGGTGATTGAAGCGTTCAAAGCCAACCCTAACCTCAAAGATGATGCCTATGCGCGCGGCGTCGCCTCAACCACCACCGGCCTGCACGTCGCTGAGGCGGTGGCTAGGGTGCTGGACGGCTCTGCGGCGTCCTTATTCGACCCAAAGAAACCGGTCAAGGGCAAGCGTGGCGGAGACAGCGCCGTCGGGGATTTACCCACTCGCGATAGCGACGGGCGCGAGGCTGGCGAGGAAAAAGAAGCAACTTTCGGCGGCGCGATGGTTGATACCCTGATTTATGGAATCATATCGGCAATCATCACTGGCGGCAGTTGGCTTGTGTTCTTGTACGTACTGCTCCCCAGCTTGCCCCCTGACCTCATGAACAGGCAAATGTCGCCGGAACTCAACATCACTTTCGGACAATATATCAACATTTTGTCGGCGGGTACAACCGAATCCATCCTATTGAGCAGTCTCGGCACCTTGATTTCGACAATACTATCGACCATCTTCTACGCGGGGATCATTCACTGGGTAGCCACAAGTTTTCTGAGTGGCGAAGGCTCGTTCAGCGCGATGCTTCAGCGGATGTCGGTCTTTTATACGATCTATACCATTATCGCTACCATTGCCATTGCTATCGCGGTGTTTTTGTTGTTCAACGCGAATGCCGACACCGCCCAAATCATCCTATCGGGCGCGGGTATCTTCGCCATCGGCTTCTCGATTTACAGTATCTGGGGGTTATCGGTTCGGATTGGCAAAACCTATGATTTTGGGACGGGCAAAGGATGTCTGTCCATCATCATCAGCATAATTGTCCTCACAGTCTTGAGTTGTGTTTTGGGTCTAGCCATCAGTTTCACAACCGCCAGCCAACTCACCCTCTAAGGATTTCGGCACGGGTTCATCCGAAAATAATCTGCGACGGCTGCGCCTGCGAGGGCGTGGCCGCCTTCATTCCAATGCGAGTCATAGGTGTAGTAGGTGATTTGGCCGTTTTCGGCGGCGGCGCGCAACGGTGGCAATAAGTCAATGAAGGCGAAACCGGCGTTTTCTGCCGCCAATCGCACCGCGTCGCGCTGATTGTCGATATTGCCCTCCCAAACGTTGTAATCCTGCGGCGCTAACTCTCCCAGCGTCAGCCAGCCGGTAGCGGGGTCGATGCTCAGGCTACGGGCGTTCTGCATGACATATTGACGATTCCCTGCGGGGTCGGCAAATGGGAAATAGATATGCCCCTTGACCGGCACATATACCAACGCCACGCACGCGCTCCCCGCGCTGTCGCGGATGGTCGCCAGCGCGTCCGCCAGTTCTCGTATATTGCGGGACTCCGCGAACGTCTCGGCGTTGCCATTCAACCACCACAGATAATCGCTGATATAGGCCAGTGGGCGCGTCCGACCATCCGGCAGGATATGGGTCAGCGGATACAGATAATTGCCGTCAGGCGCGAGCGTGATGTCGCCGTATTCTTCAAGCGTCTTGATGTCCGTCACGGGCGCACGCATTGTGTGCTGAATGGTCAACTCAACCGCCCCGCCAGCGGCGTCGGCCTTACGGCGGCTGGCCTCGATGTTACTGAGGTCGTTGCCCTCAAAATAGGCCACAATCACCCAATCATGGTCGGGCGCGAGGTATTGTTTGGCGACCTCGGCATATTCCAATGGGCCAAACCCGCTGTAGCCCAAATTCCGCACCGAACTATCAAGCTGTTCGGCCAGCACATCCGGCCACGGCATCGGGCCGCCATCGGTGAACGAATCGCCCAACGCGGCGATGCGATATTGGGCGCTAGGGCGGGCGGGCATACGGAAACCGTCGGGGTCGTCAAAACGCAGCACATCTTCTAAGACATGGTTTACGTCCGGCGGGCGCACCTGTCCGGGTTGGAATCGGAAAGTATCGCCGTCCAATTCGGTGAATACGAATCGTATGCCGCCGGGGGTCAGGTTGGGGAACAGGCGCAGTATGGCAAAAATCATGCCGCCAGCTAGTACCACCCCAAAGGTGATGAGAAACAGGATTCGTAGCAGAGCGTTTTTCGACATTTGGGGATGATTCCACGATAATCACAGTCAGACATTGATTATCGGCGGCGGACGGCACACACGCAAGGACGGCATGGGTGCTTGCCCCCACCGCCAGTATGGGTAGGGGCGACTCGCTGGGTCGCCCACAGAAGGATTTCTCACTATGATTCGTCGGCTTATAAACATCGTCCGCGCCCAGATTAACGCCCGCCTCTCGCGTGAGACGCTCCTCAGCCGCGCTGCCCACGGTGATAACCTCAGCGCACTGGCGGCCATCGAAGAACTCAAGCAACGCCTCCACTTCCAAGACGGCTCGTTGCAGGGCATCGCGCTTGCCGGGGCGCAGTTACAGAAAGTCCGGCTGGCGAAGGCCAAACTCCCGCTGGCCGATTTGAGTGGCGCACATTTGAGTGGCGGTTATTTCGGTGAGGCCGACCTCACCAAAGCCCGCCTCTTAAAGGCTGACCTGACCGACGGAAATCTCCGTGAAACGCGCCTGAACGACGCCGACCTAACCGGCGCGGTTTTGGTGCGGGCGCACATGGCGCGGGCGGTCTTATGCGGGGCGCTGTTGCGCGGGGCAGATTTGCGCGAAGCGAACCTCTGGGGGGCGGATTTGCGCGGCGCAGACCTCCGTGGCGCGATTCTGACCGGCGCGAATATCAGTCAGACCGAGTTCGACTCCCAAACCATCCTCCCAGACGGGTCGGCGTGGCAAACCGGTTTTCCAGTTGAGCAATATACGGCCTAAATGGTGCGACTCACTTGATAGTCTATGCTCATTTGAATATTATAGTATTCAAATTGATAAGATAAAATCAATACAATGACAAAACCTACGGTCATAGATCTGTTCTCCGGTTGTGGAGGCATTTCATGGGGATTGCAGAAATCTGGGTTTGATGTGCTTGCAGGTGTCGATTCATGGCGTCCAGCGCTCAAGACATTTGCCTATAATCATCCCGATTCTAAAGGGGTTCAAGCTGATTTAACGACTTACACACCACAACAGTTTTCGATTGATACTCACATTGAGATTGGCGAGGTGGATTGCATCGTAGGCGGTCCACCTTGTCAGGGATTTTCCAAAAATATCCCCGCCTCTTATCGTTTCCTTGAAGACCCTCAAAATCTTTTGTTTCGTGAGTTTTTAGATTTTGTCGCTTATTTCCGCCCCAAAGCCGTTTTGATGGAAAATGTGGCAGAAATTTATGATGCTTATCATGGAGCCGTCCGAGAAGAAATCATCCAAACATTATCCGAATTAGGCTATTCCAGCGCCGCAAAAGTCCTGACCGCAGCCGATTATGGCGTCCCTCAAATGCGTCGCAGATGCTTCATCGTTGCGTCGCGGGATACCATCACGCCTGATTTTCCATCACCAAGTCATGGCTCAAAATCTATACGTGATTTGTTCAACCCTATCGAAAAATATTGGTCGGCATGGGAGGCGATTAGCGACTTGTCTATCCTCGAAAATGGCGATGGTCACGAGCCAATGCACTATAGTATGGAATCAAATAATGTTTATCAGGCTGAGATGCGTGGTTCCATGACACATCTTTATGACCATATCACCCGCAAACTTAATCCAACTCAATATGCCCGTATCAGTTCAATCAACCCCGGTCAGGGTATCAAAGATTTACCGGATGAGTTGAGACCGAAGTCAGGCTATAGCGGCGCTTATGGACGGTTGGATTTCGAAAACCCTGCTCCGACAATCACACGTTGGGTTTTTCATCCCGGTTCTGGTCGTTTCGCGCATCCAAAAGAGAAACGAATGATTACGACTCGAGAAGTAGCCCGTCTCCAATCGTTTAGTGATGATTTCAGGTTTATCGGGACTTATGGAGAGCTGAAACAAAAACAGCATGATTACAACCAGCGTTTATGTCATCTCAAATAGCGGGCGGGCAAGCCTCGCCCCTACGAAAATCCCCAATGATGTGCATTATGCTAGTTCTA
>DAOTTP010000033.1:0-6228 GCA_034437835.1 Anaerolineae bacterium | reverse complement strand
AATCAGTCTATTATTTGGTGATAGTTACTATCGGACAAAACCCATCACATGGTATGGGAAATGGGTTTGATCTAAACGCCGCAAGCCCTACGATACGTTGCAAATCCTTAATCGACCTTGTACCATCCTGTCTCATAAGTTTGTGACAGGAGGTGTAATCGACCACGACAACATGATGGGAACGCAGCGTTTGGCCTGCCCTATCCACGGCGCAGGTGACGAGGTGAGTGGTTATCGACTTTCAACGGATGCCACTTGGGGCGTTGTTCGCCGTCCCGCCGTTTTCCCCCTCCACATTGGCGAAGCTACCCGGCAAAACCGCTTGGCGACAAGCGTAGACAACTCGGATAGCCTGTGAACATTTTATATCGAAAACCCCTCATCCCCTAAATCCCCTTCTCCCACAAGGGGCGAAGGGGACTTTGACGATGTGCGCGTTTGTCTCTTTCCAGACTCTCTGGCTGAAATAGTGGAGACTTTTTGGAATTTCTTGGAATTTCTTGGAATTTCTTGGAATTTCTTGGAATTTCTTGGAATTTCTGGCGTGCGCTTTTACCCCTCTCCCCTTGTGGGAGAGGGGCAGGGGTGAGGGGACATCTGTGGAGGAAACCCTACTATGTGTGGAATCGTCGGCTACGTCGGCTCTAAAGACGCCACGACTATCATCCTTGACGGCCTCGCCCGCTTGGAATATCGCGGCTACGACAGCGCCGGAATCGCCGTGCAGAACGGCGGCGGGGTGCAAATTCGCCGCGAAGTCGGCAAACTCAGCAACCTGCGCACCAAAGTAACCGCTAGCCCGATTGACGGTCATATCGGCATCGGCCACACCCGCTGGGCGACTCATGGAGTCCCCGCCGAGCGCAACGCACACCCGCACATCAGCCAAGATGGGATGTTCGTGCTGGTACATAACGGCATCGTCGAGAATTATCTGGCGCTGAAGGAAGAACTCACCGCCGACGGCGTGCAGTTCACCAGCGAGACCGATACCGAAGTCATCGTTCACCTGATTGAAAAATACGCGCAGCAAAACGGCTCTGATACCGATGATAAAGTCATCGAAGCGGTACGTGCAGCCGTCAGTCGGTTGACCGGCGCACACGCGATTGTCGTCCTCCCGACCCATCTGCCGCACCTCTTGATTGCCGTCCGCATCGGCAACGCGGGCGGCGTGATATTGGGCTTGGGCGAGGGCGAAAACTTCATCGCCAGCGACATCCCCGCCATCCTTGAGCATACCCGCGAGATGATTTACCTCGAACACCGCCAGATGGCGATTGTGCGGGCGGATACGCTCACGATTCGCGGGCTAGACGGCGCTATGTTCAAGCCCAAAATCCACCGTGTGGCGTTCGATGCCGTGAGCGCGGCCAAAGGCGAATTCAAACACTTCATGCAGAAGGAAATCTTCGAGCAGGCCAAAGGCGTGACCGATACCCTCGCAGGGCGGATTGACCGCGATCACGCGCTGGTTCATCTGCATGACCTCAAGCTGACGCCAGAACGCGCCCAATCGTTGCGCCGAATCGTGACCGTGGCGTGCGGCACAAGCTATTACAGCGCATTGGTCGGCAAGTTTTATCTGGAACAGATGGCGCGGCTGTCGGTAGAGGTCGAATACGGCAGCGAATGCCGCTATCGTGCCCCGCTGCTGGATTCCGAGACCGCCGTCCTCGCCATCACCCAATCTGGCGAGACGGTGGACACCCTCGCCGCGATGGAATATGCCAGTTCACACGGCGCAACGGTCTGGAGCATCGTCAACGCGGTTGGGTCACAGGCCATGCGACTCGCGGACGGGTTTATCGGGATGAACGTCGGCCCAGAAATCGGGGTCGCCAGCACCAAGACGTTCACGGCCTCGATTGTTGACCAATATCTGTTGGCGATTGCGCTGGGGACGGCACGCGGCACGCTGACCGACGCACAACGCCGCGAGCGCATCGAAGACCTCGCCAAGCTGCCGGAGATTCTGCGCCGGACGTTGGCGCTGGATTCTGTGATTCAGGCATTGGCCGGCAAGCTGCACCACTATAACGACTTCCTATATCTGGGGCGCGGGGCGCAATACCCGATTGCGTTGGAGGGTGCGCTCAAGCTCAAGGAAATCAGCTATATCCACGCCGAGGGCTATCCGGCTGGGGAGATGAAGCACGGCCCGATTGCCCTGATTGACGAGGCGATGCCGGTGGTGGCGATTGCGCTCAAAGACTCGCTATACGAGAAGATGATTTCGCAAATCGAACAGGTCAAGGCGCGGGGCGGCAAAGTGATTGCGCTGGCGACGGAAGGCGATACCGACATCGCGGACGCGGCGGATGAGGTGTTGTATCTGCCGGAATGTCCGGCGCTATTAGCGCCAGTCATGACTAGCATCCCGATACAGCTGTTGGCGTATCATGTGGCGGTCTGGCGCGGCACGGATGTAGACCAGCCGCGCAACCTCGCCAAAAGCGTGACGGTGGAATAAAAAATAAAAACGCCCCCATCAAATTGACGGGGGCGTTTTTTTGTATATGTTAGCCCAAGTAGTCTCGCAATGCGACGGACAGGCGCGGGGACTTGAGGCGGCGGAGCGCCTCTTTTTCCAACTGACGGATACGCTCACGGCTCAGGCCAAACTTGTTGGCGATTTCCTCAAGCGTGTGCGGTTCACCCCCGCCGAGGCCGAAGCGTAGGCGCAAGATGCTGGATTGACGGTTGGTCAATTCACCCAAAACCTGCTCGATGGTTTCTTCCAACAGATGTTGGACGGCGGAATCAACCGGGCTGAGGGTCTCTTGGTCTTCGATGAAGTCGCCAAACTCGGTATCACCGTCATCACCAACAGGGCGCTCCAACGCGACGGCGTGCTGGCTGGCGTCCATCATATTGCGGATGGTATCCAGCGGGACATCCATCTCAGCGGCGATTTCCTCGGCGGTGGGGCGGCGACCCAACAATTGCTCCAATGACTGCGCGGTGCGGTACATCTGGCGGATGCGCTCGGTCATGTGGAGGGGGATGCGAATGGTGCGGGTCTTTTGCGCCAATGCACGGGTGATGGCTTGACGAATCCACCATGTCGCATAGGTGCTGAAGCGGTTGCCGCGCTTATAGTCGTATTTATCGACGGCGCGCATCAGGCCGACGTTGCCCTCTTGAATCAGGTCAGGGAAAGGCAGACCTTGTGACATATAGCGCTTGGCGATGCTGACGACCAAACGGGTGTTGGCGCGTCCAAGATGTTCGCGGGCGGCTTGGCCGTCGCGGATGAGTTTTTCAAAACGCTCAAGGCGCTCTGGGCTGATTTCTACGTCGATGGCTTTGGCGGCCAAATAAGTGGCGGCCTTTTTACCCATTTCGATACGACGCGCCAAATCGACTTCTTCACTGGCGTTGAGCAAAGGCTCTTGCGCCATCTGGCGGAAATATAAACCAACGGGGTCGTCTGCTGAGACGGCGTTGATGTCCCCCACAACGGGTTCTTGAGCGGTGTCGTCATTTTCATAATCGAACTCGGTGTCTTCAACCACCTGCCCGCCGATGACTTCACCCTCATGGCGGTACTCTATTCCGAGTTCTTCCAGTTCATATAAAATATTTTCGAGCGTACCAAGTTCTTCGCCTTCATCCTCAAGCAGTTCAAGGATGTCATCGTAGGTCACATACCCACGTTGTTCCGCACGCGCCATCAGTTCTTGAATCACAATACCACCTCTGTATGAACGTCCTATTCAATCCGGCTTTACGGATGGACAGGCCATGTACAAGACAAGCGATGTTAAGGCAGGTTTAGGCCTAACACGTCGTTTGGGCGAAACCTCCTTTTAGATTATGTTCCAATACAGGGTTTAAAAAGCAGTTTATGGCTGCTTTGGGGGTTAAGCAGATGTTATCGGCTTAAGACATTATCAGCACAACTTTTGAATTTTGGCAACCGATTACTTTAATGGATTCTAGTAATAGGAGCGCAAAATTTCTTAAGTAATGCTTGTTTAGTAAGCTGCGACTTCCGTACCACAATCGTATCATGGGGTGATAGTTAAGGTACATGGGCAGTTTACATTTTAGGGCTTTAGCCCGCGAGAAAGCCACGCCACTTTAGTGGCAGTGGATGAAAGCGTTCTTGGCTTTAGCCAGAAATAGTGATTGCTCAATTTGTCGTTATGTATTATATTGTCTACATGGAAAATAATAAATTGGACTACCAAACGAGACGAACATCGGATACATCTGATTGTATATCATCTGGTATGGACACCCAAGCGGTGAAAAGCGGTTGGGTGCATTTCAAGTTGTGGGGTAGTCAGGAGGCACGGGTCCATAAAGTGGCAAAGTCATTCCCCAACACAGCCGCCCGAATCAAAAGCATCCGTTGAATTATAGCGCACGCCTTGACCCATAGGGGCATCCACCCCTATAATGGACACTATATCTGCTGGGTGCATAGCTCAATCGGCAGAGCGCCATCCTTACACGATGGATGTTACAGGTTCGAGTCCTGTTGCGCCCACAATCTAAGACCCCACTCGAACATCCAGCTGTAAGGCTGGATGTTCGATTCTCTGGCGTATTTTTTGTGACAGTTAGATTATCGTGATGTCCGCTAATTACGATAGTGCCGAACCCACCAATCCCGCTTCCAACCCGTGATAGGGGTTGTCGTCACCCAATTGACAATCGGTAGCGTGTCAGGCTGTGATATTTGCCCGATCATCTGTCCGAATTTATCGTGGTTGTGCAGGTGGATTACGAGGTCGGCCTGTGTGATGATTCCCATCACAACGCCATAGGTATCAACAACCGGAATGCGCCGGACTTGGTGCGTCGCCATCGTCTCAAGCGCTTTATATACATCATCGCCGGGGTGACAGACCACCGGATTAGTGGTCATGATGTCGCCCACCAACGTGCTAGACATTTCTCGGCTTGCGCCAACCACCCGCACAGCCAAATCACGGTCAGTGATGATCCCGATTAACTTTTTGCTCGCGTGATTTTCAATGACAGGTATGGCTCCGACATCTTGGGTCTGCATCATCTGCGCGATGGTATCAACTTTGTCGCTGACAAGACAGCATACAGGGTGTTTGGTCATCATTTCCAAGCAACTTTTCATAATCTTTGCCTTTTTATGGTGATCGAGTGCATCCTGTTTATGATGCCTATTCGTTAGACCTTTGTATGATTGATTGGGAGGTCGGGTAATCCTCATGGATGCTATTGCGCCCTTTATAACCAAGCTGATCCAGTTGGTTATAGTGAGCGTCAATTTTTTTCATGTGATCCCACACAAGCAACCGCACCCAAACACACTTGCCCAATAAGGCCAGATAATCGTTGGGGACGCTCACCATCCGGTCAGGGCTGCTGCTTTCTAGCTCGCTTTGAAGTTCACGGTGGAATAGCTCTATCCCCACTTGTGTCCAGTCACAACCCAATTGAGTTCCAACCGAATGGGATTGTTCGATAGAGAGTCGTTGTCTATTACTCATTTTGAACCTCGAAGTGCGTTAACAGATATCTCGTTCACGAGAGTTTCAGCGTCAGAGTGTCTCGATTCAATTTTAATGTTAGGGGGATTATGCTGGGTACAGAGCAACTCACCGTCCGTACCCAGTAGGGGGCGTATTACCGCTTATGTTATGTGCGGACGCTGCCACGCCCGTTAACCAAGCGTACAACATAGAGCAGGACGACGGCTCCGACAAACGCGACGAAAATGCTCCACAGGCTCAGGCCGGTCATACCAACCTCACCAATGGCGCGGAACAGGAATCCGCCAATGAACCCGCCGAGGATGCCGACAACGATATTGCCCACGAGTCCCAAGCCAGTGGCGATAACCATGCTCGCCAGCCAGCCAGCAATCCCGCCCACAACCAACCATGCAATCAATCCCATAGGTTCCATTATCTGTGTTTCCTTTTACTATTGACCACGCTCAAGATTGACCGTAGTTCACGTTATTCTTGTGTACTCAAAAGAGCCATTCGTGACCTCATGACCGTCTTTGTACATCTTATATGAAGTTATTATAAACTTAACTATTATCGAAACATCGGTCATTGAGACCGTTTTTAGATCATACTTTAGAGTGATTCGTTGATTATGGGTAACTACCCATGGAGAGCTGAAACAAAAACAGCATGATTACAACCAGCGTTTATGTCATCTCAAATAGCGGGCGGGCAAGCCTCGCCCCTACGAAAATCCCCAATGATGTGCATTATGCTAGTTCTA
>DAOTTP010000032.1:0-36761 GCA_034437835.1 Anaerolineae bacterium | reverse complement strand
GGTCTGCGCCGTGATTCCACGACTTGACCGCGAACGGGCCATAGGTGACGATGTTTTCCGGTTCAATCCAGACATCGCCGAGTTCGTCAATCAACCAGCCGGGGGTGGCGGTGGTGATCTGCCATGAATCCAACCAAATGCTAAAAGAATTTCAAACGGTGGAATTAAGGAAGGGGGTTTTGCGCCGTGTAACGGATGAGAGATTACGGAGTCAGTGACATTGCATCCTAATATCCCAAAACTTTGTGCTATACTGTTTGCATGAGTAATCGGGCTTGTGTCCGGTGATCGGCTACGTTTCCCTCCGTGCAGCTTGGGGACGGGGGTTAGACGTATTGTTATCGGCAACCCAAGTTCAGATACCAACCTATGATTGATAACACATCAGACTTTGAGAGTATGTTGAATGATCCGGCGAGTTTCGCCCCGGCCAATTTGCGCCGTGGGGAAATCCGTAACGCGATCATCCTTGAAATCCGTGAGCGCGAGATCATCGTAGACCTGAGTGCCAAGCAAGACGGCATCGTCAAGTCAGAAGACCTTGAGCGCCTCGATGAAGAATTCCGCAAGAGCCTGAAGTCGGGGATGGAAGTTCCGGTCTATATCCTGAACCCTCGCGATCAGGACGATAATTTGGTCGTTTCAATCAACATGGGTCTCCAGCGCTATGACTGGGAGAAGGCTCGTCAGTTGATGGAACGTGAAGAAGTTGACAATGTGCGCGTGGTCGGCAGCAACCGAGGCGGTATCTTGGTGCGCTGGAAGCGCCTTGAGGGCTTCATCCCGTCGTCACACCTCACCAGCGTCAACCTGAGCAATGACCGCCGCGATGCCGCCAGTGACCTCATCGGCAAAGATTTGGTCGTCAAGGTCATCGAAGTCGAACAAGACCGCCGCCGCCTCATTTTCAGTGAGCGCGAGGCGCAAAAGGAATGGCGCGCCCAGCAGAAGGCGCGTCTATTGGCCGAACTGAAGGAAGGCGATGTCGTCAAGGGGACAGTGACCGGTCTGCGCGACTTCGGCGCATTCGTCAACCTCGGCGGCGCAGATGGCCTGATTCACGTCAGCGAATTGGCGTGGCATCGTGTGGATCACCCGCGTGATGTCCTCAAGGTCAGCCAAGAGATTGAGGTCTATGTGTTGTCGCTGGATCGTGCGACCAACCGTATCGCCCTCAGCCGTAAGCGCCTGCTGCCTGACCCGTGGACTGACGCGGCAGCGCGTTACCACGAAGGTCAAGTCGTTGAGGGCAGCGTGACCAATGTTGTCGATTTCGGCGCGTTCGTCGCGTTGGACAACGGCCTCGAAGGTCTGCTCCATCTCAGCGAAATGGGCGACGGCAGTCTCAAGGAGCCGCACAGCTATGTCCAGAAGGGTGATCGCCTCACCCTCCGCATCAGCCACCTAGAGCCGGAAAAACGCCGCGTTGGGTTCACTCAGCGTTGGGGCATGAACGCGCCTGACGGTGCAGCAGCAGCAGCAACCGGCAGTGCAGCAACAGTCCCCGCTGAAGGCGGCGAGGCCGTAACGGCTACTGTAGCCGATACACCCGCTGAAGCCGAAATGGTCAATGAAGGCGGCGCCATCGCCGCTACAGAAGCTGTGACCGTGGCGGATGTTGATGTTGTAGTAGATACCCCGGCAGTTGCTGACACCAGCAGCGACGGTAGCGATAGCAGTACTGGTGATAGCAGCAGTGACGGCGGCGACAGCAGTACTGGTGATAGCAGCAGTGACGGCGGCGACAGCAGTACTGGTGATAGCAGCAGTGACGGCGGCGACAGCAGCAGCGCTGAGAGCTAAATCACCTCTATAGCTTAGATAAGATATAAACCACCTCATCACCCGCCCTAAACCAGCAGATGATGGGGTGGTTTTTATAATCAGGGGTATAGATGATGCTGACCATCAATAATGATATAGCCCGTCGCTTCATCCTCGGCAAACAGGGGATATGGCCGGGGCGTCGCTGGCAAGGGGTTGAGGGCGTGGCGCAAGCGATGCGTCAGATGGAATATTTGCAACTCGACCCGCTGCAAATCATCGCACGCAGCCATGACATCAAACTACACAGTCGCGTACTCGATTACACACCCTGCTTATGGGAAGATGTCACGTATCAACAACGCAAATTTTTTGACTGGGGCGGCTGGTTAGCGACTCGCCCGATGGATGAACTTCCACATTGGCGGATGGTCATGCACCGTGAACGCGACGCCTTTAGCGATGTAGACACGCGAATCAACAAAATAGGGCGTGACCATGCCGATGCCGTCGCGGAAATGCGAACGATTTTGCGCGAGCGCGGCACGGTCAGCAACCGCGATTTTACGATGGCGACCCGGACGCGCACACAAAGCTATCGTGGGCGCAAAGATAGCGCGTTAGCTTTGTATTATTTGTGGCGCATCGGTGACGTGATGACCCACCACCGCGAGAAGTTCGAGCGCGTATACGCCCTGACCGAATTAGTTGCACCCGCCCATCTCATCCGCGAAAGCGACGAGGATGAAGCTGACCGTTTCTTATTCATGAAAGACATCAGTTTTTCCGGCTTGTTGCGGCCAGCCCGTACCAGCGATGCGTGGCAACGCGGTATGCCATTCAGCAAATCCAAGTCCGTGCGCGACGTGATGTTGGCCGCGGGCGACATCATTGAGGTAAAAGTTGAGGGCTGGAAAGCCGTACATTACGCGCTGGGCAAGGATGCAGATCTGCTAAACGATTTGAGCGCGGGGCGCGTGCCGCACGCATGGACGCCATTAGGGGCGACCACGACTGAGGAAGTCGTTTTCCTCGCGCCACTCGATCAGGTCAGCGCACGCGGACGCGCCAAAATATTATTTGGTTTCGATTACGTGTGGGAAGTCTATAAGCCTGAACACCTGCGTAAATATGGCTACTATACCTTGCCGATTTTATGGGGGGATCGTCTGGTTGCGCGATTCGACAGCAAACTTGACCGTACAAGTAACACGTTTATCGTCCTCGGTTTGTGGTTAGAAAACGAAAGCCTCGGCAAAGATGAAGCATTTGCTGAGGCCTTAGCAGCTGGTTTTGCGCGATTCGTGGCGTTTCTCGGCGCGACTACGCTGGATGCAAAGGCGATTAATGAGCCGCTATTGCGCCATCGCATAGTAGGCGGTTAGGGTTCGACAGTGGATTCTGGATTCTGGCCGTTATCGCCAACATCGTCACTGATCGTCTCTGGCTCGGATTCAAGCGCGAAGTCGTCATCAAAATCAAATTCGTTCCAATCGCGCTCAGAGATGGCGGCCAGATAAGCCTCAAAATTCTCATCCAAAACCGGCAATTCAACGCCAAATCCCTGTAGCGCCTCGTCGTAGAAAATGAATTGCTCGGCGTCATAAGCGACCAAATCGGACGGTTCGCCCACCGCTTGCCCATCCTCATCCAGCGCGATTTCAGTCTGGCTACCGGGGACGATCACTTGCTTTTTCCCGCCGGATTCCACAATGCTCAACCCTTCCAGTAGGGTGACGCGCATATTTCCCCCCGTCCCAGAAGTCGGTAGGGTGAAAAGCGCGGTTGACCCCAATGATACATTCACCCCGTTGATGGTCAGTTCAATCAACCCTAAGCCTTTGGGCGTCTGGATGACGATTCCGTTGGTGGGCGCTTCGGCACACTCCACGGCATCGGAGTCCGTCCCGTTCTTGAGGTAGAAGGCTTGCATCGGGTTGGCGGCAGATGGGTCTGCGGCTGCGTCTTCGATGATCACATTGCCAAATAACAGTATGGTCACATTTTCATCCGGCAGGGTATCTGGGAGGCTGGCTTGTACGGCCATGACTGCCACGCCCCATTGTTCCGTCTCTGATTCCATCGGACTCAAGGTTAGACCGGCGATGTCGTTCAGGTTAAGCCGGTCTCCTACCGCGTCCCACTCTAAGTCCAGCGAGAGATTGCGCGGAACCACCGACCCGGCCAAGTTTCCGTAACAAATTTGGTTGCGCTCGACGCCTTCGCAGGCCGCATTGGCGGCTTGCAATGCCTGACGCACTTGCTCACCGCATGAGGCGGCCAGCGGTGCTTGCGCGGCAATCACGGCGGCCATCATCAGCCCAACCCAGCCCGCCGCGCCCAATGTCAATACTCGTCTCAAAATCCGCATCGCATCCTCCTTGAAGTTAACGTAAGGGCAAATTCCGTATTCGTATCCCTTGTGGGGTGATTGTGGCGATGACGCCTTTTTCCAAGTGTTCGTGCAATGTTGGCAAATTTTTTGTGAGGATTTCGGCTTGCTGGTCTGCCTTACGCAAACCCTGCCAGCGAAATAAAATGAAAGAAGGTTTTTTCAAGTTGAGGGTCGCTAGGATTTTACCAAAATCATTGTCGGCACTTACAATAACCTCATCGCGATCTATTGCACGCTCAACCAATATTTCATCGGGCGCAGCCGCCATACCAAGTTCACTGACATGAACCGCTTCATACCCTTTTTCGCGCAGTAATATCGCCACACGAAACGAAATCGGATCGTCAATCAGAAATTTCACTCGCCTGCCGCCAAAGGAATCATATATTCACGTACCGACTCTGCGGCATAGTATAGTGCCTCGCGGATGTCCTCGGCAATAAGGTCGGGGAAATCAGCCAAAATCTCAGCCGTAGACATGCCAGAAGCGACCATATCCACCACTGTTGCTACAGGGAGGCGCAACCCTCGAATACATGGGAGGCCACCCATCTGATGTGGGTCAATTATGATACCTGTGAACTTCATAATACTCACCTCAGCTTATCATCTAATTTGAAGTATAACACCCGTTGTAGTCTCCTATGAAATGACCTTCTCGTTAGAAATATATAGTCGTTTGGGTAGAGTTGCGCTATCGTGGCGTGCATTGAGTATAATAAGGTGTTAGCGTTAAGCGATAAGAGTAAGCGGAGTTTCATGTGAACAACAGACCGCCCGAATCCCCCAAGCGAGACGGAAAAGACCCCAAAACGCCCCCAACCGGGCCACTCAATAGCCAACAGCGCATCTGGGTGGTGATTGGCGGCGTATTTCTGCTGATGCTTTTGCTGACCATCTTTAGAGGTAGCGGCGGATTCAGCAACAGCGAGAGCCTCTCCCTGAATGAAGTGGCCGCCTACATCCAAGACGGCGAGGTCGAAAGCCTACTCTCCACCACCAATGGAGATCAAGTCTATATCGTGCGGCGTGGTAGCGCCCAACCCATGATCCTCCGTAAGGAAATCATGAGCAACCTGCGTGAAGACTTATTCGCGCTGGGCGTGACCGACGCACAATGGAAAAATATCGACGAAATCGGCACGATTGCCAGCGATAACAGTGGCAATCTGATTTTGAACCTGCTCATCGCCGTCGTCCCGACCTTGCTGATCGTGTTCTTGCTGTTCCGGTTCATGCGGAACATGCGCGCCGGTCAAGACCAAGCGATGGGCTTTGGGCGTAGCCGCGCCCGCGTCAGCCGTGATGCCGAACGCCCGCAAGTCTCGTTTGCGGATGTGGCCGGGGCAGACGAGGCTAAAGAAGAACTCAAGGAAATCGTTGAGTTCTTGAAAGAGCCAGACAAGTTCATCCGACTCGGTGCGCGTGTGCCGAAGGGCGTGCTGATGGTCGGGCCGCCGGGAACCGGTAAAACCTTGATGGCGCGTGCCGTGGCAGGCGAGGCCGGTGTGCCGTTCTTCAGCATCAGCGGCTCGGAATTTGTCGAAATGTTCGTCGGCGTTGGCGCGTCCCGCGTGCGTGACCTATTTGACCGCGCAAAGGCCGAATCGCCGGCTATCGTGTTCGTTGACGAAATCGACGCCGTAGGCCGTCAGCGCGGCGCTGGCTTGGGCGGCGGTCACGATGAGCGCGAACAAACCCTGAACCAGATTCTGGTTGAGATGGACGGTTTCGAGACCGGCACGAATGTGATTGTCTTGGCTTCGACCAACCGCCCAGACATCCTTGACCCCGCCCTGCTGCGTCCGGGTCGCTTTGACCGCAAGGTGATGATGGACAACCCCGATGTGAAGGGGCGTCTCGAAATCCTGAAAGTCCACTCTAAGGGCAAGCCGTTCGCCCAGAGCGTAGACCTTGAGTCCATCGCCAAAATCACCCCCGGCTTCAGCGGCGCAGACCTCGAAAATCTGGTCAATGAAGGCGCGATTTTGGCCGCCCGCCGTAACCTCAAAAATATCGGCATGAGCGAGCTTCAGGAAGCGATGGAGCGCGTCATCATGGGGCCGGAGCGCAAGACTCGCGTTATCAGCGAGGCCGAAAAGCGTAAAATCGCCTATCACGAGGCCGGTCACGCCATCCTACAGCACGTCCTAGAATACGCCGACCCAGTGCATAAAATCACCATTGTGCCGCGTGGTCGCGCTGGTGGCTATGTGATGAGCTTGCCCGAAGGCGATACGATGCTCAAGAGCCGTGAGGAATTTGAGGACGACATCGTGGCCGCGATGGGCGGGCGCGCCGCCGAAGAAATCGTGTTCAATCAACTGACCACCGGCGCGAGCAGTGACCTGCAACAGGCCACCCGCATCGCCCGTGCGATGGTGACGAAGTTCGGCATGAGCGACCTCTTGGGGCCGCGCAGTTATGACAGCAGTAGCGGCAACATCTTCTTGGGGCGCGAACTGAGCGAATCCCGCGAGTATAGCGAACGCTACGCCGAGGAAATCGACAACGAAGTGAAGCGCATCCTCCAAAACGGTTATAATCGCGCCAAGAGCATCCTGAGTGGCAGCCGCAATATCCTTGACCAGTTGGCCGTCGCCCTGATCGAACACGAGACGATTAATCGTCCCGAATTCGAGGATATCATGGCGAACCTGACCGGCACGGGCGGGACATTACAACCCGCCGGACAAGACTAACCCCCGACTTACCCCTCACCCTAAATCCCTCTCCCCTTGTGGGAGAGGGACTTTTAATGCCCCGAATTAACCCTTTTCCATACCCGCTAATCACTACTCAACAATGCACACAACCAAACCGTCCCGACTTCTACGTCGGGGGATGTGCATAAACCCGTGATTAAAGTCCACAAATCCCACCAATTCTCCGCCAGTTACAGGATGAAATGACTTCGAATATATCCCCTAGTTTTAGGGGTAGAGGGGACAGAAGATTATGTTAGCCTAATGACAATGTTGCGATTAAATCGCAAATAATTTTCGGTAGACTGGGCAAAACATACTCTTCTTGCCATGCTACCGATAGGCCATCAGAAATTGAACACATCACCCCAAGCAAGGGCGCGTCCACTTTGGCTTCCAAACGGGAGATATAGTCAGCGCAATGGTCACAAAAGGCACAAAATGCGGTATATATATCGGGAGAGTCAGTGTCAGGGCTAGGGGGTTCTTTCAATATCACCACCCCCACCCGAACGACTCAGGCTATCGCTACTGCACCTCAATCCACAAATCTGATGGCTATCTGTATGAGAAAGGAGAGGCGCTTTCCTCCGCTACCACAAGGGTAGCGGTATCCCTGCGCCAAGTTCAATGAATGAATCGTTAAATCATCAAACGCAACCGACAAGTCGCGTAGAACGTTTTTTTGAGCTGTTCTTGTGGAACAGCCGCTTCATGATATTGGTACCTGTGATGATGAGCATTGGTGCGGCATTGGGTATGCTTTTCATCACTACAGTCGATGCACTGGATCTTTTCGGGATAATTTTCACTTACGCCGATCCAAACCTGAGTGCCGAACTGCGTAGTTATCGTTCCTTGCCCTAAGTATCTTGATGGTTGGTGGTGCGCTCTACCTGAGCAACCATGAGAAACCTTGAACAACCGAAATCGCGCTGGCACTCAAAATGACTGGCGATACAAAATTTAATTCTCATCCATAGTCTAATACCTTCGCCAATTTTGATTATCGTGGACAACGTGGGCGTTGTCCCTACAAATTCTCCCGTGGCGGGTTTTTATTGTAGGGACACGGATGAGGAGTGGTATCAATCGAATTTTGGCGAAGGTAAAGATAGTCAGATAAAGGTTGAACAGGTGGAAAGCTCTTTTAGGTATGTAGAGCAGTATGTGGCAGACTTCGATATTGATGCTGCCGACATAGGTCAGCTTGTCGCCGAGGGCAAGCAGCATTACACCTATCGTTACCAAGATGATAAAGTGATCAAAATCCCTAAGCACTCGGTTTATATGATGGCTTACGGCAGATTCAACTACAAGGATGTCATAGATGAATTGGCAATCTTAACGGAGTTCGTCAGTGACTTAATCGTAACCACTCAAGTTTTGGGTGCTAGGAACCATCATGGATATGTGATTATACAGGACTTCATACACGAATTTGAATTTGTCACTTGGCAAAACTTTCCGTTGATCGAATACGATTTTATCCGGATTGTTGAAGCGAATCGACAAATTATTGATACACATGGACTCAGCCTCGATTTACTTGGAAATAAAGGACTCAAACACTCTTTTATAGCCTCTATTTTCAGAAAAAAAGAACTTGCGCTAATGAACAATATTCTTGTAATCAAGAGGCAAGGTACCTACACGGTCAGAATTGTGGATCTCAACCTCCTACAATTAAGGCGGTTTAAAGATGTAAATATATTTCGCATGTTGATAGATCGTAACTGTTTTGAATTATCCAGATACTTGCTGAGAGATAATTTCAAACTTAAGATTTAATTTGTTGGCTCATATTCAAATTGCGTGGTGTAGGGACGGCATTCTTGCCGTCCGTTTTCGCAACAGGGGGTGAGCGCTCAGAAGGGCGTCCCTACCCTCGCAGTACTCTAAAAGTAATCAAAAAAACGCCCACAATCGAGTGATATGTGGGCGTTCCAATTTCTAGGATATTGGTGCGGGCAAGTCATCCCATTGAAGAGGTGGGATTATTCCCGGCCGCACTCACAATCTATCGCATCCGGTTTATCCGCCGTTCGTCGGCTCACAGGTGAACAGATTATCTGGTGCGAGGGTGTCCATATACTGCCCAGCCCATGCAGGGCGGGCGGGTTGTGCATCCGTCCCGAAGCGCAGACGCCAGTCATCATCGGTCAAGCGCGATTGCGCGTCCCCGACATAGCTGTAACTGCTATAGACCGCGCCGCGTGTCACATGTAACCCATACGGGCCTTCGGTGATGACGTATATCGTGTCGATTCCGCCCGTCCCGACGTATAGAATCTGGTTCGTACTCGGGTTAGTGGCGATGTCTGCGACGATGGCCGTGCAGCGCGGCGGTTGGGATTGTAGGTCTTGGATGGTGGTGCGGATAGCGCCTAACGCGTCGGGAAAATAGTCTTGCAGCAGACGATACTGGTCGTCGGTCAGGGATTCCCCGGCGATTTCGCGGCGGGCAATCTCCGCCAGTTCCGCCGATAACTGCGCCAGACGGTCTGCCGCCTGCATCACTTGATCGAGTTTGGAGAACGACTGACGATTATCAACCACATAACCCCGCGCTTCCAATTGTTGGTGTAAGGTGGTTGCGAGGATAGAGACCCGCGCAAAAACCAGCGGATTCGGCTCGACATACCCAAACGCCGTCAGCGGGGGGACGCCGCCACCGCCGCCGCGTCCGCCATACGGCTGCTCGGCATATAGCAAAGTCGCGTGTTTCAACTCGGCATAGCTGCCAAGCGCGGCGTTCAAATCCCGCGCCTTCCACGCATCGGTCAGCATCAGCGGCGGCAGAATCGCCTCATTTCGCACCAACAACGGCTGTATGGCGTGCAGCCACGCGCCATAAAAGGTTTCGCTCCACCCCGCGCTAGTAGTGCTATTGACCTCACCGCGCAGTTGGCTCATGTTCTCGACAAAGTTTGCGAATTGGGCGTCGTCCGCGATTTGGGCATAGGCGAAGTCACTGCCCAACACCGATGGCACATCCTCAGCCGTGGGCAAAGAACGGAACAACTCTTGCGTCCCAACTTTGGGGAAAATGAGGTTTTGTATGGCGTAGCCGTCAAACGTGAAGCGCTGACCGAACACTCGGAATCCGCGAGTCAACGGGTCAACCTGATCCGCCGTCACGCCGACGGGCAAAATCATCCCGTTGATGCGCGGCCCCGGCAGAGCATTCAAGCCGTCCCGATACGCAGCCAGAGTCCCTGCGCCTTCGTTATCGACAATCGCTGATAGCGCCATATCTTCCCCATAGACGCGAGTCGCCAACGGCAACAGATCGGTATAGGTCAGGTCATCGGCGGGGCCAACCAAATACAACAGCGTATCGTTCATCTCATCCAGCGCAGGCAACATACCGCTGTCTTTCAGCGCCCGTAGCGCGAGGACGCCCGTCCGCGTCTCGAAATCGCTCTTAGCGCGGAAGGTGATGCGCCCCAGCCACATCATGCCCCGGAAGTAGGATTCCAACACGGGGTTGCCCGCATAGTAACTGCGCGACTTATACTGGCTGAAATCTTCATCATAGTCATCCATGAAGCTGATTTTGGCTTGCCCTTGCGCTGACTTAATCAGCGTGACAACCGCATTGGCTTCCTCTAACAAGTCATTCGGCACGGAGTCGAGGACATGGGCGGTACGTACCCCGTCCATGTTCGGATAACTCCCGCTGTACTCAAATAATCCCTCATTCAACAGCATCGCGGCCACGACATAATACAATGCCGCGCTACGGGCTTCTGGGAACAGTGGCGTCCCAATAGAGGCATCATAGGTCAGAAGCGCCTCGCTCAAAGTTGCCGCGACGGTCTGATTGACTACGCCGTACAGCGCCTCAAGTTCGAGGTACTGTTGGGTGTTCTCATACACGAAGTATAGCGAATTGAGCATGGTGTCCGTGGTCACAAAGCTGGCATGGCCGGAGGCCACATCCCAAGACGTCTCGCCATAATAGGCGGTATCGAAATAGTCATAGCCACCGGGGACGACCACAAAGCCGTTGGTCGCCAGTTTGGTCAGGGCATCGTCGCTCAGATTAGCATCTTGGACAAATATCACGCCCGATAGGTCAACCGGCAGGTCTGGCATATTGCCCTGATACGAGTCCGGCAACACCATCTGGGATGGGTCTGGCACGGTCTGGTCATAAATCGGCTCCCAGACCCAATCTGCGTTAACAAATAGCGACTCATCGGGCGTGACCGTCGGGAGTGGGTGGGTGAATTGGGTGATTTGCGGCGTACTGGCTGCCACCGACACACCGGACGGCAACGGGTTCAGTGCGAACGGTTGCACGACATATACGCCGTCCACTGATTCCGGAATGAATTCGAAATTGCCGTAGATCTGCGGGTAATAGCGCACGCCCATCGTGCAAATCGGAGGCCCAACGGTGATATAGTCGTTCGTCCCGACCTCCATCGGCAGGCCGAGGTAATTGTTATAGAACACCACCCATCTCGGCGCGAGTTCGATAAATCCCTCCCCAAATTCGGAATAATCGACCTCTACGGGCGCTAATTCGCCGCAATTGCCATCTTCCAAAATCAACTGGCCGCCCTCTGCGCTGGCGTCGCTGCCATACGCATCGACATAGACCAGTTGGACGCTGGCCGGGTCTGCGCCGCCGAGGTCAATGGATTTGGGTAGGATGAAGAAGCCCTCCTCCGACGTGCCTTCCGCCGCCCAGCCTTGAACCTCACCGACCTGAATCTGATACCAGTTGATCCCATCGGCGCAGGTCGATTCCGCGCTGAGGATGCCAAAGTTTTCGCCCTCTGGTACTGTGCCAATCACCTGCCCAGCGCGGCTGGGGGTATCACGCACATTTAGGTCTGACCCATCGCTGAAGGCGACATGCCCCGCCCGATAACCCGCCAATTGGGTCGCAAGCGCGCACTCCGATTGTGCGCTAGTGAGGGGCGCAACCATCCCCAAGACCAGCGCTAAGGCCAATATAAACCCCGTTTTTTGTCGCATCTTCATCCCCCGTCAAATACAAATCAGGTTCTATTTCAGATTGTATAACGAAATCACTCTACGGGTGGTGTACGGGTGAGCGCCTCTCGCTCTGTGGATTCAACACGGAACTGCAAAAGAACATTTACCACAAAGACCGTGACTGTAGCGATGCCCTTCTGAGCGTCCTATTCCGAAAACGGACGGCAGGAATGCCGTCCCTACACCGCGCAACAATATAAGTGTAAGGATATGCTATAGCGTGTCCGCCCCCGAAAAACCATCCGCTAATGGTGAATATCCTGTCACCCTGTAGAATAGGAGCTTATAGACAGAATCAGGGTTTCAGGCTTATGGACATCATCGAAATTGACGCGCTACGGTTGCGCTGCGAGATAGGCTTCAGCGCCCACGAAATTGGCGTTAAACAAGACGTGGTATTGACCCTGCGAATCGGCACGGACATCAAACGCGCCGCCCAGACCGATGACCCGTCTGACGCTTTCAACTATCGCACCGTGGCGAAGGCCATCATCGCGCATGTCGAAGCATCGCGGTATAAACTGGTAGAATCGCTGGCGGAATCGGTGGCGCAGATTGTGATTCAACACGGCGCGCCGTGGGTACAAGTGCGCGTGCATAAACCAGGGGCGCTCCGATTCTCCGACAGCGTGGGAATCGTTATAGAGAGAACAAGAGTGATGAGTGACGAGTGATGAGAAAAAACTCAAAACCCTTTTCAATACCATCATCCCAATTAGGGCGCGTTCTCAAATAGCTACTCATCACTTGAGACTCATCACTCATCACTAAAAAAAGAGGTCATCAATGAGTGCCAGTATTTTCCTGCACGGCGGCGGCGGGACAGACCCCAGCGCCAATCAGATGTGCTTCAGCCCATTCGTCGAGACGGCCTATGGCACGAACGGCAACCCTAAAATTGTGCTGGTGCTGCACCAAAACTACGAGGCCGAACTCGATTTCTACCGCAACATGCTCATCCACGGCGGCGCGAAGGCCGAACATATCACGCCGGTACTGGTCTCAGAGGAGCGCACGCTGTTGGGCATGGATATCGTGGGCGCGGCGGGCGTATTCGTGGCGGGCGGTCATACGCCGGATGTGCATTTCGCGCTCTGCCAAGACATCACATGGTTACGGACGCTCAAGCGCGAAAGCATCCCCTATTGCGGGACGGGGGCAGGGGCGGCTATCGCTGGACAATACGCGGTGGTCGGTGGCTATAAAATTCAGCGCAAAGGGCGGGTCGTCCAAATGATGCCCCCTACCGCCAGCGATGGGATTGAGATGGTGGACACTCGCGCCGGGTTGGGGATTCTACCGGCCTCGCTGTTCCAAACGGTAGACCCGCACGCCAGCCAAGCAGGGACGCTGATGCGCGCCTTACACATGGTCGAACAAGGGCAATACCACACCTTCGCCGCGTTGGATGAGGATACCACGGTAGAATTTGCAGCAGGGGAAGTGATTGTCTACGGGCGCGGGCAGATGTATGAGGTGCGCCGCGTCGAGTATCAGGTCGAAATCAGTATCTTTAACCAATAACAAAGGGAGGTTGCGATGGTGCGGTTTTTCAAGCGCGTTTTTGCCGACTTACGGAGTCGGCGTTTCTTGGCAGAATACGCTATCTCATTGGTGATTCTATTCGCGCTGGGCGCGGAGGTATTCAGCGACCTGTTGGATATACGCGCCGTCATCGGCCTGATTTTGACCGTGTTGTTGGTGCTGGTCTTGGACATCACCCAGCGCAACCGGGGCGAAACCGGCCTAGATGCTTACCTGCACACCCGCGAGGAATTGGGGCCGTTCCGCCAACGCCTAGAGAACTCGCGCCGGTTGTGGATTTTCGCGGCGTCGGCAGCCAATATCCTCGACGGGGACAATCTCGACGCCATTCGGTCTAACATCATGAGCCGCAAAGATGGCGAGTTGCGCGTGGTCGTCCTCGACCCTAGCTCAAAGGCTGTGGCGGACGCCAAGCGCCAGATTGACGACCAAGTGACCTATCAAGTCCAAGAACTGCAAGACCAATTACACCGCACGATGAATACGCGCTTTGAGATGATTCGCAAATGGAATTTGCCGGGGAAATTCGAGGCGCGGGTGCTAGATTTCAACCCCGGCCTGAGCATGGTGCTGATGGACGCGCACCGTTCTAGCGGCGTGGCGATTGTCGAGATGTATGGCTTCGGTCATGAGTCGACCAGTCAGCGCATGAGCGTTGAGATTAAGTCCGAGGAATCGGCTGTCTGGTTTGAATATTGGGTTGACCAATATGAGCGCATGTGGGAATTGGCAAGCCCGCTAGACGCGCTCAACGGCGGGAAAAATACTCGGTGATGTCGTCCTCTGTCATGATTTATATCGCGCTGGGGTCGAACATCGAACCGATGCGCTGGCTGCATTATGGCGTCATGCGGCTGCGCGGACTCGGTGACATCACAGCTATATCATCGGTGTATGAGACGCCGCCTTTTGGTTATCTTGACCAACCGGCCTTCCTGAACGTGACCGTCGGACTTCGCACGAGCTTCTTTCCAGAGGATGTCAAGCGGATTCTATACCAAATCGAAGCTGAAACAGGGCGAGACCGAGGTAACCAGCTTACAAAGTGGGGGCCGTTGCAACTTGACCTCGATATTTTGCTATGGGGCGAGACGGCCTTCACCTTTGGCGAAAGGCCGTGGAACGTCCCCAATTGGGGCATCACGGAATTTGCAGCGGTGGCTGTGCCGTTGGCCGAAATCGCGCCAGAGGCGATCTATCCCCTCACCGGCGAACGCATCGCGGACATCGCGGAAGGCTTGGGCGACGAGGGGATTATCCGGCGCGATGATTTGATTATCCGCTAGAATGTTGCTACGACAACAACGCCTCAGCGCTGGGTAATTCTAAGCCGGTGTGCGCCGCGATGAACGCCAGCGCGTCACGCGAGGGTTGCAGTAGCGACATCATCATGGCGGCGTGTTGAGTCATTTGGTTATCGGTCAACAATCCGCGTAGGCCTTGGCTGACACCCATCAGCCAACGAATCGACGCTAAGACCTCAAAATATGACAGCCCCACCACAGCCCCGCCGGTCACGCGCTCATATTCGGCCTGTATCTCGGCTGCGAGGACGGATTGCCCACCACGCCGGAGCGCAAGCAATGTCCACGCGAGGTCATAACGCGGGTCGCCGACTTGCCAGCCCCAATCGACCACATGCGGCATCCCACGCGGGTCAAGCACGATATTCGATGGCACAAAATCGCGGTGCGTGATGGCTGGGTTATCGCATGGGAATTCGGCGCGGTGGCTATACAGCCAATCGACCATCGGCAGATAGCCGTGTAATTGATAGGTATTGGCGAGGGTGCGTAGGGTAAAGATTTCGCGGTTGACCATCGCCAGTGGGCTGGGCGTCGTCATGCGTGAGACCAATACCGTCGGGTTGCGCCCGTGTAGGTCGGTCATCAGGTTGACGAATTGCGCGACCAATTCTGAACGACGGGCGGGGTCTGCGTTGGTGTTAGCGAATCCCTCGGCGAAGGTTTGCCCGTCGATGTGTTCCATAATCACGAACGGACGCTCCAACGGGGATTTTTCGATTTCCATCGCCATCACGCCCGGGACGGGATAGTGCGCCCCGCGCAAGTTGAACAGCGCATGGCGTTCTTTGAGGGCGCGATCCATCCCGTCTGGGGTTTTGGCGTAGAGTTTGATGATGAAGGTCTGGTTACGTTCCAGCCCCGCTTCGTCATAAGTGAGGGTGAATCGATAGACCTCGCTAGATGGGCTGAAGGTCAGGCGATTCAATTGGGTAATACGCGCATCGACACCGGGGGGGAGCAACGTATTAGCGTATTCGGTGAGTTGGGTTTGTAGAATGTTTTGGCTCATGTTGGAGATTTGCACAATCGGTTTTGGGTAGGATGCGATTCTAAATCAAACCAGTGTGGGCGCGTGAGAGTCAATCACACACAAGCCCATACGTTAAATTGGCAGATTTGAAATTCTTTTGACACCGGTTCGTGCCAAAAATTACGAGATACAGAAACTTGCTTGTATTTTTTGTGCATTTTTATCACGCTATCAGCACATATTTCACAAGAAACGGTTGTTGGGTTTGGTCATACCGATAGATGGATACCTTTTGTTGTGAGAAATAACCAAAAGGAAAGTATCAAAGTTCATTGACCGCCCCATAACTTATAAATTTCTCGTGGCATACACTTGTGTCAAGTCAAGCACAAGGTTTGACACTTTCAATCTCCAGAGGGATCCATTATGCGCCTTCGCTTTAACGTCCGCTTTCGTCGCAACACCATGCGTCGATTGATAGTGCTAGCGATAGCATCCGTCATTATGGTCGTGTTTGGAACAAACGCTTTCGCCCAAGCTGATGCAGCCGACCCCATCACCGCCGTCACCAGCGCGTTATCCAGCACACAAGCCTCCCTAGATACCGTGTGGGTTTTGTTCGCTGGCTTCCTCGTGTTCTTCATGCAGTGCGGTTTCGCTATGCTGGAGACCGGCCTCATCCGTCAAACCGGCGCGGTCAACGCGCTTGTTGAGAACTTCGTTGACGCAGGTGTGACCGCCATCGCCTTCTGGGCGGTTGGTTTCGGCGTCGCCTTCGGCACGAGCGCGGGCGGTATCATCGGAACATCGCACTTCTTCCTAAACGATGCGTTCTCTGTGGTTGACGGTGTTGTGACATACGCCAAGTTCGGCGCATACCCCAACCTCGACATCCTGACCATGTTCTTCTTCCAATTCGCTTTCGCAGCCACTGCCAGCACCATCACCACCGGCGCGATGGCAGAACGTACCGACTTCATCGGCGACATTATCTACAGCATCATTATGGCCGCATTCAGCTACCCGATCATCGCCCACTGGATTTGGGGCGGCGGCTGGTTGGCTCAGATGGGTTTCCACGACTTCGCTGGTTCTACCGTTGTCCACACCGTCGGTGGCATCACCGCGCTGGTCGGCGCTTGGATGCTTGGACCGCGCCCGGTTCGCATCGGCAAGAACGGTGAATGGAAGCCGCTGCCGCCCGCTCACAACCTCGGTTTGGCGACCATCGGCACGATGATCCTGTGGTTCGGTTGGTACGGCTTTAACCCCGGCTCGACCCTCGGCACGGGCAACACCGGCCTGATCGGTCTCGTCACCCTCAACACCACGCTCGGCGCCGCCGGTGGTATGCTTGTCACCACCCTGTTCCAATACTTCCGCAGCAAGAAGTGGGACATGATGTACATGATGAACGGTACGCTGGCCGGTCTGGTCGGTATCACCGCTGGTTGCGCGTTCGTCTCCCCGGTTTCGGCCATCATCATCGGCGCGGTAGGCGGTGTCCTCGTCGTCTTGGCCGCTGACTTCATCGAGAGCCTGCGTATTGACGACCCAGTAGGCGCGTTCGCAGTCCACGGCGCTTGCGGTATCTGGGGTACACTCGCCATCGGTTTGTTCGGTCTACCCGGTCTGACCTACGGCATGGAAGCCTCGGCTGCTGGCGGCCTGTTCTATGGTGGTGGCGTGAGCCTGCTGGGCGTGCAGTTTATTGGTTCGCTCTCAGTCGTCGCATTCACCGCTGTTTGGGGCGTCATCATGTTCGGCGCTCTCAAGGCCATCGGTCACCTCCGCGTCGCTAAGGTTGTGGACGATGTTCACGTCTTTATTGACGACTTTGAACACGGCGCGACCATCATGCCGGATGTCCGTCCGGTTCCTGAAATCCCCACGACCACCAGCACCCCTAGCGGCGCAACCGCTCCCGCCAAGTAACACAGTCCTGAGTGATAAGTCCTAAGAAACATTAGGATAATCAGATAAAAACACCCCCGCTGGAATATCCGGCGGGGGTGTTTTTTTACTGGGTGTAAAGGCGCGGGATATTGCGCCAGTTACGAGGAAAGGGTGACCGTTATTCTACGACGCCTAAGACCGTGACCATGCCGAACATCCCATGGCGAGACTCTGCGTGGGTCAAGACGTGGCAGTGATACGCCCACAAGCCCAACTCGTCGCAGTCGATAATGACATCATAACGCTCACCGGGGGAGACGGTCAGCGTATCGCACAGGTACGGGGCAGGCAGGTTGAACCCGTCCTTGGCGATGACCAATTGCGGGATACCATGCAAGTGCATGGGGTGAATTAGCAAGCCTTCATTCATATAGCGCACGCGGATTTTATCGCCCAGTTTGGCGAGAATCGGCTGTGTGTTGGGGAATTCTTTACCGTTGATCGTGAAGCCCAGTGCGGAGTCGTTGAGAACCATGGTGTAATCGGCGGCAACAACCGGCTCATTGCTGCTGTCTTTGGGGTCAACGATGAACGCGCCGAGCAATCCCTTGGTGACCTGTTCGGCGGCGTTGTGATGCGAATGGTACATGTGCGACCCAGAATTGCGGACGGTGAATTCAAAGGTCGCAGTATCACCAACCTTGATGACCGGCTGGGTGACGAACGGCACGCCGTCTACGGCATTGGGAACGCGCAAGCCGTGGAAGTGGATGGCCGTGCTTTCGTTCAGGTGATTGGTGAAGTTGAAGCGAACCTTGTCGCCCTCGGTCACGCGGATTTCTGGCCCCGGTACGATGCCGTTATAGCTCATCGCGGTATAGACCATGCCAGCGGTGGTTTCCCACTCAACTTCCTTACATTCGATGTCAAAAACTTTGACATCGCCATCCATGACCGGCTCTAAGCGGCGATTCCAGAACAACGGGTCTTTGCCGATATAGTCAAGGAAGGCTTGGACGCCCTCGGCGTGCAGATTGTCCATCTCAGTGGCCGCATTCGCAATCGCGGTGGGGTCAGCAGTAGGGGCGGGAACGGCGGTAGCATCTTGGGCGAGAATGGGGGTATTGCCCAACACGGTAGCCGCGCCAAGCCCTGCGGCGCTCAAGCCCGCGAGTCTGAAGAAATGTCTGCGGTCAATTTGATTTGACATGAAGTGGGACTCCTTGAAAGGGATAGATTTAGGTTCGATATCTGAATCATATCCGTCCCGATGTCGTTTTTGCCCCGATAAACGTCACCGGTCTTTAATGACGAACATCACTGGAATTAAACGGCTTTTGGCGCAGAATTAGAGTCACAGAGGAATTCGTAGGATTAAAGGTCGCAGATGTCGCACACTCAACACTCCAATACCCCCGCCAGCGGTACAGGGATTAGCGGAAATCTCGTCGCGGCGGTGCTTATCTTAAACTTGCTTCTTGTGGGTTTCGTCCTCATCGGCAAGACCTTGCCGCCGCGCCCAGAACCCGCAGAAGGTCTGAGCGTCGCGTGGGTGCAAACGCAAGCGTCTAAGCCGTTGCCGACGGCTACCCCACTCCCGACCAGCATCCCGACAGCCGCGCCGGTACAGCGCCCATTCCGCCCTGACGCGCAACGTGTGCGTGCTGGTGAGCAGACATTCTTATCGGTATGTTCGGCCTGTCACGGGTTTTCAGCGCAAGGCGTCTCCGGTTTAGGGCCAAGCCTGATCGATAACACGTTCATCAATGGTCTGAGTAACGACGAATTTTTGGCCTTCGTCAACGTCGGGCGTGCGTCCGACCACCCCGATAATAAAAGTGGTATCACGATGCCGGCACGCGGCGGCAACCCGTCGATAACCGATAATGATGTGGTCAATGTGATTAACTACGTCCGTAGCTTGAATCCTAATGCAGTAGTGTATGCTACTCGCCCGACGGATGGCACGGCGGGGACAGCCGACACAGCAGCGCAACCGGGGTCAGACTCAACCAGTGCGCCGGTAGAGGCGATTGAATTTAGGCCGATTGACCTGTCGGCATTGGGCGCAGCAGCGGCCACGGCTACACCGGTAGAGGCGATTGAATTTAAGCCGATTGACCTGTCCGCGTTGGGCGGCTCTAGTCCAACGGCCACGCCTACGGCAACACCGTAACAATAAACCGACTGAACGCCCTAACGCCCTTCTCAATAGTCACAGAGAAGGGCGTTTTCATGTTACGGATCAAATATCGAACTTCTTATGTTTGGCGTAAAAATCTGCTAACACGAGATTCCATGCGTCACAATGAATCCATGTCCATTTTTGTGCAGATGGTAGGTCAAGTGATCTAGGGAAATCAGAGATGGGTTCGGATACACACTGCATCAGACCACGATTAAAAAATCCCTGATCGACACCGAGCGCACACATCGCACCGCGTGAATAGCCTTCCAGATACGCCCGTACCGTTTCATCATCATGATCCCGCAAAGTATCCACCAGATTTTCGATGTCAAAAATCACGGCTTGCAGTGCGCGCTCGGTTTCACGAGGGATGGTTTCGTTATCTGCGGCCAATCCATGCCATTCGACTTGTGACCATTGACGATGCTCCAGAAAAATGACAACCCCGTCTATGCCTGTCGTGTAATTGTCGTATTGAAAGTCCCCCATCCCAGAGAAAATATAATAATCCCCCGGTGCGTTGCTAACAGGTGATATACGAATAACCGTACCGACATCTTTACCATCGTTTAGGCGGCCGTCCACATGAATGGGGATATAAGTCAATCGACTCACGAATCGCCCCTATAACGCGTGTGCGGAAATGATATACAACGCCGTCGCGGGGTTGGTGGCGAGTGGGACGTTGTGCGCGTTGCAGATTCGCAACAGCGATTGGATGTCTGGGTCGTGGGGGTGTTTGCCCAGCGGGTCTACAAAGAAGAACACCGCCGCGACCTTGCGCTCAGCCACTTGCGCGGCGATTTGTGCGTCACCGCCCAGCGGGCCGCTCAACATGCGCGTGACCTCAAAACCTTGTTCTTGGAGCAGGCGTCCGGTGGTGCTGGTGGCAATCAGGTTATAACGAGTCAAGACCTCGCGGTGGGTCATGGCAAAGGCCACCATATCGGCCTTCTTGCCGTCGTGTGAAATCAACGCGAGGGTTTTGCGCGGGGCGCTATTGTCAGACATGGGGGTCTCCAGTTTGCAGTGGGCAGTTTTTAGCCAACTTGAGATAGTGGCGACTGTAGGGACAAGGCAGTGCCTTGTCCGTCATCTACCACCCCACCTCAGCCTAAACTGACCGTCATCCCAGAGACTATAGCGTGTTTCAAACCGCGTCCGCCAACGGATACTCTAAATCGTCTTCCGGCAGATCGAATTCATCCGACAGGCAATGACCACGCCGTGCGATGAAATCGGCCACAAACCGCCCATACGCCGTCACCGGCCACGGACGCCCTGTGACCACGGTCTGACACACGCTGAGGGCGCGCCGGAGGTCTACAGCGGTGTTGCCGACGAAATGCGTGACGCCCATCCCAACCGCGTCCAATGTGTGAGCATCGCTGCCGCCGGTGGCCGCCAGACCGACTTGCGCCGCGACGCGGGCGGCTTTGCGATTCGAGCCGGGGATTATCACCGAGGCGTTGAAGGTCTCTAGTCCGTCCAACCCGGCGCGAACCAGATAAGACGGGTCATGTTTATATGCGCCCCATACACGGCGGACTTCGCCCATCTGGGCAAAAAACGGGTGCGCCAGAATCGCCGTGCCACCCGCCGCATGAATAGCCGCCGTCGTCTCCGACAGCGACAAGCCGGTTGGGATAGGCGTCGTCACCCACAGTGCCAACACATGCCCTTCGGCACTGCTGACCTCTACTCCCGGAACGATCTCGAACGGATAGCGCTGGCGGCGGGCATACGCCCACAGGCTGGCGTCCAGCCGGTCATGGTCGGTGATTGCGATGACATCCAAGCATCCGCGCTTGGCAACATGGTCTAACAACGCCTGTACGCTCATCAAACCGTCGCTGACAGTGGTGTGCATGTGCAGGTCGGCACGTCCCATCTGGGCGTGTGAAATCATCGGGTTCTGTCCCCACATCTTTTGTTTATTCATATCAAACAATAACGCCCCGGTGTGAAGGGGGCGTTAAGCGCAAGTTGCGATTGTGGGAACGTTTGGTAAGGGCTTGACCTTGTTAGTCGCTCGCGCCCAGTTCCAGTGATTTATTCGGCTGTTGGAGTGGGTGGCGCATCCGCCATTGGTCAGACATGCTCCATAGCCCTACACCGCCCAGGGCAATGGCATAGGTCATCAGCCAGAGCGCCGATTGTGGGCTGGTCTTTAACGCCAAGACATACGCGGCGCTGGCATAGACCGCCAGCGCCATCTCAATCCATGTCTGTGTGCTGACGAAATTCAGCGCATACGTGCGCTGCGCCCACGACTTGCTCTGTAGGCCAAACTTAGGCGTGCGGATGAATTCCAACTCAAGGTGCTGACGCCAACTCTGGTAGGCGCTATAGGCGGCTGCGGTGTTGTTCCACAGCAACCCGATGCCCAATACCATCACGACTGGGAAGGCCAACATCCGCCTGCCCCAATCCTCTGGGTGCAAGCGACGCTGTGCAATCAGGTGCAGCGTCGGCTGAATCACCACAAACACGGTCAGCGGGGCGAGTACCAATTGCTTGTCCGCGCCGCTGACGATCATCCACGGCGCAAGCAACAGCAGTAGCAACATAATCGGGTGCGGCATGTATTGTGAGAGATGCAACAGCGCCAACGTCTTACGACGCCACGACATTTTGCTGTTCAGCAGCGGGCGCACCAGCTTAAAAAAGACTTGGTTACTGCCGGTAGCCCAGCGACTCTGTTGGCGCTTATAGGCCTCGATTTGCGGGGGCAACTCGCCGGGGACGACCACATCCGGCGCGAACACGCCATGCCAACCGACCAATTGGGCGCGATAGCTGAGGTCAAAATCCTCGGTGAGTGTGTCAGTCTGCCAACCGCCCGCCTCACGGATAGCCTGAATCCGCCACATCCCGCCCGTGCCATTGAACGACATGACCGTGCCGATGGCCGAACGCGCCTCTTGCTCAATCGCGTAATAAGCGTCGATGTTGAGCGCTTGAGCGCGAGTCAGCCAACTGTCTAGGCCGTTTAAGTGATCCCAACGCCCTTGTACGAAGGCGGCACGCGGCGACTGATAGAAATATGGCACGAGGCGGCTGATGAAGTCAGGCTCTGGCACGAAGTCAGCGTCGAGGATGGCCGCAAATTCGGCCTCCGGCACAAGCGACAGGCCGTAAGCCATCGCACCAGCTTTGAATCCGGTACGCTCAGGGCGGCGAATGTGCTGGATATTCAGGCCGCCAGACTGATGACGTGCGACCAACCCAGCCACGACCTCAACCGTATCATCGGTGGAATCGTCCAAGACCTGCACAATCAGCCGGTCACGCGGGTAATCCAACGCGGCCACCGACTCTAATAGGCGGGCGACCACATATTTCTCGTTATACAGCGGCAGTTGCAGCACGACCATCGGCCAGACATCGGGTGCGGGCGGCAAGACAGGCTTGTTTTTACGGAAGGAGGTTACAGCGAGTCGTAGGGTCAAGGAGGCTTGCGCTAGGCTGTAAAGGGTTAGAAACAGGGTGCAGCCGGTGTACATCACCAGCAGAACGGTCTTCAACATCTGAAAGACCTCGCAATAAGCTCGGAATCCGGGATAAGGGAAAACGGTTTAGGATAATCTGGCATGTGCAAATCATCACAAACACATTATCCCTCAGTCTAGTACCGATAAGGGTTCTGTGTGAAGGGCTATGTTACATCGTGGGTTAAGCGTTGGGCAAAGCGACGATGAAACGCGCCCCGCGCTCCAACCCATCAGACTCCGCCCAGACCCGCCCGTGGTTGGCTTTAATCAACATTCGCGCCACGCTCAAACCGATTCCGAGGCCGCCATACTTGCGAACCATGTGGTCTTCGACTTGAAAAAATTCGTCAAAAATACGCTCTAAGTGTTCTTCAGCGATTCCGATGCCACTGTCCTCAATCACCATCCAGACCTCGCCGGGGCGCTGTTGGACAGCGACGGAAATCGTCCCGTGCTGCGGGGTGAAACGGATGGCGTTCTGCATGATATTGGCAATCGCCAGCCCCATCCGTTCACGGTCAATCAAGACCGCGACATAGAGCGGTACGGGCGCGAAGGTGATTGTGCGTTCAGCGCCACTGGGCATCGAGGCGGCCTCGGCTTGCAGGTCGCGCAGCAACGATGACAATGGTACGCGCTCTGGCTTGACATCTTTGCCCACCGGCGTCAGATAGCGCAGGGTTGCCATGCTGTCCAAAATCGAACGCAAGTGCATGGCATTCCGCATCACCGCGTCGGCATATTCGGCCATATCGGGGCTGGTGGCGTCATCTTTGATGAAGGTGGCATAGCCCAAAATCGACCCCAGCGGGGTACGCAGTTCGTGTGAGGCGATGCTAATGAAGCTGTCTTTAAGTTTTTCGACCTGTGAGAGTTCTTCGTTCGCGCCTTTGAGTTGTACGAGTAGCCGCGCCACTTCGATGGCGACGGCGGCCTCTTGCCCCAACAGCATTAGCGCTTGCTCATCACGCGGGGTGAACGGCAGTTTGCGCTTATTGACCACTTCCAACACGCCGATCACGCGGTCACGCGAGAGCATCGGAACGCCCATCAATGACGCGGTATGAAAGCCTGATTGCTCATCGACGTTTTTATAATGGCGCGGGTCTTGTTCTACATTATCGACGGCCAACGCCTTGCGCTCTCGGAAAATCGTCCCCGCGATACTGGTCAGCGGGACGGGCATCCCCAAGACTTCGTGCGCGGTGGGTGAGACGCTATTGGTGGCCGCGAAATAGAGTTCTTGCCAATCGTTGTCCCACAACAGCACCGCTGCGGATTCACAATCGGTCAATTCGGCGGCGGCATCCATGATAGCTGGGAGTAAAATTTCGAGTTGAGGGTTAGGGCTGAGGAGTGCGCTATTAAGCTGAGTGGTCACGGTCAGCATTTTACGCAGACCGGCCACCTGAGCGCGTAAGCGCAAAACTTCTGCTTCAAGGTCAGAGGAAGGCGTCGTCATGGTCTTCGTCTGCTGGGTTGCCCTTTGATTTCCGTGCGAGGGTGGGATTGATGACATGCGCTACATCGCTTTCAAAAGATGGCAGGTCACATATATGAAGAGTCTTAAATAGCAGTAGTAGAGGTGTTGATAATGTCGATAACTTTGGGCTGATTCTAAGCCATGTGGGATATATATCCCCAAAATCGCAAAATGGCCTGTTTATTACCCAATTTCGGGGTCATTTTATCCCCAATCGACCACACCACGCCATGAGAGGTTGGGATAAGTTATCAACATCGAATGTCGATAACTTCTTAACCTGTTCATAACATCAATCCCTGTAGAAGCATTGTACTCCCTTTTTGACATTTGCAAGCCAACGTTATGAACACTTATGAACACTTATCGACAGGTTATCAACAAAGTTATGAACAGTGCTTGAAGGCTATATGAAATGATAGCGCCTATTTTTGGGATATAAATAGCCGATTCTGGGGATATATGACTTATCCCAAATGGAGGTTGGGATATAGCACGGGGTAGGTTTGGGATAAAAACAAAGATTTGGGATAAGTTTTTGATGAGGGAGAGTGTGTGCATAGGACGTATGTTAGAAATCCGGCGGGGGCATTCATAATGCGCCTGATTGCCGTACAATCTAATTAAGACAGGTCAGTTGGGGTAGGGTTAGTACGATGGCGAAAGACTACTATCAGGTATTGGGCGTGAGCAAGACAGCCGAGGCCGCCGAAATCAAAAAGGCCTATCATCAGTTGGCGAAGAAATATCACCCTGATTTGAACAAGGATAACCCCCAAGCCGAGGCGCGTTTCAAGGACGTGAACGAGGCGTATGAGGTCTTGGGCGACGCGCAGAAGCGTAAAATGTACGACCAGTTTGGTAGCACCGACGGCAACCCGTTCGCGGATGGGATGCGAGGCGGCCAGAATGTCAATTCCGCCCAGTTTGAGGAACTTCTGAACAATATGTTTGGGGGGATGGCTGGGGGACAGCAGGGGGCGAAAACCCGTGGATTCGGTTTCAATCAGCAACGTCAGCCGGTGCGCGGGCGTGACATCGAACACCCCGTTGCGGTCAGTTTGAGGGAAGCCTATGAGGGGACGACTCGCCTTGTCACCAAAGAGAGTCGCCGTATCCGCGCCGATATCCCCGCCGGAGTGACAGAAGGTAGCCGCGTCCAGATTAAGGGCGAGGGTGAGGCAGGGTCAGCCGGTCCGGGCGACTTGTATCTGGTGATTCAATTGGAAGATGACTCGGTTTTTGAGCGTGACGGCCTCGATTTGATTACTGATGTGCGCCTCGATGTGTTCACTGCGCTACTGGGCGGTCATGCCACCGTCCCAACCGTGACCGGTACGGCGCAAATCAAAATTGCGGCGGGGACACAATCTGGGCGCAAACATAAACTCAAAGGCAAAGGGATGCCGGACGGCAAAGGCGGATTCGGCGACTTGTATGCGCGGGTGCTGATTACTGTGCCGGAGCATATCAATGACGAACAACGCCGTATCATTGAGCATCTGCGCGATACCTTCAAATGATGAGTTAGGATTCCAGCTTCATGCCTGAACTGCCGGAAGTCGAGACCGTCGTGCGCGGTCTGCGCCAACCACTGATAGGCCGCACCGTCACCGGATTTTGGTTTGACTGGCCGCGCACCATCGGCGGTCCAGACCCAGACCAATTTGCGGCGCGTGTACAAGGCCAGACCTTTAAGCGGATTGAGCGTCGCGCCAAATACATCGTCTGTCATTTGGATGACGAGTTGTTGATCGTCCATCTGAAGATGACTGGGCGGCTCTATGTGACACCGGCGGAGTCGGTTCAGAATGATGACCGCTGGATGCACTTCAAATTGTCATTGGACAACGGACACGAATTGCGATTTTCCGATGCGCGGAAATTTGGGAAAGTGTATTTATCCCAAGATTTCGCAAGTGTGACTCCGGGCGCTGCCAAGCTGGGGCCAGAGCCTTTGGAAGACTCATTTAAGGCCGCTGATTTCCATGCGCGATTGGTCGGGCGCAAAACCGTCTTGAAGGCGTTATTGCTCGACCAATCGTTTGTGGCCGGGGTCGGCAATATCTATGCGGATGAAGCGCTATTCCGCGCCAAGCTGCACCCCCTTCGAAAAGCCGACAGCTTAAATGTAAAGGAATCCGCACGCCTGTATAAAATGGTGCGCGAGGTCTTACAAGCGGGTATAGACTATGAAGGTGCGTCGATTAGCTGGTATCGTAAACCCGATGGCACAGAAGGCGAGTCCCAGAAGCATTTTTATGCCTATGGCCGTGATGGGCAGCCGTGCTTGGTGTGTGGCACGACGCTCGTCAAAACCCGCGTTGCCCAACGGGGGACGCACTACTGCCCGTCCTGTCAGCCTTTGGAGTAACCTTCATGGATGATTTCATTCGCCAACTCCCCCCCGGAATCATCGCCTATGCGGTCATGATTCCGGTCTTGATTGTGCTTTTATTGGTCTATTTCGCCGCGATTCGCCCAGCGTTAGAGAATTGGAAGAGGCGTAAAGCAGAGGAATCCTCCCTCACCCCATCCACCCCTTCCCCCATCGCGCCGAAACCCCGCCCCCTTCCCTCCCTCATCAGCGACGATATGCCCGATTTGGATATGCTCTTAGCCTCGGCGGTTTCTCCCTCAGCGCCCGCCCCTCGTCCGGCAGGACCGCGCCAACTTGGTGAGGCGGAAGTCTCGCTCGTCACGGGGAAAACCGTCCGCGCACGCGAGGAATTGGTGCTGCTACGCGACCCTGTTGATGGGCGTTTAATCGTCCAAATGCCGGGCGCGACCTATAAATCATTCTCCTCAGCGCCAGCCGCCAAAGAGAGTTTTTCGCGCCTGATGAACGAACTCGCTAAGTCGCTGGCGCAGCCCGAAAATACCCCAGCACCTACTCAGCCTGCGCCATCGGAATCGGTGGCGGCCTCGCCCATGCCTGCCGTGCCAGAAGCCCCCTCTCCCCTACCCCCGATTCAGACCCCTGCACCGCAACCGCCGCCCATCGTCATCCCGCCAGTGCGTCCGGTTGATAAAGATGTGCCGATGCCGGGGGACTTGCCACGATATAGCAACATGCGCGGCGCAGAGTTGAAAGGGCGCGGTTTCTTGGGGGGGCCAAAATATAAGTTTGAGGACATCCCCGACCTGAACCTCGGAAATTCAATCGAGGCGTACTTGCAACACCGGCTACAACAGACGCCCGGTTATGAGGGGCGGGCGTGGCATGTCCATCCGGCGCTGGATGGCGGCGTGCGTATCGAAATCGACGGGCTGTTTTTTGACTCGGTGAGTGAAATCATCGACCCTACCGCCCGCACCTTCATCCAGACCGCCATCCAAGAATGGCAAGAACGCCAGTAGAATAACAAATAACCCGTAGGGACGCTCTTCTGGGCGTCCGTCAAAATCCCACCTCTTAAAGGCGGACGGCAAGAATGTCGTCCCTACAAAAGTGCATGGTCGTTTCCCTTATTTTCACTCCCCCTAAAGCTGATTCCGTATGGATTTCACCCTCGCAATCGTCCTGAGCGCCTTCCTGATTGGTTTTGGGAAAGGCGGACTCATCGGCCCATTTGGTGGCACGTTGGCGCTGCCCCTCATCTTGTCCTCAATGGTGGAGGGTCAGCCGATTGGCGTAGCCGTCGGCGGGGCGCTATTGTTGCCGTTGCTGATATTAGGCGACCTGTTCGCCGTCCCTATTTATTGGAAGGACTGGGACAGACGCTATATCGTGTTGCTATTGCCCTCGGCCATCCTCGGTATCGGGGTCGGGACGGTGCTGCTCACGACGCTGCCCAATCATACGCTCAAGCACATCCTCGGCATTTTCTCGCTGGTGGTGGTGGCCTATCGCTTTGCCAATGTCTACCTCCAGCGCCTCGAATATCAATCGCGCCCCGCTTATGGCTGGTTTGCGGGGCTGACAGCTGGCTTTGGCAGTGCGTTAGCCAATACCGGCGGGCCGCCCATCACCGCCTATTTGATGTTGGAGCGTGTTTCCCCGCGTGTGTTCGTCGGGACGCAGGCGATCTTTTTCGCGGTGGTGAATCTGCTCAAAATCCCCGGCTACGCGGGCAATGGGTTGTTCCACGCCGAGTTATTGGTGCGGGCGTGGCCGGCCCTGATTATCGTCCCAGCGTGCGTCATCGTCTCGCGCCCGTTCGTCTATCGCGTCAATAAAAAATTATTTGACGCGATATTAACGGTGGGATTGTTTTACGCTGGGATTAGCTTGTTATTCGGCTAATAATTATCCCCCTAACACAACCGTCGGGATGACCTCTCCCCCACCGCTGGGGGTGCTGAGGATGAGCGCCGCCAGCAAAATTAACAATAGCACGCCCAACCCTATCAGCGCATAGCGCACGATTTTGGGGTCAATCGGAGCGCCCGACGACGGCGCGGATGCCATTCGCAGATGGTCGCGCCGCACCGTCTCGCGAATCCACTGCTCAAATATCCCGGAGCGGATTCTGACATCACGGTGCGCGTGGTCGATGATTTCGACAAATTCTAAGCGACGTAACAGGCTAAAAATCGCGGTCAAATCCAGCGGATACTCGGTATCGGCCAGCCACGCCTCGACTTGCTCGGCTTGAATCGGCTTATCCGGTTGCTCAAAATGCAGATAGGCCAGCGCGGTCAGGACGGCTTGCTCATCGGCGGTCAGATTCTCCCACAAGAGGGCGAATCCGGGTCGCGCCCATAACAACAAATCTGACATCACGGCGCGGATATGCACGGCGCGGTAATACTCCCCGCGTGAGATGTCATGGACGAGCGCCGCCGTCCGTAGGGTTAATTCCGGTGCGCCGCCGCTGGCACGGTGCAACGCTAAGGCGAAACCGGCCTCTGACCGGTCACGCCCGCTGGTGAGTAATTCGGCCACCGCCTCTACCGTCAGGGCGGTTAATCGCACCGTGGCATCGGTTTCAACCAGCGGCGCGAGTTGTCTCATCCGTGCTTCTGCGTCGAGATGGGCGGTGAGAATCATGCCCAATTGCGGGCTGAACATCCGCCCAATCGCCTCGCCGAAATCGGGCGGTAAATCGCCCCGGATGACCGCATCGGCCAACGGTTCGGCGTTATCAATCACCAGTACCAGACGGCGGTGCGGGCGGATGAGTTGATAGAGTTCCGGCAGGCCGCGCTCTAGCAACCATGCACGTTGTTCTTTGTGGGGTTTATCGTCCGGCCAATGTGGGAGGCGATGAACCGACAACCCGCGTTTGGCCGCCGCCGATTTTCCCGACTCCCAGACCGTCAGCCAGAACGCCGATTCTGAGGTCAACGTGGCGGGGGTGATGGACAGGTCTAACCAGATGAACGAGTCATCTAATTGAGCGCGCAGGACGCGCAAAAAGGCCGTGCGCCCACTGCGTCGCCGACCCAAAATTACGAGAGCGTGCGTGACGGGCGCACCAGTTAGGTGTTGATGTACACGGGCGAACAACGCATCACGCCCCGCAAACGGCGAGGTCGGCTGGGCTGGGTCAAACGGATTTCCAGAGGCAGGTTCAGCGGGCATCGTCCATCACTTTCGCGGCAGTCTACGGTACACTATAACCCAACTGCTGCTGTTTTATCCAAGAATGAGGGAAAATCATGGGACTCTTAGATGGTAAAGTTGTGTTAGTCTTTGGTGTTGCCAACAAGGACAGCATCGGGTGGGGCATCGCCAAGCGCCTACACTCAGAAGGGGCGACCATCGCCCTAAGTTACGCCAGTGAGACGCTTGCCAAGCGCGTTAAGCCGTTGGCAGAAGAAATCGGGGCGACCTTTGTCGAATTGTGTGATGTCGGGAGCGATGAGGCGCTGGATGACGTGTTCGCCAAATTCGCCGCGCAATATGGCAAGCTGGATGTCCTCGTCCACTCGGTAGCGTATGCCCCGCGTGAAGACCTCGGCGGGCGCTTCATAGACATCTCCCGCGAGGGCTTCAAAATCGCCATGGACATCAGCGCCTATAGCCTTGTGGCGATGTGTAAGCGTGCCGAGCCATTGATGAGCGCGGGCGGCACGGTCATGAGCATGAGCTATTATGCCGCGATGAAGGTCATGCCCAAGTATAACGTGATGGCGATTGCCAAATCTGCGCTAGAGAACATCACGCGCTATCTGGCAGCCGACCTCGGCCCCAAAGGGATTCGCGTCAACGCCATCAGCGCGGGGCCAATCAAGACTCTGGCGGCGATGGGCGTGCCGGGCATCCACGCTATGTTACGCTTCAACGAGAAATCATCCCCGCTCCGCAGCAATGTCAGCCAAGATGATGTGGGCAAGACGGCGGTCTATCTGGCGTCGGATTTGTCCAGCGGCGTGACCGGCCAAATCGTCTATGTAGACTGTGGCTATAATATCCTCGGCCTGACCGCTACTGAGGAAGAAATCGCGCAGTTCTAAGTCAATAAATGTTATGATGGGGGCGAGTGAGAAATCTCTCGCCCCTATTCATTTGGAAACGGGAGTATGGTTATGAGCGCCCTTGAAAAAGAGATAATCGAGCGTTTGAAAACCTTGAGTGAGCCGTCAAAACTCCGCGTGCTTGAATCCATTAAGCACGAATCTGAGGTATTGGACTTACACCTCACCGCAGAGCATTGGGCAGAACAGGTTAAAGTAGTACGCGCCAAATTTAATAATCAAATGGGCGATTCCTTCACGGCGCAATCGCTTTTAGATGAAGTGCGTGAGGAAGCATCTTGGCTACCACGCGAGTCGTGATGGATTCAGGCATTCTGATTACGACTCACGACTCACAATATTTGGCATTGACTGAACGTCTTGAGTGTGAGTTTTGGACGGCGGACGAGCGACTATTTAATGCAATAGTCCGTGACTTTTCGTGGATACGATGGCTTGGCAATGGTTAATTCAATAGGAGAGACTTCATGCGCCGAATCCTATTAGCTCTACTGATTATTTTCACCCTTATGACACCGTTATCCGCGCAAGCGGACGATACCCAGATTATTTTAGACGACATCCTCAGCGAATTTTCCGGGGATAGCGACGCGGCGGTAGCCGTCCAAATCACAGTTGAGGGCGAGTCATGGTCTGCCGCCAGCGGACTCGCGGATGGCTCACGCGCTGCGACGCCCGATGACCGATTCCGCATCGCCAGCATGTCTAAAACGTTTGTCGCCACGACAGCCCTTTTGCTCCAAGAGCAAGGCGTCATCGACTTAGACGCGCCAGTCGCACAATGGCTGTCAGAGGACATCCTCGCAAATCTGGCGAATGTAAATGATGTGACCCTGCGCCAACTCTTATCCATGCGAAGCGGCGTCCCTGATTACCTTGAAACCGATGAATTTTGGGCGGCGGTTGAAGATGACCCGACTCACCCGTGGACGGCAGCCGAGGCGTTAACCTATGCCTATGGTCTGGATGCGCTGTTCGCCCCCGATGAGGAGTTCTATTACGCCAACTCGAATTACTTGTTGGCGCAACTCATCTTAGAGAATGCCAGCGGTAGGCCATTGCATGAACTCATCCGCCAGAACATCCTCGACCCAGTGGGTATGAGCAATACCTACACTCAAATCTCTGAAGATATGGCGGGCGGCTTTGTGTTTGGCTATGAGGACTTTGACGGCGATGGCGAGGCCGAAGAAGTGTCTGGGATGAATGATGGGGCGGGTTTGGGCGACGGCGGGTTGATTTCTACCGTCAGAGATATGACGACCTTCTATCGCGCCCTTGTGGATGAGCAAACCATCTTGAGCGCAGAATCGCTGGAGATGTTGTTGGACTTCCAAGATGATGGGGAGGGCGACGGCTACAGCCTCGGTTTCAGTGCGTGGGAGCGCGACGGCGTGACAGCATGGGGACATTCCGGCGCAGTGGTCGGTTTCCAGAGCATCGGCCTGTATCTGCCGGATGAAGAAATAACCGTCATCGTTTTCACCGCCAGCGCAGACCTTGACCCGTTGGAATTGGCCTTGAGCGTGATTGATGAGGCCATAGGGGAATAATTACCCCTGAAAATTCCTGTATACAGATGGCTTATCTCGCGCAAACCCCCGTAGGGACATGGCACTGCCATGTCCGCCTTGTCATTAAAAAAAGCCCTCCAACATTAGGAGGGCTTTTTCATTACCAGAAAACGGACGTGTTAGGCGTTGCCAGCGAAAATCAGCACGCCTTCAGGGTAGGTAATCCGCAGTTGACCGTCCACGATTTCATAGTTGGTCGCGGCTTGCAGCGCCGTCATAATCGCGATTTCTTGCGCCATCAACGGCTCTTCACAGGCCATCAGGGTCGAAACCAACGGCCCGACGGTCAGCGTACCCGCCGCCTCAAAATTATCATAGGTGAATGAGCCAGAGAACCCGTTGCAGCCCGCCGTACCTGACATGCCCTGATCGGAGAATATCACCGTCACAGGGATGTCTACGATGGGGAGCATGGGGGCGTCTACTGCGCCATACGAAATCAGCGTCCAAGTCGCTCCAGCCAGACCGCCGAAGGTCACATCAGCCGTCGCATCGGGGGTCGGTTCTACTGGCACTTGCGCCAGACTATTACCGAAGCTGAACGACATCACCAGCGCGTCAAACACCGACAGCGACGGGCTGAAATCGGTATCCAGACCGATGTTCAGGGTGGCGACGCTCTGGGTCATATAATCGCCCATCGTGGCCGTGAACGTGTCATAGTCAAAGTCCGCCGCGATTTCCGCAGGGAAAAGGCCGGTGGTTGGGCGGGCGATAACCGAGACATAGTACATCCCATCGGTGCTGAGGCCTTGGAAGGTGTAGAAGAAATCGCCACCGACGAACGGCGACGCATCTTGACGGTAGGCCGTCACATAGCTGATGCCGCGCACCGCAGCCGTCTCGATATATTGCGCCCGTGAGCGGATGACCTGTGCAGCGGGCATGACCGGCAAGAACGGCAGGGTATTGCCCCCGTCGTCCAGCGTCGGGACGGTGAACAGGCTCAAGTCGGTGCGCTCATTCAACAAGCCTTGCAGTTGATTGAACGCGATTTGCTGATTGGGGTACGAGGCGAAATCCGCCGTGTTGTACAAACGGATGGACAACGTGGCGTCATACATGCTGGACGCGCTATCCGATTCCGAGACCAAAAATTGGACGTGGCGCACTTCTGGGCCGCCGGGTTGTTCCACAGTCACATCATCGCCCGAAAATTGGTCAATATCGACATGACCGGCCAGCGCCGAGTCAACGCTGAAGCTGAAGTTGTTATAGCTGATGGTTGTGGTCGTCATTTGCTGCTGTTGTGCCAATGTCGGCAGCGCCAAGAGCGCCGCGAAACCCATTAGCAAGAATGCCTTAAATTTCATGGAGGTAGTCCTTCTGTTCTCTGATAAACGCAGCGGAGATAAGTGCATCTCCATTTCTATACATCCTTATCTCATAATAGTTCAAACAGGGGTGGGATCAATCAGTCGTAAGTAGAGTTCACGAATCATCCTATCGGCTCATTTTTTTGCTTACTGCGGAATAACCTGCGTATACTTGAAATATCCCCACCGCACCAATGCGTAGGGGAGGACGAGGCGTGTAATGAGCGAATCCAATGATAAGCTGGCTGCGATTCAGACATGGATCAATGAATTTCGGGAAAATCGCATTGCGGATTTAGACTCCCCCAACATCGGGCTGGCAATCCTCGACGAGATTGCTGACCTTATCCTCGTCCAAACCCCATCTACACCCTTAGCACAAGCCATATCAGATACCTATGTCGATTTAGAAAGACGGGTTGAAGAGCAAAGTCTCGCGCTGACCCGTGCAACCACCACCCTCAAAGCACAGATTACCGAGCGCGAATCCGCCGCCCTGAAGCTACGAAAAGCTTATAATGATTTAGAGACCCACTTACAAGAACACGTCACCTATCAGTCGAAGCTGAACCAAAGTTTACAAGAGCAAATTCAAGAACAAAAAAGAAGCCAAGCCCTCGAACAAGAAGAGCGCGCTTTAACTGAAGCCCTGCGCGATACCCTTACAACCATCGGCAGCACCCTCGACTTGGATAAAATCCTCGATCACATCCTCGATACCGTGGCGCGTGTTGCGCCGTATGACGGCGCAAACGTCCTTTTGGTTGAATCTGATCTGGTACACATGGTGCGTCAGAAGGGCTATGTTGAACAAGGCCAAGACAAAGAGTGGTTGAATCGGCGCATCCCCTTGACGCGGCTGGCGTCCTTGCAGCAATTGATGGACATCGGAAAGCCGATGGCGATTGCCAATACCGCGTCATCCCCGCTTTGGATTGGCTTCCCAGATTTGGACTGGGTTTGTTCGAATGTCATCGCCCCGATTCGCTCCAACGGCAAAGTTTTGGGCTTCTTGTCGCTAGACAGCGCCACGCCCGGCTTTTTCACCCAAGCCCACGCCGAACGACTGCAAACTTTTGCCGACCAAGCCGCCATCGCTATCCAAAACGCACGACTGCTAGACCGCGCCAAACGTGCGGCGGTCTTGGCAGAGCGAAACCGTTTAGCGAACGAGTTACACGACACGATTTCGCAAACGCTCTGGTCCATCAGCCTGATTACCGAGCGCCTGCCGAACCTGTGGGAAGCGAATAATGAACAGGGGCGGCGCAGCCTGACCACCTTGCATCAACTGGCGCAGAATGCGTTGGCGGAAATGCGTGTGCTGCTGTTGGAATTACACCCCGCCACCCTCACCAATAAAAAACTGGGGGATTTGATTCGCCAAGCCGCCGAAATCACGGCCAATCGGACGGATTTGAACATCTCAGTCCAGATCGGCCAACAAGACCCCGTACCGCCAGAAGTCCATTTGTCGCTATATCGCGTCGCGCAGGAATCGCTCAATAATATCGCCTTACATGCCCTAGCGACGCATGTCGAGATCGTGTTTAACAGCCATGCCGGACGGATTGACTTCAGCATTTGGGATGACGGGGTGGGTTTTGACCCTGCTAAGATTGGCCCCGGTCATTTGGGCATCAGTATCATGCAGGATCGCATCCAGAATATCGGCGGGACGATTGAAGTCGACAGCCAAAAAGGGAAGTGGACATCCATCAACGTTTGTTGGACAGCGCCAAAAACCCCTAGCAGTTAGGCCAGAAGGCACACATGGACACCAAATCACCGATTAAGATCCTTATCGTAGACGACCATGCTATGCTCCGTAAGGGGTTGAGCTTCTTTCTGATGAGCTATAGCGACCTCAAGCTGGTCGGCGAGGCCGCCAATGGCAAGGAAGCCTTGCTGTTGTGCGCCAGTAAGCGCCCAGATGTTGTGTTGATGGATGTGATGATGCCGATTATGGATGGTATTTTAGCGACTCGGCTCATCCACAGTGATTTTCCAGAGATAAAGGTGATTGCGCTGACCAGCTTCGGTGAAGAACGCCTGATTAAAGAAGTCATTGAGGCCGGTGCAATCAGCTATTTACTCAAAAAAGCCTCGGCGGATGAACTCGCAAAGGCTATCCGCGCATCGGTAGATGGGATTGCGACTTACGCGCCGGAAGTGACCGAGATACTCGTGCAATCCCTGCATAAACCCAAATTTATGTTTGAGGCCTTAAGCCCGCGTGAGCTAGAAGTCTTGGGCTTAATCGTCAAAGGGATGGCGAATAATGACATCGCTACCACCTTGAATATCACGGTCTCTACCACCAAATCGCATGTCAGTAGCGTGCTTGCCAAGATGGATGTTGCCAGTCGTACCGAGGCCATCGTCATGGTCTTGCAGCGTAATCTCAATTTAGGGTCTTTTTATATCCCATAATCGTAACTACTCAGCTATCATTTCTTCCCTCAATTTGATGCTATATAACGTCAAATTAGTTGGAGCTGGAGGGAAATTTTTCCCTCAGATGATTGGACTGAGTACCGGTCAAAATCTCATTTGCCCTCGAATAGGGGCTGATGGAGAACCTAAATAGAACTAGCATAATGCACATCATTGGGGATTTTCGTAGGGGCGAGGCTTGCCCGCCCGCTATTTGAGATGACATAAACGCTGGTTGTAATCATGCTGTTT
>DAOTTP010000031.1:0-2766 GCA_034437835.1 Anaerolineae bacterium | reverse complement strand
AATTACATGGTTCGAGGCGCGAGAGTATTGTGCGCGGCGCGGCGGACGCTTACCCACCGAGGCCGAATGGGAGTACGCCGCCCGTGGGCCGAATGGGTTGGTCTACCCGTGGGGGGATGAGTTTATCGGCGCTAACGTGGTTTACGGTGAAAATTCTAACAGCCAAACGGCGAATGTTGGGAGCAAACCGGCAGGTGTGTCATGGGTGGGCGCGCTGGATATGTCTGGGAATGTCTGGGAATGGGTCAACACGATTTACGGCATCGACGCCAACAACAATTACGATTTTTCAGAGTCGGGTGATCGCCTGTTCGCTTACCCGTATGACCCCACCGATGGGCGTGAGGCGGATAGCGATAATAGAACGGGTGTGCGTGTGGTGCGGGGCGGCTCTTGGGACGACTTTAGTACCGATTATCTCCGCGCTGCTAACCGTTACTACGACGTTAACGGCGATAACTATATCGGTTTTCGTTGTGTGCGCTCTTCCTGAACGCAGTGAGGGATAGCTCTGGCTTCTGGCCTCTGATTTCTGGTCTCTGGTTCTCTGCTTTTCTGTGGGGGTGCAGGGGGCGTAGCCCCTTGCATGTGACTCCGCACGGAGTGCGGAAAAATTTTGGCGGGGCGGGGATTGGGCCGCGGTAAACCGTTCATCGCACATCGGTAGGGGCGGGGCCACGTCCCCGCCCGCCTCTGTCGCGCTGCGCCCATTTGTCCCCCGCCCGTCATGCAAAAATCTGAAATGTACCCATCGGGTGACGGTGCATCGCAGCGATTATGCGTTAAACTCTGCTCATGGTTTGTTTCTTGGAGGAGAGTTTTTCATGCGTGATGGATTTGTGACGACCAAGCGCGGCTTGAACCGCGATTTGCCCCCGATGCGCCTGTTTGAGAAGGCCAAACGTTTCGGCATCTGGAACCCGACGGCCTTGGACTTTGCGCCCGACCATGCCCACTGGCAAGCCCTCAGCGAACCGGAACGCGATGTGATTTTGCGCCTGACCGCGCTGTTCGTGGCCGGTGAGGAGGCCGTCACGCTGGACTTGCTGCCGCTGATTAAGGTGGTGGCGTCTGAGGGGCGGCTGGAAGAGGAAATTTTCCTGACCAGTTTCCTGTGGGAAGAAGCCAAGCACACCGACTTTTTTGAGCGATTCCTGCGCGAAGTCCCCGGCGTGGCCGGGCAAGACCTCAGCCATTATCACAGCGACACCTACCGCACGTTATTTTATGACCTGTTGCCCACCGCGCTCAATCGGTTGAATGTCGATACGTCGCCAGAGGCGCAACTCGTGGCGTCGGTCACCTATAACATGATCGTCGAGGGCGTTTTGGCCGAGACCGGCTATCACGCTTTTTTCACCATGCTCCAACGTAATAATATTTTCCCCGGCACGATAGAGGGCGTCCAAAAACTCAAGCAAGACGAGTCGCGCCACATCACCTACGGCATTTATCTGATTTCGCGCTTGGTGGCCGAGCATCCCGACCTATGGCAAGTCGCCGAGGACACCATGAACAACCTGTTTCCGGTGGCGTTGGGCGTCATCCAAGAGATTTTTGCGCCTTACGACCCCGTGCCATTCGGGTTAGACATCAACGATTTCATCGGATTCGCGGCCATGCAGTTCCAGAAACGCTTTGCGCGCATCGCGGCGTCACGCGGGGCGGATATGGTGACGGTCACGAGCATCACTGACTCCGCTATCGACTCTGAAGATGCGTAGGTAGCCAGAGGACTTTAAGGCTTGTCCGAATATAAAGCACGCTAGATGAAAGAATAATTGCCTCTCAGCGATGATTGCAGAAGGATAATCGGCGGGTGCGCAAGCGTCGCCCCTACAAAATTTCTGATGATGTGGGACAAAATCGCGTCAACGGATGTCCTGTAGGGGCGAGACTTGTCCGCCCGATGAATTTTTAACTACGGGATTAAAACGAAAGGTGACCGATGTTCAGCGATGAGTTGCAAGCATTTTTGAAGAAGCCCCACATTGCACGCATGAGTACGATTGACGCCGACGGTTATCCGCATACGGTGGCCGTCTGGTATGCGGTTGAGGGCGACCAGTTATTGATTACCGTGCCGCGCAATACCAAAAAGTTCGGCCATATCCAACGTAATCCCAAAGGCTCAATTTCTATCGGAGGTGCGCCGGGGGATGGGGGCGGCTGGTTGTTCAAAGGCGCGTTCATCATCTCGGATGAAGATGCGTGGCCGTGGTTGGAGCAGATGACTTATCACTATGAGACGCCCGAAGAAGCGGCGAAAAATCTGGCGGCGTGGAGGTCATTGGATATGGTTCTCATCCGCATGAAACCAGACAAGACTATCAAATTCTATTAGGCGTGATGTGATTGACGTAGTGGAGATGTAATGAAAGTTGTTTTGGACACAAACATATTCATCTCGGCATTGATGTCAAAAAACGGGGCGTCTAACGCGATTTTGAGCTATGTTGGCACGAATATCATGCTGTATGCGCTGTCTGTGCCACTGGTCTTAGAATACGAAAGCGTTGCTAAACGGCATATTGGTGGGAAAATCAACTATACTGAAGCTGAAATAGATGAAATTCTCGTAACTACCCAGCCATCATTTCTTCCCTAAAATAGGGGCTGAGTAGTTACTTTTCCACGCCATAATCGGTCTCCTTATCGAGACATCTACCGCACGACGAAAGTACACGTCCCAGTGTATTGCAGATTATTCGTGCTGGGGCCAAAGTAGTCATAGCCGTCATAAATTTGCTGAGTCCACGACACGGT
>DAOTTP010000030.1:0-4509 GCA_034437835.1 Anaerolineae bacterium | reverse complement strand
GCCTCACGGCGTTCGATGGTGCTGGCGCAAGGGGGGATGGTGGCCGCCAATAACCCTTTGGCGGCGGAAGCCGGTTTAGATGTGCTGCGCCGGGGCGGGAACGCCGCTGATGCCGCCGTGGCCGCCGCCGCTGTCCTCAACGTGACCGACCCCGCCTCTACCGGCATCGGCGGAGATGTATTCGCGCTGTATTACGACGCCAAGACAAAAACCGTCACCGCGCTCAATGGCAGTGGGCGTGCGCCGCAAGGCTTGTCGATTGAACACCTCGCGGCGCAAGGCATCACGGGCGCAATCCCAGACCGCAGCATTCATGCCGCGACTGTCCCCGGCGCGGCGCGGGCGTGGCAAGACCTGCTCTCGCGCCACGGACGGATGGGCTTGGCCGATGTATTGCGCGACGCCATCAAATACGCCCGCGACGGCTTTCCCGTGAATCCGGTGTTTGGTCATGCGTGGGGATCTGAGCGCATCACTAAGTTTCTGGCGGCCAGACCCAACACCGAGGATTATCTGCCCAATGGGACGGGCGCGAAAACCGGGCAAGTCGTCAAATTGCAGGGATTGGCGCGAACCTTCCAAGCGGTAGCCGAGGGCGGCGCGGATGCCTTCTATCTGGGCGCAATTGCGGACGCGATTATCAGCACGGCGCAAAGTCTGGGCGGGACGCTCACTCATGATGACCTCAAGGCACATTTTTCGACATGGGACACCCCGATTCAGACCACTTATCGCGGCGTGACGATTCACGAATGCCCGCCCAACGGTCAAGGCTTGGCCGCGCTGATGGCGCTCGACATCGCAGAGGGATTCGATCTCGGCGCGATGCCGTGGGATGATCCCGCCCGCCTGCACCTAATGGTTGAGGCGATGCGTCTGGCGTTCGCTGATGCGCGCCAATATATCGCAGACCCCGCATTTGCAAATATCCCGTTGGATGGGTTGCTCAATAAGGACTACGCCGCCCAACGTCGGGCGATGATTTCACCGAACGCCGCCATGCAACCGCCCAGTTTTGGCGCACCATTCGGCGGGAGTAACACGGTCTATCTCTGCACCGCTGATAGCGAAGGCAACGCCTGTTCGTTCATCAACAGCCTGTATATGGGCTTTGGGACGGGCATCGTCGCTAAAGGGACGGGCGTGTTTTTGCAGAATCGCGGCGCGAATTTCGTACTGGATCCCTCTCACCCGAACGGATTGATCGGCGGCAAGCGCCCCTATCACACCATCATCCCCGGCATGGCGACTCGTGACGGCGACCTGTTCGGGCCGTTCGGCGTGATGGGCGGATTCATGCAGCCGCAAGGTCATTTTCAGGTGGTCAGCGGCATGATTGACGACCAACTCAACCCGCAAGAGGCGCTAGATCGCCCGCGTTGGTGTCTGACCGAAGGCACGCCGGACAGTGTTTTGGCGCTAGAGGAAGGGATTCCGGTCAAGACGATGGCGCGTCTAGCGGAGCTAGGTCATACCGTCCGCCCCATCAGCGGCGCAGAACGCGGAGTGTTCGGATGCGGCCAAATCATCACCCGTGACCCTGAGTCTGGCGTGTTATTCGGCGGTTGTGACCCGCGCAAAGACAGCCTAGTCGCGGCGTTTTAAGAAAGTGATGCGTTTGAAGTGATGAGTGATGAGGAGGCGTGTGGATGACCGATAACGCCCAACGTTTACAAGCAATCGCCGAGCGTGTGGCGACGTGTAAAGCCTGTCGCTTACATGAGAAAGCGCGGAACGCCGTGCCGGGGGCGGGTAGCCCTACTGCCGAAATCGTGATTATCGGGGAAGCGCCGGGTGAGCAAGAAGACCTTCAGGGGTTGCCTTTCATCGGGCGCAGCGGCAAATATCTGGATTATCTGCTCAATCTGATTGGCATGTCCCGACAGGATAATGTGTTCATCGCCAATGTCGCCAAACACCGCCCGCCGGATAACCGCGACCCATTGCCGGATGAAATCGCGGCCTGTAAGCCGTTTTTGGATGAGCAATTGGCCGTCCTCAAGCCGTTAATCGTCTTAACTCTGGGGCGATTCAGCATGGCGCGTTACTTCCCAGACGCCAAAATCAGCAAGGTACACGGTCAGCCGCGCTATGACGGCGATATGGCCTATTATCCGCTGTACCATCCGGCGGCGGCGCTCCGTAACCCTAATCTGCGGTTGGATATGGAAGAGGACATCAAGCGTATCCCAGAGATTTTGGCCGAAGTCCGCAAACTGCGCGGGATGTCGCCCGCTGTACCCTTCAAACCCGACCCCGCGCCAGAGAATCAAAAACCGGAGGGGGACGATGATGCCCCACTCCAGCAATTGAGCTTATTCTAGCTGAGGGACGCCCATCACGAAAATCGCTCCTCCGCGACCTGTAAGGGCGATTTTCGTGCTATCCGAACTCCAATCCAAACTATATAGCAATCCATCAACAACAGGGATATCTAATACGAGTTTGCCTCGGTTGATGTCAAAAATCATCAAACGCTCACCGCTCCCGATAGCCGCCAAAAGCGAATTATCGGGGCTGAAGGCCATTATTCCTATGTAGTTTGACACAGCCGAAAAAGATTTAATCGGTTGTAAGGTTTCACCATACCAGAGAGTAACAATATTCCCGCTGTTGCTTGATGCAAACAACTGTCCATCCGATGAAACAGTGAGATTAGGCATAAAATACTGGCCTGAGTATTCCTCAATTTCAGACTGAGCTGCAATATCCCACACGTACAACACATCATTGGCGTTAGTGGTCAGCAAATAACGTCCATCTGAAACGATACCAGCTGCATTAAGCGCATAAGTATCTTCCTGATAAAATGTCGCGGTAATTCTGGATGTTTCTAAATTGGAAAAGATGGTTGTATTTTCATCCTCACTAATGGACACGATGTTCGTATCATCTGGCGCAAAAAACATCTGATTGACTGATGTCTGAACTTGGATAGTGGTATGAATTTCCCCCTCAGTCATATCCCACACTTTGATTTCACCATCCAGTCCACCAACAGATACGAGTAAGTTTCCGTCTAAATTAAAATCCAACGCGGCTGTCCATCCTCCGCTTCCCTCTAAAACACCAATCATTTTCTGCAAACTCACATCCCAGAGTTGGATTTCTCCGTCGTTTATCTCAGTCCCCAAAGCTAAAATATCACCATTCGGTTGAAATTTGACCGTGTAGCCAAATTGGGTATGTTCATCAGAGATAATTTTTTCGGTCTGGCTATCTAAATCCCAAACGATCAAATATTTCCCGTCCACATAGCTGGCTACTTGTTTGCCATCCGGCGATAAAGCAAGCGTATACACTTCCTGATGGCCTGAGAGTGTCTTAATGGGATTGGGAGTTAAAAAGCCGTAAATTTCGATATCCCCACTAGGCGTATCGAAAGCCATCATTTCTTGCGTAAAATTGACATCATAAGCATCGGTAATGTGCGATGTTTGAGGATGCAACACTTCTACTAATGTTTCATCTTCGGATAACAGGCGTAGTTCATAGTGAATGCCTTTATCACCAAAAGTCCGAACCCACACAGCAGCTTTCGCTTGTGCGGTATAGTAGACATTGTTCACTTCAGCGTAGTCTGATTGTTGATGAATCGAAATTGGCGATGCTTGATTTGGGATATCAAGCAAATCATCAAAACGATACGTGTAGACGGCATACTTAGAATCGGACATCAGGGCTGAAATAAGTAAATATTCGCCATCAGGGCTAAATACAAGGTCTTGAATCCACTTAAATATATTTTCAGCATGATAATAGGCTATTTCCTTACCGGTATTGACCTCCCATATCTGCAATAACCCAGAACCATCATAATATCCACCGCTTCCTCCGGTCACAATATAATGTTGGTTGGGGCTAAAGATTATTGTGCTAATACCAGAGGGGCGCGTTTTGGTAACTGTTCGCATTAGGCGTTTTTCCTGAATATCCCACAGTTGCCAACCTTCTGCGGTATTCGTGACCAACAAGCGCCCTGTTAAATCAAATGCTCCAATCGAAGCAGAGTACATGTTTTCGCCGAGCAAAACCGGCGGGTGTCCCCAATCCATGGCGTCATATAGCCAAATGCCATTTGAACCCAGCGCCACCAATATTGTGCCATCTGGCGACCACAATAGCCGATAAATCCCTCCACGCCCAAGCATAGCAATCTGACGAACTTGAGAGGCGTTTTCGGTGGTGATTGATGTATGCGGTTGAGGGGCTTGAGCCTGTGAACTTGTGCAAACAGACGCAAAAACTATAACTATCACCCATACCACCACAGCGCGGGCAGAAGCCATGTTTATCTTCCTATGCGGTTGCTTATGTTTAACAAAAAGCCCTCTATGCTCTCAGAATAGAGTGTTTAGAGGGCTTTTTAAGCTCACAAGGGGCTAATTGCTAACCCGCGATGGGCGGGCAACTCACGAACGCACAGGCGATGTTCTTGAGGAACGGCACGCTGTCCCACAGTTGTAAGGTGTCTACAGCGACCAGTGCCAGCGCCGTGACGCACACACA
>DAOTTP010000029.1:0-8982 GCA_034437835.1 Anaerolineae bacterium | reverse complement strand
TCGGCTGACGCCGGTGATTAAGCTGGTGTTGGCGGCCATCGTCGGCGTGGTATTGGCGCTGGCCTTAGACTACGCCGACCCGTATCTGCGCCGCCGCGCCCAACTCGAATCATCCGGGGTGACGGTGTTGTCGGCTGTGCCGAGAGAGTAGGGCGTTTATCGTTTAGTCGTTTTGCTTTTCTTGCAACATGAAATACCAAGCAATCGACGCCACTGCGAGTCCGATGAGCGCCCCCAATGGCACGCCAATAATCAACGCCCGCCCGGTATCCGCCCCATCGGTGGATACCAACCGTAGGAACATCAGGGCGGCGCTGGCGGCCACCCCAACCATGACCACATAGCGCGTCGGATACCAGTCACGCCGCATGGCGAGATACATGAAGGTGATTACAATTGCTTGAGCGAAAAACACGATGGTAGCAGACATCTCGGCCTCTTTCTGGAGGGCTATACAACGCTAAAATAGACATAATCTCATTATACGGGATGTCGTGTTCAAGCAATTCTTGAAAATTCTTCACACTCACCATTGACAGCCCCCGTCTGTACCCGTAAAATTTGCCCCGTTGACTAGTGCTTGAACAGTGTAAACAACCTGTGATATACTGACAGAGTAAGCGCGCTGCCGCCATAGCTCAATTGGCAGAGCACCTACCTTGTAAGTAGGGGGTTATCGGTTCAAGTCCGATTGGCGGCTCTGGGTTATCAACATTAACAACCCTATATTGGGTCGGTGTCCCGAGCGGCAAAGGGGGCTGACTGTAAATCAGCTGCGTAAACGCTTCGCAGGTTCGAGTCCTGCCCGGCCCACAGGAAAGTTTTGAGTGACAAGTCCTGAGTGATGAGTTTGTGAACGGTATCAGCATCTCTAAACTTAGACCTCATCATTTTTCGAAAGTAGTGATGCCTTTGTAGCTCAGGGGTAGAGCATTCCCTTGGTAAGGGAAAGGTCATGGGTTCAATTCCCATCAAAGGCTCTTTCGTTACCTGAAAATTTGAACAGGAACGACAAGTAAGGGTATTATCATGGCAAAGAAAAGCAAGGGTAATCGCACTCTGATTAAGCTTCGCAGCTCAGAGAGTGGTCACATGTACATCACGTTTAAAAATCGGCGCAACGACCCGAACCGACTTGAGATCAAGAAATATGATCCTCTCGTTCGTCGGCATGTGGTCTACAAAGAAACCAAGTAGACCCGCCGTACACTCGCTAGGGGCATGGTGTCAACGGCAGCACAGCGGTCTCCAAAACCGTTAGTGGGGGTTCGAAACCCTCTGCCCCTGTTAAAGCTGCTGAAACACCGCCCTCTCGCAGAAGGCGGTGTTTCTTATCGTTTAGGTTCAGACGTTCATCTCTAAAGGCGTGGGTATCTCGCCCCCGTCTAATGACAAGGAGTAAGACCATTATGGCAAGCGAAACCCCGCGTCAAGGCCGCCGCCGCGCAGCCAAGCCCGCCGAAATCACTGAAATTGCTTCGCAAGCGGAGCAAGGCGAACAAAGCCTGATGGGTGGCAAAGGCCGCGCAACCCCGGGTCGGCGTCAACAACAGTCCGAAGAAGATGCCCCGCGTGGATTTTTTGGCAACTTCGTTGATTACTTTCAGGGCGTGCGTTCGGAGTTGAACAAGGTCGCTTGGCCGACCCGCGATAAGGTCATTACGCTGTTCCGCAACGTTTTGGTGGTCACGATTTTTGCCGCCGCCATCTTGGGGACGATCAGCTTTGGCTTCAACGAGCTGTTCGCCTATGGCTTGGAATACCCCATCGTATTCGTGGTCTTTGGCCTCGTGGTGGCCGGGCTAACCTTCTATTTCGTGCGCCGTGAAAGCACGGAAGTCCCATAACTTCCCCGTTGATCTCTCAGCCGCATTTGGAGTCCGTAAAGGGTAATGGTCATGGCTAAAGCCAAAAAACAACAAAATAACGAGCAGGACTACGACCCCGTACCGGTCACGATTGACGGCGATGAAGACCTCGGTAGCGGCGTATTTGGCAATCATGACGCCCCGGCGTCCCTCGACACCGAGCGCCATTGGTATGTCGTTCACTGCTACAGCGGGCATGAAAACAAGGTCAAACAGGCCATCTTCCAACGCATCCAGACCATGGGGATGAAAGACCGTATTTTCGATGTGCTGATCCCCACCGCCGAGGAAATCGAGATCAAAGAGGGTAAGCAGAAAAAGGTCGAGAAGCGCGTTTTCCCCGGCTATATCTTGGTCGAGATGAAAATGGACGAGGACAGTTGGTATGTCGTCCGCAATACCACTGGCGTGACCGGCTTCGTCGGGATGGGCGATGAACCCACCCCACTGCTTGAAGAAGAAGTCCAAAAAATCATGCGGCGCATGGAATCGGTTCAGCCGATTGTGCGCGTCAACTTCAAAATCGGGGACAAGGTTCACATCATTAGCGGGCCATTTAATGATATCCCCGGCGTCGTAGCAGAAATTTATCCGGACAGAAACAAAGTCCGCGTCATCGTCAGCTTCTTCGGGCGGGATACCCCCGTTGAGGTGGACTTCTTGGAGGTCGAGAAGTAGCCGTATCTAAAATCGGGCTATCATCTCTCCTTCCTCTAACATCGGTGTTCCCCTACTCGTTCGCACAACAAGAACCGAGGCAATTCGCATGGCAAAGAAAGTAAAAGCAATCGTTAAGCTGGCCCTCAATGCAGGTAAAGCGACCCCGGCTCCCCCGGTAGGTCCGGCACTCGCCCAGCACGGCGTCAACCTGATGGGTTTCGTGAAGGAATATAACGCCCGCACGGCCAACCGTATCGGCGAGATCATCCCGGCAGAAATCACCATCTTCCAAGATGGCTCCTTCAAGTTCGTCCTGAAGTCGCCCCCGACCTCATTCTTGATCCTGAAGGCACTTGGCACGCCCAAAGGCGCGGCCAACCCGCTGACCCAGAAGGTCGGCAGACTGACCCGCACGCAAGTGCAGGCCATCGCGGAAATCAAGAAGGACGACATGAACGCCCTCGACATTGAAGCTGCAATGCGTCAAGTCGCTGGCACTGCCCGTCAAATGGGCGTCGAAGTCGATCTGTAATTTGAGCGATGAGTCCTGAGTCCCAAGTGATGTGTATAGGGCGAGGTTTTGTCTTATACAAAGCGCATTTTCAACGTCTCACTTGGGGTCAGGGCGGACAAGGCGTGTCTTGTCCCTACTCATCACCCACAACTCATCACTCGTTTTATAGTGGCAGGGGCTAACCGCCCCGCTACGACCACAGGAGATAACCATGACTGGTAAGAAATACGCGGCGGCAGCCAAACTGTTGGATCGCTCGCAATATTACGTCCTCACCGAAGCCCTCACCCTGATTAAGAAGATGGTGACGGATGAGAACACCAAGCATAAGTTCGACGAGACCATCGAATTGCATTTCCGCCTCGGGATTGACCCGCGCCATAGCGACCAACAGGTTCGCAGCACGGTTCTGCTCCCCGCAGGTCTGGGTAAGAAGGTGCGCGTGTTGGTTTTCGCTGAAGGCGACGACGCTCGTGCAGCCGAAGCCTCTGGTGCGGACATCGTAGGGGATGACCAGATCATCAATCGTATTGCCAACGAAGGCTGGATGGATTTCGACGCCGCCCTCGCCACGCCCGCGATGATGAAAAAATTAGGCCGTATCGCCCGCGTGCTTGGGCCGCGTGGTTTGATGCCGAACCCGAAGGCTGGTACTGTCGTTGAAGGCAGCGACATCCAACGCGCCGTAGACGAACTCAAGGCGGGTCGTGTTGAGTTCCGTAACGACAAGACCGGCAATTTGCACGTCCCCATCGGCAAAGGCAGCTTCACGATTGAGCAGCTTGAGCAGAACGCCAGCGCCGTCTTGAGCGCCGTCGTCGCCCAACGTCCCAGCGCCGTTAAGGGTATTTACCTACGCCGTATGGTGGTTTGCGCTACAATGTCTCCCGGCGTCCGCGTCGATTTGGCTGGCGCGGGCAAGTAGGCCGCACCCCTTCCCTTCAACTCCCTAGACCATTCTGCGAACGAGTACGCGAAAACAGATAACGCCCCCGTGTTGTGCCGGGGGCGTTTTTTTATGAAGTGGCGCGGGAACACCACCAGCCTTGTGCTGGTAGATGAGAGCGCCTCGTATTTTTTTACTCAGCCTTCAGCATATCACCAACTAGCAGGATTTTGGAGGTTTTCAATCATCTGCGATAGCTCGACATTTTTCATAAACTATCCCATTATTTGACTATGTTTAGGACAATCTCCCTCCCCACCGACTTCGACCCACAGCGCTTTTTGCCGCTGATGAAACGCTGTGCCGCTGTTTTTAACGCGCATGTCGATTGGGCGATGGAAAACCACACGTACAGCAAGAAAAGAGCGCATCACGCGCTCTACGCGCCGTTGCGTGAGGCGTACCCTGACATCTCGACGGGGTTGATTCAAACCGTGCGCGACACCGCGCTAGAAGCAGTCAAAGCGACGCAATTTGCCCGTATTCCGCGCAAAAAGCCGACCTCTGGCTTGCGTTACGATAAGCGCACGCTGACCCTGAAGGGGGACAAAATCACGCTGTCGTGCATCGGAAAACGGGTTAAAACTGTCCTGAACATCCCCGATTATTTCCGTACTATCTACGACACATCGACGTTCAAAAGTGCGACGGTGAATTATAAGCGCCACAAGCGCCAAATTTGGATTCATCTGGTTTTTGAACACGCTAACCCCGACCTTCAGTCGGAACAAGACATACAGGGTATTGACCTCGGATTGCGCCACTTGGCGGTGACATCCGACGGGGATGTACACTCGAACGCGAAAGCTCGTGCCGTTCAGCGCAGGTATTTGTACAATCGGCGCGCATTACAGGCAAAAGGCACTCGTTCGGCCAAACGTCGCTTGCGGGCGATGTCTGGCCGCGAGATGCGGTTCAGCCGAGATATGACGCATATTGTGACCAAAATCTTAGCGCAGCAAGCGGACGTCACGACTTTTGTGTTGGAGAATTTAGCGAGTATCCGAAATAAGTGGCGCGGTAGGAAATTGAACAAATGGCTTAGTTCATGGTCGTTTGCTTTGTTCCTGATGTTTTTGACCTATAAAGCAGAGGCACTTGGCAAGCGTGTGGCACTCATAAACCCACGCTATACCAGCCAGAAGTGCAACCATTGTGGACACATCGACAAGAAAAATCGACATAAGTCGCGCTTTTGTTGTGTCCAATGTGGTTTTCGCGCTCATGCCGATGTCAACGCCGCGCTGAACATTCGGGATGCCCACACTCTCTCTGCTACGCCTCGTGCGACGGCAGAGCAGGCTGCGGTCACTCAGCCGTATGCGACGGGAGCAGGGTGAGAACCCTCGCCCCCAGTTGCAAGCCACCAGCCTTGTGCTGGTGGCATTTGACCCCATATACTTTTCGCATACATCTTTGGGTAGATGTATTTTAACCGGTTTACCTCATAAGGAGACGCCATGCGTCCGTCACGTTATTTCATCCACTATGTTTTTCTCGTTCTATTACTCATGAATTTGATGGGGGTGGTTAGCGCTCAAACATCAACCCAACCGACGGTCAATGAATGTGTGTGCCAAAAAATCTCGCAAATGGCAGAGCAGTTCGGTATCAAAGTCTCCCCTCAACAAGTCGGAGGATTGTTACAGGGGGTGGGCGAGCGCATTGCAAAGGGCGACTTCAAGGGCGCGGTTCAATTTGTCGAAGAACAAGGCATTCCCGCTGAAGTCATTCAGAAATTGCTGGGCGGCGCTCAACAAGCCGGTATTAACTTGGGTCTACCCGACGAAGCGTTGACTGCGCTCAATCAGGCGCTTGAAGATGCCCAAGAGGCCAAGCAAATGCTTATTGTGGACGAACCCACCGAAGACGGCGGCCTACTCCATTTAGACTTCACCACCGGAGAATTTAGCATACAGGATGCGGATGGTGAATCGGTTTTTGAGGGCGGCCTGAGTCTGGATGACAACGACAAGTTGACCCTCATTGGAGTTGATAATGAAGGCTACAGCTACGAAATCCATGAAAATGGAAGCGGCGTGGTCATCTCTGAAGAAGGGGACACGTTCCTCGTTAATTCTGACGGTGAAGCGCTGTATGTCCTATTGGAAGACGACGGCAGCATCACCTTCGTTGATGAGAACGACAGCGCATTCTATCTGTATGAAGCCGAAGACGGCAGCATCGTGATTGAAGGCGAAGATGGCGATTATGCGTTACTGGACGAGGACGGCAATTACGAGTATTACAGTGCCGATGATGAGCAGCTTGGGGCTGGCATCGTCGATGAGTTTTTCACTCATGACGACGAAGATGGCGGCAGCGAAGATGGCGGCAGCGAAGACGGCGGCAGCGAAGACGGCGGCAGCGAAGACGGCAGTGAAGGCTAATCCGATTTTCTAACGCAAAATTGACCTAACAAAGCGGGCTGATGAAGAATCTGCCCGCTTTGATTTACGCGATGAAAACAGGTTAATGATTGCCCTTCAAAATCGGCGCGCTACCAGAGCCGCCGACCAAAAAGTCAAAGTCCGCGCCTTTGTCCGCGCCCATCACATGGTCAAGATAGAGCTTAACATATCCGCGTTCGGTATGCGGCGGGCGTGGACTCCAACCGGCGCGGCGGCGTGCGAGGTCTTCATCCGAGACGTGCAGATGCAGCCGCCGATTCCCAACATCTACCGTAATCAGATCGCCGTCCTGTACCAGCGCCAATGGCCCCCCAATGGCTGACTCCGGCGCGACGTGCAGCACAATCGTCCCGAAGGCTGTCCCACTCATGCGCCCGTCGCTGACGCGAATCATGTCCTGAACGCCTTGTTCGAGCAGTTTCTTGGGGAGGTGAAAATTCCCGACCTCTGGCATCCCCGGATAGCCCTTCGGCCCGACCTGTTTCAACACCAGAATATCATCCGCCGTCACATCCAAATCGGGGGCGTCGATTCGGGCGTGATAATCGTCATAATCCTCAAACACCACCGCCCTACCCGTGTGATTCAGCAGATGCGGGCTGGCCGCTGATGGCTTGATAATCGCCCCGTCCGGCGCGATATTCCCGCGCAAGACCGCCAGCCCCGCCGCCTCTTTCAGCGGATTGGTGATGGGGTGAATCACCTCTGGATTCCAACTCTGCGCCCCAGCCGTATTCTCGGCGTGGGTTTTGCCGTTGACCGTCACAACATCCATGTGCAGATGCGCTTTCATCTCTTGAATCACCACCGGCAGGCCGCCCGCCTCAAAAAATTCTTCCATCAGATATTGGCCGGACGGCATCAGATTCACCAACAGCGGGAGCGCGCTGCCTAGCGCGTCGAAATCATCTAATGTGAGGGGGATGCCCAAACGTCCGGCAATCGCCAGCATGTGAATCACAAAGTTAGACGAGCCGCCCACCGCCGCATTGAGCTTAATCGCGTTCTCGAACGCCTCGCGAGTCAGGATTTTGGACATCGTGAGGTCTTCCTCAACCATCCCGACGATGCGCCGACCCGATAACCACGCCAAGCGCCGCCGCCGTGAGTCTGATGCCGGAATCGCCGCCGCGCCGGGCAACGTCAGGCCGAGCGCCTCGACCATCACCGCCATCGTCGAGGCCGTCCCCATCGTTGAGCAGTGACCGTCACTGCGCGACATGCAGCTCTCATACTCTTTATACTCATCCAGCGTGATTTTCCCGACGCGATACTCGTCCGAAATCCGCCATAAATCCGTCCCGCTGCCAATCGCCCGCCCGTGATAATTCCCATCTAGCATCGGGCCGCCATTGACCACCAGCGTCGGCAAATTCACACTCGCCGCGCCCATGACGGTGCTGGGCGTGGTCTTATCACAGCCGGTCAGCAACACCACACCGTCCAACGGATTGGCGCGGATGGTTTCTTCGACATCCATGCTGGCAAGATTGCGGAAAAGCATGGTGGTCGGGCGCATCAAAATTTCGCCCAGCGACATGACCGGGAATTCCAGCGGGAATCCGCCGGCCTCATACACCCCGCGCTTGACGTACTCGGCCAATACGCGCAGATGGGCATTACACGGCGTCAAGTCGCTCCATGTGTTGCAGATTCCGATGACCGGACGCCCCTCAAACATATCATCAGGGTAGCCTTGATTCTTCATCCAACTGCGGTGGGTGAAACCGAGCGTGCCGAAATCGCCAAACCATGTTTGGGAACGACGAGGTTTTGCGGTCATGAAAGTGCATCCTTTGGTTAAGAAGGGTATGGATAATGCAGGGACGCCCTTCTGGGCGTCCGCCTCGATATTTCCTAAACGGACGGCAAGAATGCCGTCCCTACGAGGTATATGGAATCGTCATCATTTCAATTTACTTGATTCTTCCGGTAAATCAGGGGTATCGGGCGGGATAGGGCTGGTGATTGTCCAGCCGCCGTCCACGACGAGGGTCTGTCCGCTGATGTGCCGCGCCCCATCCGACGCCAAAAATAACGCCGTCGCCGTGATGTCCTCCACCGTCCCGACTCGTCGGTTGGGCGCGACGGCCTCCCAATTTTCGGCGTAGCGCGGGTCATCGCGCAAGGTGCGCTCGGTGACGGTTGCGCCGGGGCAAATCGCGTTGACCGTGATTCCATATATCCCCAATTCCACCGCCAATGACTGTGCGAGTTGGGCAATCGCGGCTTTGGTCATGCCATACGCGCTCAGATTCGGGTAGCCCATCCGCCCTGTGACCGATGACGTGAGCAAAATCCGCCCCGCCGTCTGCCCCGTTTTTATCATGGCTTGCGCGGCGGCCTGAGCGGTGAAATACGTCCCGCGCAAATTGACCGAGGTCACGCGGTCAAATGCCTCCGGTGTATAGTCTAAAAACGCGCCGAAATTGGTGATTCCGGCGTTGGCGACCACGATATCCAGCCGTCCAAATTTTTGGGTGAAGGCATCGGTCATCGCACGCACCGCGTTCACATCGGCAATATCCACCCCATACGGCGTGACTCGTTCTGCGCCGACAGCAGTATTGATATGCGCGGCTG
>DAOTTP010000028.1:0-2010 GCA_034437835.1 Anaerolineae bacterium | reverse complement strand
AACAATTCGCCGGTTTGGTCATCAACCCAAATCGGCAGCGGCGTCCCCCAATAGCGTTCGCGCCCCAATGACCAGTCCTTGAGTTCATCCAGCCAATTGCCGAAGCGCCCATCGCGGATGTGACTCGGAACCCAGTTGATGGTCTGATTGAGGTCGATCATGTCCTGACGACGATCCGTCGTGCGGATATACCAACTGTCGCGGGCGACATACATCAACGGGGTATCATCACGCCAGCAATGCGGGTAGCTGTGGACGTATTTCTCGCTCTTATACAACAGGCCGCGCCGCTTGAGGTTGACGATGATTTCGGGATCGGCGTCTTTGAACCACATCCCGGCGAAATCGGTCACCTCGTCGATGAAGTGGCCGCTGACGGTGGTCATCCGCAGCAGCGGCAAGCCTTTTTGCTGCCCGACGGTCAGGTCGTCTGCGCCATAGGCTGGCGCGATATGCACGATGCCAGAGCCGTCAGTGGTGCTGACGAAATCACCGGTCACGACGTAGGCGTACTCCTCTTCCACCGGCAGATAGCTGAACAGCGGCGTATAGTGCATCCCCGCCAATTCAGACCCCTTCATCTTCTTGATGACGGTGTACTGGTCGGCGTTCTTGAGGGTCGATAAGCGCGCCTCAGCCAGAATTAACTGCTCTGTGCCGCCGTCCGCTGTCGGGCCTTCAACCTGTACATAGTCGATCTTCTCGCCGACGGCCAGCGCGACGTTGCCCGGCAGCGTCCACGGCGTGGTCGTCCAGACCAAGAACGACAGCCCCGGTTGGTCTTTGACGCCGAAACGCACATAGATCGACGGGTCGCTGACATCCTTATAGCCCAGCGACAATTCGTGACTGCTGAGGGGCGTGCCGCAACGCGTACAGAACGGGACGATCCTGAAGCCTTGATAGATCAGCCCCTGATCGAACATCTGTTTGATGACCCACCACACGCTCTCGACGTATTCGTTCTTGAACGTCACGTAAGCGTTGGGCAAATCCGTCCAATAGCCCATGCGGTCTGTGAAGCGCACCCACTTGTCGATATTGTTGACCACGCTCTCGCGGCATTTGGCGTTAAATTCCGCGATACCATAGGTTTCGATGTCGGCTTTGCTCTTGAAGCCAAGCTGTTTCTCCATCTGGAGTTCAACCGGCAAGCCGTGGGTATCCCAGCCGCCTTTTCGCAGCACATAGTAGCCGCGCATGGTGCGATAGCGCGGGAACATATCCTTAAAGGCACGCGCCAGAACGTGATGCACGCCCGGCTGACCGTTGACGGTGGGCGGGCCTTCGTATGTCACCCACTTGGGGGCGTTCTGCGCCTTGCGATTGCTCATACTGCGCTCGAAAATCTGGTTTTCGCGCCAGAAATCCAACACGCTACTTTCGACCTTTTGCACGTCGGTCTTGGGGCTTACGGGTTCAAACGTCATGCGATTCACCTTTTAGGTCTGCTCGTCTGGTCAGGGGTTGCGTTACAACGGTCAGCGAGACAAACCTATAATGAACCGCGAGGCGCGAGCCATGAAGGGACTCGGCATCACGGGGACACCTCCGGGGTATCAACTCTGGTGGATACAAAACACATTCAGGCGCTAGAAAATTATCGCTAACGCTGTGTGAATTATGGCGCAATTTTGCCCTATCCGACAGACACAATCCCCCAAAATGGGTGGTTGATGGAAATAACATGGCGCGGGCGCACCCGCGTCCCCGCCCGCCCTAAATCCGTCCTGTATCCCCATGCCCAACACCCGCCAAAAAATTTCGCCCGCTATCGCGGAAAAAATTTTGTGGGGGGCTATGCCCCCCACACCCCCCCCTCCAGAAAAGCAGAAATACAGAAAACAGAAAATCAGAATTATTGAGAGCGGGCGAGACGAAACCCCCAATAGTTGTACGCATAATACGGGAAGTCCCAGTTACGGCACGCAGCGCGGAAGTTAACTATAAAGTCGTTGCCCCACGACCCACCCCGCAGGACGCGCATACCGGTAGCGCTCAAGTCCTCAC
>DAOTTP010000027.1:0-2096 GCA_034437835.1 Anaerolineae bacterium | reverse complement strand
TTTGAGAAGCAATACACTCAAAAAACCGGCGTGAAGTTAAGCGAAGCATTGACGCGAAACAGCGTCAAGGGCAGCAAGAAAACCGCCTTTGGTAACGTGTTGGGGGTAGATAACTCTTTGGCGGATGGCACTTTCCGAGATGAGGCAGAGTCATCCCGCAAGGCCAAGATAAAAGGGTTTGATGATGCCCCCGGCGAAATCGAAGGCGAACGCGGCAACCTTGAAGCCAAGTACGGCCTCGAAATCAAGAACGCCCTGACGCCGCTATACGCCTTTGATGAGGCCGAGGCCGCCGCCAATGCGTGTATGACGATGGCGGGGACGGATGTCGAATTGCTCAAGAAATATGTGGCGTGGGTTGTGGTTGGCTTGACCGCCAAAATCGCGCTCATCACCCTGCAAGGCACGATTCCTGCCATCAAGGCGTTGGGCTTGGACGAGGGCAAAGCCATCATCAAGCACCACGGCGCATACCTCAAATTGGCTGGATTGAGCGCTGAAAAAGCCTTCAGGGTCATCGAAATCTTGGCGACTGGGGCGGGGTCGGACGGTGATTTGAGTGCCATCGAGACCGAACGACTGCTTGGGTTGCTCGCGCCGTTGACTGGCGATAAAATCCACGCGCTCATCGTCTTATTGGAACCGTCGTTGATTTCGTCAGGCATGTTGGATATCGCCACCAAGTTGAAGGTGAACGGCACGAAACTAGACGCCTTCGTGCGGAAATATGTCCCCGGCATCACCGCCAAATTGCTATTGCAACTCGTCAACAACCTAGCGCCATTGACCGATACCGGCATCAACGATTTCGTCGCCTTACTGCACCCGTCATTGGCACACGATAAAGTCGTCGACCTCACCGAGAAACTCCTCCCGTTGGATGGGACGCAGCAAAAAGCTTTCATCCCCAAACTTCAGACCGCTATCGACCCGTTGGTCGGCAAACAAATCGCCGAGTTGGTCAACGCGATGGAAGGCACGCCCGGCGATAAGATGGACACGATGGTCACGCAATTCACCGCATTGGGCGACAACACCGGCAAGAAAATCGCCAAGCGCGTGAGCGATATGCGCGGCGGCAACCTGAAGACCACCGGCAATAGCGGCAAGGACATCACCGAATTGCAGGGTGAACGGCTGTTAACCGGCGACGAAATCGCCATTCGCGCTGACCAAGTGACCACCGGCACACTGACCAGCGCCGATCTGATGAAGTACCCGCATTCCAACATCGACCCGGTTGGGCGCGATGAAGACCTGCTGTGGAAGGATTGCGACCCCGCCGTCAGCCGTCACGTTGATGAAAAGGCCCCCGACTTAGAAATCCGCAAGAAATTGGCCTTCAACCAAATTTGCAAAATCGGCGGCGTCGATAAAGAGGTCGCCCAACAAGTGGTCATGGAAAACGACGGTCAGAAGCCGCGTGATATGGACGACGCCTCAACCGAAGATGGGCGCAGCGGCGGGCATACCTCTGACCGGCATGTCATCGGCAGCGGGCAAATTAACACGCTGACCAAACTGCAAAACCGCGCCGATGGCGTCGGGGGGCTGCCGCCCTGTCCGGGCAGAGCAGGTGCGTATGCCAATATGGGCGCGAGTAAGACCGGGATGCAGAACGCGATGAAGTCCGCCTATAATGCCAATCTATGGCCGGACATCCGTAAGCAACTCATCCGCAAACTGGAATATGACATCCGGCGCAATGTGACCGTGAGCGGTCACGTCGCCCGCAACGCTCAACCCATGCGAAACAACCCTAGCGGCGTGTATTTGCCGGTCAAGGGCGAAAATGTCAAAGGCGGTTTCTCGACCTTCCACAATTGGCCGGAACTTTAATAACTAACAACTTATAGTAGGGGACTTACGATGACCCAACCGCCGGACGCCTATACCGCCGGGCTACGTCAACAACACCGCGACGACCCGTTAGAGTTTTTTGGCAAAGCGCTGCGTGAGTTCTTCATGAACCGCGACGACCACCAAACCATCCGCGCATGGACGCGCATGATTCACGATAACCGTTGGTATACGGAAGATGTCATTGAGTGTATGCAGACCGTCCTCGCCAACCCACCCGATGACCTCGTGATGCT
>DAOTTP010000026.1:0-3952 GCA_034437835.1 Anaerolineae bacterium | reverse complement strand
TCGAACTCGAACCCGGCGTCGGCTTTGGCTTCAACGCCTCCCCGGACACCGCTGGCACATTCATGTGGCTGTCGGATAGCTTTGGTCTGCCGGTTGGCTCACCGAACCCCGTCGCCACCACTGCTTGGCTGAAACTGCTCGGCTCGGTTGAGGGGCAGAACGCCTTCAATCCGCTGAAGGGTAGCATCCCCGCCCGCATTGACGCGGTTTCGACAGCGCCCGACCTGTATAACACCTACCTGCAAGCTGCTTCCGTAGATTGGGCCAGCAATGACCTCGCCGGTAGCTTGGCGCACGGTGTCGCCGCCAATGAGCGCTTCATGGGCGACTTCAACCAAGTCATGGAAATCTTCCTCGCCAGCCGCAGCACCGCTGCAACCACCGCCGCTTTCAAGGCCGTGTGCGCCACCAGTGGCGCGTGTGGTGGGATGTAGAACATCAGTTAAAAGTGATGAGTGATGAGTGGAAATATCACCTCATACCATTCTGACTCTCGTCCGGCGGTTCCATAAAGTCATATAAATGGGGGCATGGCGCACCATGCCCCTAGAATAGTGAGGAAACCGGAAATCTCGTCACGGTTGCCCTTTCTCATCACTCAAAACTCATCACCTTAATCTTTAGTTGGAGGCTTTGCCGTGAGAAGCCAAAGAGACCGCATGATCGCGTTCTTGATGCTTTTGCCGTCGCTCGCGCTGTTGGGCTTGTTCGTATACGGGTTCATCATGCAAGCCATCGGCACATCTATGAGCGACTGGGGTACAAGCGGCGCACCGCCCCCGCTTATGATGAATGTGACCAAAAGTTTTGTCGGATTTGATAATTACCGCCAAATCATGACCGATCTTTTGGAATATAATTTCCGCAATTCGTTGGTGAATACCTTCTTTTTCACCCTATTCTTTGTGGCGGGCTGCCTTGCAATCGGGCTGTTCTTGGCGCTACTGCTTGACCAGAACATTAAAGGCGAGGGGTTTTTCCGCACGGTTTTCCTGTTCCCGATGGCGCTCTCGTTCGTCGTGACCGGCACGATTTGGCGCTGGATGCTGCAACCCGGCGGCGGAATCAACACGCTCCCCACGGCGATTGGACTGCCGCCCATCACCTTTGGTTGGATTAACAGTCGAGATGTCGCCCTCGGATTTGACTGGTCGGACGTGCCGCGATTATTGACCGTGTTCGGCGTCGCCGTCCTGTGTATTCTGGCATTGCGTTTCGCCCTAAGCGGGCGGCGGCGTGCGATTTTAGTGGTGGGCGGAATCGCGGCGGTTTTGGTTCTGCTATTGGTCGGCGGGTTCTGGAGTAATTTTTGGCTGCCATTGGAAAACGACCTCGCCGAGAAAAGTTTCGCCCCTAAAGGCTTCAACCTCGCCTTGATTGGCGTGGTGATTGCGGCGGTCTGGCAGATGTCCGGCTATACGATGGCGATGTTTATCGCTGGGATACGCGGCGTCAGTGAAGAATTGCGCGAGGCCTCGCGGGTGGACGGCTGCAATGAGATTCAGATGTACCGCTACATTATTCTGCCGCAACTCAGCCCGATTTTCCTGAGCGCTATGATTATCCTCGGTCACATCTCGCTCAAGATTTTCGACCTCGTATTTGCGATGGCGGGGCCCGACAACGCTCAGACCGTCGTGCCGGGGCTATTGGTCTATACCGAGGGTTTCCGCGAGAATGCCTTCGCTAAGGCCAGCGCCATCGCTGTGATTATGCTGTTCGCCGTGGCACTCATCATCATCCCGTACTTATGGTCTCAGTTCCGCGAAGCATCAAAAGTCGAGCGTTAATAAGGGGCGCGTATTCATCATGGCTTACACACCGCGCCAATGGCGTCGTTATACCACCCGCACCATCCTATATGTTGCTCTGATTGTGATGACGCTAGTGTTCTTGCTGCCGATTTATTTGGTGGTCGTCACCAGCCTGAAAAACCCTGCCGAGATTAACCTCGCTACCGCGTGGTCATTGCCCAGCACCCCGTATTGGCAATCGTTCCAAGAGGTATTGGTCGCGTTTGGCCCGCGCCTCCGTAACAGTGTCGCGCTGGTGATTGGGGCAACCGTGCTGTCGTCGATTTTCGGCAGCATCAACGGCTATGTCCTCAGCAAGTGGCGCATCCCCGGCGAGAAAATCTTGTTCCCGCTGATGTTGTTCGGCATGTTCATCCCATATCAGGCCATCCTCATCCCGTTATTTGATTTCATGCGCGGGATTGGCTTATACGGCGGCCTGCCCGGTCTCATCCTCATCCATGTCGTTTACGGCTTGCCGATTACGACCCTGATTTTCCGCAACTTCTATGTGGACATCCCTGATGAGATGTTGGAAGCGGCTGCGATTGACGGCGCGGATTTCTTCGGGATATACACCAACGTCGTGTTCCCGCTGTCTATCCCCGGATTCGTCGTGGTCATCATCTGGCAATTCACCCAGATTTGGAACGAATTCCTGTTCGGTGTGACGATGACCTCCAATGATGCCCAGCCGATTACGGTAGGGCTGGCGCAATTGGCGGGCGGTCAAGCGGTGAGTTGGAATCTCCCTATGGCCGGAGCAATCATCGCCGCACTGCCGCCGCTACTGGTCTATATCGTCTTGGGACGCTACTTCATCCGTGGCTTGCTAGCTGGGTCGGTCAAGGGGTAAGGCGTAGGCGCGGCGCACTGTATCACTCCAAAATCATGTTATGTTAAACGGATACGGCGCTGCCGTGTCCGTTTTGTATGTGATTACGCTTGAGTTATCGAGCGGGTGCATTTCACGTTAATGCAAAATTTTGTGTTTGGCGGGCGTAGCCATGTCCTCTCCCTCCATGCAAAAATCTGAAATGCGCCTGCCATGTTGGGTTTTAAATGTTGCGATGATGTTCATGGATAGGTTCTTTTGCCGAGGAGACCCTTCTATGATGCATTATCTTTCTTTTAGTCACAAAAGTTTGAATCACTTCTTATATTTGCTAACTTAGTAAATTTCAACTATCATTTCCCTATGAAATAATTCGCCTCTGTATATGTGAAAGGGTGTTGAAAATGACCCGTCTTTCTCGTACTTTTCTGTATGGTCTGGTGACTGTCGCATTGTTAACTTCGGCTATCGTTGTGCTTGCCCAGAATGGAAATGTTCTGGGAACACAGAACACTTGGCGTGATTTGCTCACCAGCGCGCATGACCAGTTGACGCAGAATGAAGTGGATGTGGTCACTATCGTGCTGCAAACGAACACCCAAGCGGGCGAAATCTACGTGAATTTCGGCCTAGAGGGCGATCCTGAACTGGTGGAGATCGCCGCCGACTACTTCTGCATCGCGCTCATGCAAGAGAACCGGAACTTCCGCGTTTGTTACGGTTATCAGTTTATTGACCGTGTGAGTACTGTTGTTGAGTCAGGGGCATAACCCACTAATATTCCGCCAGCAAGGTAGCTGATTATTGGAACGAATTCCTGTTCGGCGTGACGATGACCGCCAATGACTCGCAGCCGATTACGGTGGGCTTGGCGCGGTTGGCGGGCGGTCAAGCGGTGAGTTGGAATCTCCCGATGGCCGGAGCAATCATCGCCGCACTGCCGCCGCTGCTGATTTACATCATTTTGGGGCGCTACTTCATCCGTGGCTTGCTGGCGGGTTCAGTCAAAGGGTAAGACCGTACCTCTTATCACGGAACTGCAAAAGGACGCGACAACCCGCGTCCTTTTTGTTTACCTATCAGTGTCTTGATACCTTATAATCGAGGTGACGAAAGGACTGATGATGGTTGCTCTACCCAAACAAAAGATGACCCCGCAAGCTTATCTCGTCGCCGAACGACTTGCCGATACCAAGCACGAGTATTTCAACGGTGATGTTTACGCGATGGCGGGCGCGAGCCGTAGCCATACGCTGATTTCGGGGAATGTGTCTGCCGCCTTGCACGCCCAACTCCGCCAGAAAACCTGTGCCGTCTACCAAAG
>DAOTTP010000025.1:0-8680 GCA_034437835.1 Anaerolineae bacterium | reverse complement strand
ATGTTACTTAATCTGCTTTCGAATGCCGTGAAGTTTTCGCCGGAGGCCAGCGAAATCCGGCTCGAACTCAGTCGTCGCGAGGACTGGATTGTGCTGCGCGTGGTTGACCACGGCATGGGTATCGCTGAGGCCAATCTCCCGCATATCTTTGAGGCGTTCTATCGAACCGGTTCCGCCCAATATATTCGTGGGACGGGGCTGGGGTTGAACATCGTTAAGGATTGCGTGGAGCGTCACTACGGGGTTATCACGACTGAGAGCAAGGTAGGGGTTGGGACGACTTTTACGGTTGAATTGCCTTTACAGAGTAATGATTCGCGCTCAAGCCCCTTGAGCGAAATCCCCCCATAGGCCTAAGAGGGTATTTAAGCGATGTCTATCATTATCTGTCTCCTGCGCGGAATCAACGTCGGCGGCAATAAGCAAATCAAAATGGCCGAGTTGAAAACCCTATATGAGTCGCTGGGATTCACCGGAGTAAAGACCCTGCTGCAAAGCGGTAACGTTGTTTTTGAGGCCGAATCGCCCGACCTCACCGCTCTGACTCACCAAATTGAGGCCGCGATTATCAGGCATTTCGGCTTCGAGTCCAAGATTATTTTACGGACAACCGCGCAGTGGAAAGATGTGATTCGGCGTCACCCGTTTTCGGCGGAGCAGTTGGCCGAGCCGAGTAAAATCCTCGTGACCTTCCTGCGGGATGTCCCCACGACAGAATTAATCGAGGCGATGAGCGCGGAGTATCTGGGTTCGGAGAAATTGCACGTCAGCGGCCACGAATGTTATGTCTATTTCCCAGATGGGATGGGGCGTACCAAGTTGGACAATCACTTTATAGAACGGCGACTCAATACAACTGGGACGGGGCGCAACTGGAATACCGTCAATAAACTGTTGGTATTGACGAAGGGCGCATAACCGTTGACTTGTGGTGTTTTAGCACGGACAGGCAAGCCCGCCCCCTACAAATCCCCGGTGATCTGTATTCAATCTACAGGTATCGGGCGTTCTATAGGGGATGGCTTGCCGTCCCGCCCATGAAAACAGGGCGGGAAACGGGTTAATTCAGTGCGTGTGTGTTACGCGAATTTCTCTGGGTAGAGTTCCTTCGCCAGACGCTCTTCCTCGTCCACCAGTTCACGGATGGCGTCGAGGCCGCGAGTCCAGAAGGCCGGGTCGTTGAGGTCTACGCCGACTTTCGCCAGAATCTTGTCCGGGTAGTTCGAGCCGCCGGCCTCTAGCACGCCGATATATTCTGGAACGAACGACGAGCCGCGCTCTTGATACAATCCATATAGCGCCAAAACCAATAGCTCACCGAACGCATAGGCGTACACATAGCCGGGGGTGCTGAGGAAGTGCGGGATATAGCTCCACCATTGCGTGTAATCGGCGCTCAAGTTTACGCTGTCTTTGAACGTCGCTTGCTGAGTTTCCATCCAAATCTGACCGATGCGCTCGGTGGACAGTTCGCCCTCGGTACGGCGGGCGTTGTGCATCCCATCCTCGAAGCGATTCATCGCGGTCTGACGGAAAACCGTCGCAAAACTGTCCTCAACTTTTTCAAATAACATACTCAGACGGGCTTCTGGGTCGGTCTCACGGCTCTGGAGGTCTTGGAATACCAGCATCTCCGCGAATACGGATGCCATCTCGGCGGTGGTCAGCGGCGTATACAGCCCTTGGAATCCGTGCGCCTGACCGCTGAGGTGCATGTGCATCCCGTGGCCGAGTTCGTGCGCCAGCGTGCTGACATTATTGGCCGTGCCGAGGAAGCTCAGGAAAACGTAGGGGTGTGCGCTGGGGACGGTGGGCGAGGCGAACGCGCCGCCGCGCTTGTTGGGCAGCGCCGCCGCGTGAATCCAGCCGTTGTCGAAGAACAATTTCGCCGTCTCTGACAGTTTGGGGCTGAAAGCGTGGAAGGCGTCTAGGACGATTTTCTTGGCCTCGTCCCACGTATAGAACGTGTCCGATTCCTTGAGCGCGAGGGGCGCGTAGCGGTCATATTCGGTCAATTCAGGCAGGCCGAGCAGGATACGCTTGAGGTGATAGTGCTTGGCTACGATGTCATAACTGCTGGTGACGGCGGACACGAGCGCGTTAACCACGCTGTCCGGCGCTAGGTTGGACAGGTTGCGCGATGAAATCCACGTCTCGTATTGGCGGCGGCGGTCACTTTGCGCTTTATCGGCGGCCAATACATTGAAAATGTAGGTCAATTCCATGTGTTTTTCGCTCAGGGTCGCGGTGATGGATTTTGACGCTTTGGCGCGGACTTCGCGGTCAGGGTTACGCATCTTCTCAAAGATTTGCGATTGATTCAGCTTCTGGCCGTCGTAATCGAAGCGTAGGGCGCTCATCAATTGGGTGAAGAAACGTATCCACGCGCCCGCGCCTGTGACCTGTTTCTCCATCAAGATTTGTTCTTCAATTTCGCTGAGTTGGAACTTCTTATAGCGCCGCGCCGACTCAAGGTCGAATTGGAATTTGGTCAGGGTGGGGTGGTTGAGCAATTTTTCGGCGGCCGCGTCGTCGGTATTGTTCCACTCCAATTGGAAGAACACGGTCTTTTGGCTGACTTCCGAGCCGAATTCTTGGATTTTCTGAATCAGCGCCCCAGCTTTGGGGTCGGAGGCGTCCTCTGAGAACTTGAGCGAGGCGAATGTGCCGATGCGCCCACTGAGGTCGTCGAGCGCTTCATTGGCGAGGATGGCCTCATACATCTCTTCAGGGTCAAGTTGCGAGACACGCCCCTTATATTTGGCAGCGAATTCGTCAGCCATACTATAAGCTTTGGCGATGTCGGCATCGATACGCGGGTCATCAAGGGAGGAATAGAAAATTGACAAATCCCAAATGACATTTTCTGCGCCTGTGATGCGGGTCTCATCTGCTGCGGGTGCGGTCATGTGATTTTGAGTCCTTTTCGCTGGTATTTAAATTTTGTTGAATGGTAGCAGGTTTTTTATGGGACTGCAACGGCTAGGCGGTTTTAGCCGAGGTTAATTTTTTAACCGCGTTGCGAGAAAAACTTTTCACCTATCCGGTTATCGACCCAAAGTTAACCCTTTCTTGAATCCCCGCCAATATGGGTCTATCATCATGATAAGTCTGATGAAAAGGCTTTCTCGTTTAGAATCTCAATAGGTTTAAGGAGCAGTGCGCTTCTATGTCAGCCCTCAATAGTGCGCCGGATGTCCTCCCCAAAGCAGGGGAAAACGGCTACATCTACAATGATTTTGCGTTCACCGTCGCCACTAAAAATGGTAGCGGCAGCCAGACCTCCAATGGTGTGCTGGTCTACAGCTTGTTTAAGATGGGTATCCCGGTCAACGCCAAAAATTTGTTCCCTTCCAACATCAAAGGTTTGCCGACGTGGTACACCATCCGCGCCAATAAGGACGGGTACACCGCCCGCAAGGCCGTGACCGAGATGGCGATTACGTTCAACCAAGATACCGCCGCCGAGGACATCGCCAAGCTGCCCCCCGGCGGCGTCGTGATGATCCCCAAGGATTGGAGTTGGGGGCGCAGCCGCGACGACCTGATTTGGTATGAACTGCCGGTCAAAGACATCATGAAATCGCTGGACAACGTGCCAACCGAGTTCAAAGACCGCATCGCCAATATGACGTATGTCGGCGCGGTGGCACAATTGTTCGACATCCCGCTGGATGTGGTCTACCAATCGCTGCTCGACAGCTTCAAAGGGAAGAAGAAGCCCGCCGATATGAACTTCGCGGCGGTTCAGGCGACCTTTGACTGGGTAGCAGCCAATATGCCCAAGCAAGACGGCTATAAGTTTGCGCCGATGCAGGGGAATAATGGCGACAAAATCCTCATCACCGGCAACGAAGCAGCCGGACTCGGCGCGATTTTCGGCGGCGTGAGCGTCGTGGCGTGGTATCCAATCACCCCATCAACCAGCGTGGTCGATTCGATTATGGGCTTCCAATATCTGCGCCGTGACCCCGAAACCGGCAAAGAGACCGTGGCCGTCGTTCAAGCTGAGGACGAAATCGCCGCCATCGGCATGATTATCGGCGCAGGGTGGGCGGGCGCACGCTCAATGACCGCGACCAGCGGCCCCGGCATCTCGCTGATGGCCGAATTTACCGGTTTGGCCTATTACGCTGAAATCCCGTGCGTGATTTGGGATGTCACCCGCATGGGGCCGTCTACTGGCCTCCCCACCCGCACCTCTCAGGGCGACTTGATGTTCACGCATTTCCTCGGTCACGGTGACAGTCGCCAGATTGTCATGTTGCCGGGGTCGGTTGAGGAATGTTTCGAGTATGGCTGGCGGGCGTTTGATTACGCCGAGCGCCTCCAGATGCCGATTTTTGTCCTGAGCGACCTCGATATCGGGATGAACAACTGGATGGCGAAGCCGTTCGACTATCCCGAAGAGCCGATGGATCGCGGCAAAGTTTTAAATGCCGACCAATTGACACAGTTCATTGAGGACAAGGGTAAATGGGGTCGCTATATGGATGCGGACGGCGACGGCATCCCGTACCGCACGCTGCCGGGGACGAATCACCCACGTTCGGCGTGGTTTGCGCGTGGCACGGGTCACAACGAAATGGCGACTTATAGCGAGCGCGGCGACGACTGGGTTAAGAACATGGAGCGTCTGCGTCATAAGTTCGAGACCGCCCGCGCCATCCTCCCCGCGCCGGAATTGGATTGGGATCGCGCCAATTCGCACAAGGTCGGCATCCTCACCTTCGGCAGCAACCATGACGCCGTGCGCGAGACCCGCGACTGGTTGCGCGATAAGCACGGCGTCGAAAGTGACTACCTGCGCGTGAAGGCGCTCCCGTTACATGCGGATGTGAAGGCATTCCTCGACGCGCACGATGTGACCTTCATCGTCGAAAACGACTTCGACGGCCAGATGAATCAGGTCATCAATGTTGAGCATCCCGAAACTGCGATTAAGCGTGTGTCATTGGCGTTGGGCGATAGCCTCCCCATGACCCCTGACTGGCTGTACGGCAAAATCACCCAGCACATGGGTAAGTAACTAACCGTAGAATAATCAACTAGAGGAGTGATTAATCCATGTCCACACGTATCAAGACCAATAGCATCGGCCTCACCCGCGAGGATTATAAAGGTGGCAAGTCCACCCTTTGCCCCGGCTGCGGCCATGACTCGATCTCAAATCAAATCACCAGCATGGCCTTTGACCTCGGCCTCGAACAACACCGCATCATTAAGATGTCCGGTATTGGTTGCTCGTCCAAGACCCCGGCCTATTTCTTGGGTCGTTCGCACGGATTTAACACCGTTCATGGGCGTATGCCCTCGGTTGTGACCGGCGCGACGCTCGCCAATACCAGCCTCGTCGCTATCGCGGTCAGTGGTGACGGCGATACCGGCAGCATCGGCTTCGGGCAGTATAAACACCTGTTGCGCCGCAACGTCCCGATGGTCTATGTCATCGAAAACAACGGCGTATACGGCCTGACCAAAGGTCAATTCAGCGCCACCGCCGACCAAGGTCAGGAATTGAAGTATTACGGGCGTAATGACCTGCCCCCGATAGACCTCGCGCTAGAGGCGATTATTGGCGGTTGCACATTCGTCGCCCGCAGCTTCAGCGGTGACGCCAAACAGGTCGAAGCGTTGCTCAAGGCGGCGATGAATCATCACGGCACGGCGGTGATTGATATTGTCAGCCCGTGCGTCAGCTTCAACAATGAGGACTCGTCCACCAAGTCGTATGGCTTTGGCAAGGAACACGAAATCCCGCTGCACGAAATCCGCTACCTCGCCCCCGGCTATGTCGAGGACAAGGAAGAAATTCAGATTGACGCGCAGCCAGAAGGCGAAATCATCGAAGTCCAGATGCACGGCGGCGCAACCGTCCGCCTCAAGAATCTGGGGCGCGACCACGACCCGCGCAACTGGATTCAGGCCGTCGCCGCTTGCCAAGAGGCCGAGCGCGATGACATCTTGCTCACCGGCCTGATTTACTACGAAGAGCCGCGTATGACCCTCGGTGAGACATTGAACCTGACCGGCGAACCGCTGTCCGGTCTGTCAACCGAAAAAATGCGCCCGTCGAAGGACTCGCTCTCGAAGGTGCTGGCGGGCTACCGCTAAAAATCAGTGATGAGTAACAATAACCGCCCCTGTATCGCACAGGGGCGGTTGCGTTTAGCGTCGCCTCAGCGCATGGGTGGCGTTAGGGAATGCGGGCGCGTCGGTGTGGTAGAATGTCGGTCTGTTTTACGACGATTATCCAATGGAGACCAGCCGATGCGGTTGCCTATGACGGCGGTTTGCCTTTTACTCCTCCTATCCCTGACAGCGTGTAACCTCTCAGAGCCAGCGGCCACGATTACGCCGGAAGTGCCAACGTTTACCCCGACGGATGCGTCCACCCCTACGCCGTCGCTGACGCCCACGGCGACTTTTACCCCGACGGCTACCGCAACAGCCACCGCCAGCCCGACCATCACCCATACGCCTGAGCCGAGCGCCACGCCGACCCTCACTTTGACGCCAACCCTGACCCCAGACTCTATGGCGTTATTCCTGACCGACAACAGCAAACTGTTGAACATCCCCAACGATGTGCGCGACGGCCTGAACTTCCCGCACGTCGCCTATGTCGTCAGCAATGACCGCGATACCATCACCAATTTGTCTACGGCGCAACCCAGCACCGATTTGGCGACGCTATACTACGCTTCTCCATCGAATCCGGCGGGGCGCATCCCCATCATCGAAATCCGCACAGAAGCCCCCGACCAGTTCTATCTGAGCGCGGACGGGAGCGCCTTCGCCTATCTGTTGGATGACCCGCTCGGCCTCTCGACGGGGTTATATGTGGCCGATGTGACCACCGGAATCAGCATCCGCGTGAGCAACCTGCCCACCTTGACTCAGCGGGGGAGGTTCAGCCCGCCGTCGTTTAGCGCGGATGGGCGCAAGATGGCGGTAGCCATCAGCAGCGGCTATGACATCGACATCTTCATCTATAACCTCGAAACCGCGTCATGGTCGAATTTGACCGGCAGTGGCGCGTTCGATTGGATGCCGGTATGGTCGCCGGACGGACAGCGCATCGCTTTCCTGAGTGACCGCACGACATGTCCGAGTTGGCAGCCGGGGGCGGAAGGCGGCTGTGACATCAGCACGCAAACGCCCGCCGAGGCCGGGGATGTGTTCGTGTTTGACTTGCAGACCGGGCAGACGACGCGGGTGTCTGAGCAGGCGGTGGTCGAGCGCCCGACATGGGTCAATGGCCGATTGTTGAGTTATGTCGTGACCGACCCCACGGACATCCTGAGCGAGATGCGGCAGATTTATCTGGCTGACGTGCAGGGCGGGGTTTCGACACCGATTACGCTACAAGGTGCGCCAGATAGCGCGATTTATGCCTCAGAAGCATGGTCACGCGATGGCAGCGCCGTTTTGTTGCAGAGCAGTGTCGGCGGCGCAACCGAAATCGTATTGATGCGGGCTGACGGCACGCCCATCGCCCGCACCACCGAGATGAATTTCGCCCGATTCGGCATGGTCGCCAGTTGGAATATCGGCGGGACGCGCATCGCCATCGGCGGGGTGGATGGTCAGTGTCCGTATGGTCGCATCATGGTCGATGTCCCGGCTACCATCGCAGCGGGCGATTTCAGATATACCGCGTCGCCGTTGCCCGCCAATCCCAACAGTATGTGCGCCCCGATTTTCACCGCAGACGGTGCATCTGCCGCCTTCATGGGCGCGACATTCGGCGGCACAACCTCGATTGACGGGCGCTTGGATGTGTATACGGTGGACAGCAACGGCTATAGCCAACAACCGTATACCGGCTCGTTGCGCGGTCAAATTGAACTGCTGGGATGGGTCGGCGGAAATTAAACTCCTCCATAGCCGGATAAACAAAATAGTTACGCCAAACAGCCCATATCGAAAGATGTGGGCTGTTTGTTTTTTCCAACTCAACTTACCGCCTAAAGGACTATTGAAATACCCCTCTACGGCCTGATGGGTTTAATGAGGTGATGAAATAACATTAAATTAACAATTATCTACTATCTAAAATCTAACTTCGAACAATCAGACAATCAGACGAACTGGTGTGAAACATGCGACTCATACGGAAACCCCTCAGCATTGGCGCTGTTGTATGGATTGGGATACTTACAGCGGTGTCGGTTGCCGCACAGCCAGCGACACAATCATGTGCGCTCATGGTACGTCAAGCGCTGGCTACTGCGGGCAGCGCTTGTGAAGGGACATCGCGCAATCAGGTTTGTTATGGAAATCTGCTGGGTTCTGTGACGCCGCGTGACGAGTTGGTCTCTGTGGCGTGGGATACGGTGGGAGATCGTACCGACCTGACGAGTATTCAATCGCTGACGCTGAGTCCGTTAGATGAGTTCGGGCAGTGGGGCGTGGCAATGATGCAAGTGCAGGCCAGTCTCCCCGATACGATGCCGGGACAGAATGTGACGATTTTGCTGTTCGGCGATGTCACCCTCGAAGACGCTGTGACCGACCAAATCCGGGTGAATGGGATGACTCTAAGGGCAGCCAATGTCCGTCCTACCCCCGGCACGGAAGGATTTGTGATTGGCTCTATAGCAGTGAATACCCCAGTCGTCATCACTGGGCAAATCAATAACGCTGTCGGCGAGACATGGTTGCAAGTGAAATATGA
>DAOTTP010000024.1:0-16701 GCA_034437835.1 Anaerolineae bacterium | reverse complement strand
CTGGATTTCGGCGGCTATCTGGCCGACACGCCGGGGATGCGGAACGTCGTGCTATTCGACATCGAACCGGAAGAACTGGATGGGTATTTCCGCGACATCCGCGCTTATGTCGGGCGCTGCAAGTTCAACGATTGTATGCACAACGCCGAACCCGGCTGCGCGGTGCGAGCTGCCATCAAATCCGGCGGCATCAATAAAGGCCGCTGGCGTAGCTATCGCGCCATCTGGGATGAACTCAACGCGGCGCTAGAGGTGTACTAGACATGACCGACTCCCCCCACCCCGTCCGCCCGCACTTGCCGGTTTTATTACGTCAGGTGCTAGACGCGCTGATCCCTGACCCCGAAAATCCGCCCGCCCGCGTGATTGACGGCACAGCCGGGGCGGGCGGTCATTCACGGGCGCTGATTGAAGCGGGAATCGGCGGCCTGCTCTCGTTTGATATTGACCCGACGGCGATTCGGCTGGCGGGTGAACATCTGCGCGAGCATCTTGATAACGGGCGGGCGAAGTTAATTCACGCCAGCTACGCAAACATGCGCGACCATTTGAGCGAGATGGGCTGGGGCGACGGCGTGGACGGTATTTTGCTGGACATCGGCGCGTCATCTATGCACTTTGATATGGCTGAACGCGGATTCTCGTTTCTGCGCGACGGGCCACTGGATATGCGATTCGACCCGACCAGCGGCATCCCGCCCGCCTCGGACATCGTGAATCACTGGGGACACCCGGAACTGGCCGATTTACTCCACGAGTATGGCGAAGAACCCGAGGCGGGGCGCTATGCCCGCGTCATCATTAATGCCCGCCCGCTGGAGACGACTCGCCAATTGGCCGAGGTGATTAAGGCCGCCAGCCGTCCGCCGCGAGGCCGCCCCATCACCATCCATCCGGCGACTCGAACGTTTCAGGCGCTGCGAATCGCGGTCAATGACGAACTCGGCACGATTGAGCGCGCCCTGCCCGCCGCATTGGGCTGTCTGCGTCCGGGCGGACGATTGGCGGTCATCAGCTTTCATAGCTTGGAAGACCGCATCGTCAAGCACACCTTCAAAGAATGGGCGGAGGACATCAAATCGCCGCCGGGGATGCAACTGCCCGAAAAAGACGCCCGCGTGCGCCTCATCAGCCGTAAGCCGATTGAGGCCGACGCCGCCGAAATCGCGCTTAACCCCCGCGCCCGCAGCGCCAAATTGCGAGTGGTTGAGAAATTATAATGTAAAACAAGGTGGTATAAGGGTATGGCACTTCGCACCGTCCAACAAGCATTCCGACAGACCGGCTGGCGGCCACAGCGCCAAGCCGTCACGCTGGGGATGCTGGGAATTTTCCTCTCGCTGGTGATGGGCGCACTGTATCTCTCACAGGTGGCGACGGAATCCTCTCGTGGGCGTGAGATGCGCGACCTGATCTCGCGCCGCGATGAGCTAGAGCGCGTCAATGAGACCTTGCGCGTCGAAATTTCGGAACTACAAAGCCTCGGACGGTTGCGCGTTCGCGCCCAAGAATTAGGATTCGCCCCCGCTGGGCAGAACGACCAGATTTTTGTGGTGGTCGATGGCTATAACCCCAACCGCGTGCAGACCGTCGCACCGCTGCAATCGACGGAGGACGCCCTCCCCCAATACAGCGAATCATTCGGCGGCTGGCTACAACAGCAAATCGACGGCCTACGCGGACAATTCGAGTCGTTTGCGGGTGGAGGCTAACTTCTAATGCAAGATGCTGCGTTCTCACCCCAACAAGACATCCTCAACCGGCGGCTGCCGATTGTCGTGGTCATCCTCATCCTGATTAGTAGCGCGTTGGTCATCCGAATGGTGCTGTTCCAAGCGCCTCCAGACCCACGAGTCGCGGCTTATGTTCAAGCCGTGCGCGACGCCAACTATAGCGCCACACGCCGCGAAACATCCTCACGAGGCATCATTTATGACCGTACCGGCCAGCGCCTCGCGGTCAATTCGGTGCGCTACCGTATCGGCATCAGCGCCAATCTGGTCAGCGACCCCGATAAGATGATTCAAGACCTCTCGACCATCCTGAATCTTGACCCGCTGGTGATTAACGACATCATCCGTAGCGAAACCACCTATGCGCTATTGGCAACCGATGTCGGCCCAGAAATCTGGACTCAACTCAACGCCCTCAACAGCCCCGCCATCGTCAGCGAGGTCATCCCCAGACGCTACTATCCACAGGGAGCGCTGGCCGGTCAACTACTCGGATTCGTGGCCGGTGCAGGGGATGGGTTTATCGGCTATAACGGGGTGGAGGGGCGCTATGAACCGTTACTGGCGGCCAAGACTTCGACTCAAGTCACCAGCAATATCCCATTCGACCTCCCGGTTGAAATTGGGGAATTGGAGAGTGGCGCCGACCTCGTGCTGACGCTTGACCGCGATGTGCAGTATTGGGTGGAAGAAACATTAGCCCAAGCGGTGGCCGATACCGGCGCGGCGGGCGGCACGATTATCGTGATGAATCCCAACACCGGCGACATCCTAGCGATGGCGAGTTATCCGCCACTTGACCCCAATAATATCCCGCTAGACGACGCCCAAGCGCTCCGCAACCCCGCCATCTCAGACATTTATGAGCCGGGGTCGGTCATGAAAGTGGTCACGATGGCGGCGGCCTTAGACCGGGGCGTCATCACGCCGGATTGGGTCTATAACGACGAGGGACAATACACCGTTGGGGGCAAAACCATCCTCAACTGGGATAGGCTGCCCCACGGCCTCGTGGACGCGACCACGGTTCTGGTCGAATCGCTCAACATTGGCGCGGCCAAAATCGCTGTAGAACACTTGGGGCCAGACCAGTTTTACGCGATGCTGTCGGCCTTTGGATTCGGGGCACGCACGCGGGTTGACCTTGACGGTGAACAAAGCGGAATCCTCCGCATCCCCGGCGACTCGTTGTGGTCAGAGAGCGATCTCGGCGCGAACAGCTACGGTCAGGGGATTTCTGTCACCCCGCTCCAGATGTTGAACGCCTTCAACGTGGTCGCCAACGGCGGCCTATTGGTGCAGCCGCGCATCGTCGCGCAAGTCATCCGAGGGCAAGAGGTCACGACGATTGAGCCGGTGGTGTTGCGCCGCGTCATCTCAGAGGCGACGGCGGCAGAAGTCACGCGGATGTTGGTCGATGTGGTCAATATCGGGCTGGATGACGCCGCCAAACTGTCTGGGTATACCGTGGCGGGCAAGACCGGCACGGCGGAAATCCCGACGCTTGAGGGATATTTATCGAACGCCACCAACGTGACGTTCATCGGCTATCTGCCAGCCGACGCGCCGACGGTCAGCGTCCTGATTAAGCTTGACCAGCCCAAATCCGGCACATTCGCCAGCCAGACCGCCGCCCCAGTGTTCCGTCGCTTGGCCGAGCGACTGGTGACCTATCTCGAAATCCCGACGGACGACATCCGCGCCCAACTACGTGAGGCTGGCGGCGCAGTCGGGAATTAGAAATATATTAGGCTTGCTGTAGGGACGGCCTTCTGGCCGTCCGTTTTCGGCATGTGGGAACGGACGCCAAAAATGGCGTCCCTACAATAAATCACTCAAAAATTAAATCGACTAACGGGTATAAAACGCTAAGACCACTGGCACGGGGTCGAATGACGGCAACTCGACTCCATTCGGCGCGACCAGCAGAGTCGAGCCGCCGCCGTCCAGATTAAGGGCGTATACGATGTCCAGTTCACCATCCGCGCTGAGGAACGCCGCCGCCTCATTGAGAGTCATGCCCAGCAGCGGCGTGATGAGGATGAGGATTCGCCCCGCTGAATCCTGTGCGACGACGGTGCGGCGGCTGGTGCGGTCAACACGCGGCTCTTGATAAATCGGCTGGCGATTCACAACCAACATCGGGAAGCCTTGCACGGCCTGTTCCAATAGCTCGCCGTTATACGGTTCTTCAATCAGCGAACGCACCCGCGCCACGCCATTCGAGACTTGGAACATCCCGCCCCGATTCACCAATGACGCGCCTATCACCCCCCCGTCCGACACGACCAGCCCAATCGGGATGTTTTCCGGTGTGAAGAAATTGGCGTTGACGGATCCGAGCGCGTTGGGCAAGGCCGTCCGCCATTCGCCAGAGCGTAACGGCACGCCCGCGACATGCGCCTTGAACGTCACATGGGCGGGGTCAAAACGATACAAGATGACTTGTGACAACGGGCCAAGTCCGGGGGGAATCAGCGTGCGAGTCTCGACTCCCAGCGCCGCCCACCCCCATCCGGGCGCGGCGGATGGCGTGGCCGTCAGGATGGGCGTGGGCGGCTGAGGGGTGAATCCGGGCAGTGAGGTCAAGTTACAGCCGACCAGAATCAGCGCCTTCACCAATGCTGCGAGGACGTGTAGAGGGCGCTTCAGGCGGGCAAGCCGCCGTTTCAGATGGGGGTCAGGAGAAATCACGCGCTTAGGACTTGTGACCATTTCCGTTGATGGGTGGCTCTTCAACATCATCCGCCGCCCGCTGCACAGGGTAGGTGACGTACAACATTTTCATCACCGTGGTGCTGGTCAGGTTGGCGGTTTCGTTATCGTCCGTCCAGCCTTGCGCCTTGAGGATGAGATTGTCCAACTTGTCGCGAAAATCGTTGAACTGCTTGGCCGTCAACGCCAGCCGCGCTTGGCTGATGGTCATACGCCGATGCCACGGGGCGTCTTCGCCCATGTCGATGGTCTGGTCGTGAATGTTGTCTAGGATTTCCTGCTTGGTGGCTTGGAACATCCCGTTCAGCGTCAATTCCAACCCCTCATCAAAATCTGATGAACCGGGCGCAAGCAGATTGCGGGCGACGCGATACATTTTAGCGGCGGCTTGATAGTGCTTCTCGATGATGCCGGACACGATGCGCGTATCGACCAGCACGATTAACCCGTGTTTTTCCAACAAATTGAAATGGTAATAGAGTTTGGTGGCGGGCTTATGAATTTTTTCGGCGATGCGCTTGACTGTGCTGGAGCGCATCAGGTATTCCAGAATGCTCAGGCGTAACGGATCCGCGAGGACTTTCAACGTCTCCAAGTCAGAGATGGTCATTTCCGGCGCGGGGGTAAAGGGTTTTGCCTGAGTTTCATCGAGCATGATAAAAACTTTCTTGAATGTTCAATACAAACTTAGCACGATTATAACATATTCACACGGTAGTAAAAAATCACCTGTAAGTGGAGCGACAAAGGGATAAGACAGTCTGTTTAACGCGCTTGCCCCTAAGGTCTGCCCTTGCTCATCACTTGGGACTCAAGAACTCATCACTTCGTTTTATAACATCACAGCACCCGCGTGGCTGTCGCGGGTGCTGTGCTTCAGGGGAGGACCTCAAAGTTAGTTGTGTGAGTCTTGATCGGCGTTCGGCGTATTATGCCGAGCCTTGCCATCGCGATTGTTGCGCTCGTTGCGACGGGCATTCTCAAACTCACGAACCAGTTCACGATGGTTCTTATCTTTCTGGGCTTGTTCTTGCTTGATGCGCGCTTGGATCATCAGGGTATAGTCTTGCATGATGGGTGTCTCCATTAGACTGTGTGTTTGGATGAGAGATTAGATGTGGACGGGCGGGGTCAGTCAGGACGGGATATTACTTCTTGTCGTCCTGACGATTAAACGGGTGTAACAGTCGGCGAGCATCAAGTACGAGCTTCACGAGACGTGCGTATTCGGCCCGACGGATCGATTCTTGGCGGAAACCCTCGGTTTGACGGTAGAGCATTTCGAGTGAAAACATGGTGATCTCTCCTTTCGGGCGAACTCGGTCAATCATCATTTCAAACGTTGCTATTAGATTAGAGCGTTAACACTGCTTTAAACCATTTGACTTTGTTTGAACGATTAAAAATATAATATACCCGTTTGGTTGGGGTGTCAAGTACCCAATTTAAACATTCAACTTTTTTAGAACCCCAATTTCTGGGGGTGATTAACATATCTCATCCGCTCAAGATTCCCCGGTTCGTTTGCCCTTGACCAATCCGCGTCCTGTGCTAAACTATGAGGGATAAGGGCGTTTAGCTCAGTTGGTCAGAGCGTACGGTTCACATCCGTGAGGTCAGGGGTTCGAGCCCCTTAACGCCCACAATAAGCAAGCAAAAAACCGCCAAATGGCGGTTTTTTTGATTGCGTTCAGACTGTGTGAAATGGCTGCAATTGTAGGGATGCCCTTCTGGGCGTTCACCTATTCCGAAAACGGACGGCAAGAATGCCGTCCCTACCCTCGCCACTCATCACTGCCCTTAACATCCTGAACAAAACGGTTTATCTGGATCAGAAACGTTAATCACGGCGGGCGTGATGCCGCGTGCGGTCAGTTCGTCTACGATGCGCCGATAGACCAAAATCTTGACCTCCATATCGAGGCCGCTGCCGAACCACGCCTCCCAGCCGCCACCATTCTGCCGGAAACCCAGCCCCAATAGCGGGTCATAGCGCAGACGGCGCTCCTCTGGGACGAGTTGTGCCAATTGACGCGCCCCGTCGATGACATCCTGCGGGATGCGGTCATTCAGCGAGATGACGCCTTCGATTCCGCGTGTCACAATCGTGATCAGGTCGCTACGCTCTTGCAGCGGTGCGGTCAAGACTCGCCCATGAATATCGACCCATGCGTCGATGTCATTCTGTCGCCATAACACAGCTGGTTGACGCTCTACGATGCGGACGCGCACCAAATCGGGCGGCCAACCGAGGATGATTTCGGCCTCTGCGATGGTTGGGATGTCTAATAAGGTCTGGCGCACAACTTCCGGGTCGATGTCCAAGGCGTGCTTGCCAGCCACCCCGGTATAGGTAAAGACCGTGCCGGTATCCAGATAATTTGCCCCGCTGAGAGCGATGCCGCGCACGATAAAAATATCCGCCGTCAGCATCACGAACAGCGCGAGGCCGAGGCTTGCCAGCATCAGGCCGGAGACATAGCGCCAATTGATGGCGTTATAGCGCGAGCCGTGCTGAACCGACGGCGATTCCGCCTGTGTTTCTGGGCGGAGGACGGCGGCGGCGCGGTCTGACCGGTCACGCCGGGGACGGGGGGACGTGCTGCTCATGCGGCCAAAATCCAAGACGGGGTAATCTGACCCAACGGATGGCCGAGCATTGTATACAGCTTGCGCGCATCTTCCCAGTGTTTGCCCGCGTCAACCTGCCCCGCCGCCGCTTCCAATTGGCTCAACGCGGCCAGCATATCCGCAGTCAGACGCTTGAGTCCGACGGTACGGACGCTGGGCAAGAGCGACAGCAAGCTGGCCGCGCTCACCGTCGGTTCAGAGTCGCGTCCGGCCATCGCCAGCCCAATTTGCACCCGATAATGCGCCTCAGCGTCTACCGCCAGCGGGACGAAAGCCGCCGCGTCCATCAACCATGTCTGCGCGTCGTCCGACTGCCCGGTCTTGAGGGCGTGCATCGCCGCATTGACCCGCAGAATCGCTTGCCAGCGGGCGGGGTCGGACGGTTTGAGCAGGCTCAAGGCGCGAAGATGCAAGCGTGTTGCCCCGGCATCATCGCCCAATTCCGCCGTGGCTTGTGCGAGGTTACTGGTCTGGACGGCGGTCTGTAAGGTCAAACTCAAACGCTCTGACAATTGAACCGCATACGCGAGCGCGGATTGTGCGCGAGAGGTATGCCCCGTTACCCACTGGAACCAGCCGAAATTGCCCTGACGGGTGGCTTCTGCAACCGCGTCCCCGGTCTTTTGGGCGATTTGGATGGCCTCGGTGAAAAACGCTTCCGCCGTCTCCGAGTCGCCGTTCTCAAGGTAGACGACTGCGGCATTGGACAACACAACCCCTCGCGTCGCGGAATCATCAGCGCGGCTGACCAACATCAGCGCCTGTTCAAAATCCTTGAAGGCGCGGGCGGCTTGCCCCAAAATCAGGCGGGCGTTGGCGATGTCGCAATATAAACGGGCGACTTGGCTGTTCTCACCCAGCGCATCATATTGATGCAGCGCCGCCGTCCACGATTTAATCGCCTCGGCGGGTTGACCTTGCTTCATGTGCATTAGGCCGAGGTCGCGCACCAGCCGCGCCGACTCCTCAGCGTCCCCAGCGCGTTGGGCAGCCGCTTGCGCCATCTGATAAGTCGCGGCGGCTTTATCGGGCTGACCGCTGTCCATATATGCGGCGGCCAGCGCACGGCGCACCCCTGATGGCGCGGCATCGCTGGAAGCCACGGCCTCTAGGTGCGGGAGGGCGTCCTCTGCATGACCGGCGGCGTGCAACGCTACCCCAAACCCGCCACGTACCATCGGATTATCTGGGCGCAATTGGTAGGCTTGTTGAGCGTAGGCCAACGCATCGGCTTTTTTGTCCAGATACAGGCAAACGGAAGAAGCCCGTAGCAAGGTATCGGCGCGTTCCGGCGCATCTTCTCGCATGAGCGCCAGCGCCTTCTCCAACTGGTTATACGCTTCGGTATAACGCCCTAAAGTTTGGGCGCGGGCGGCCAAAACAATATGCAGGCGGCGTTGTTCACCACGTTCGCGGAACTGCTGCGACTGACGCAAAGCGCGGACGAGCAAGGTCTCGCCTTCCACCGTTTCGCCGTTGGAAATCAACGCCTCGCCGATACGCCCGATAAAATAGGTGGCTGGCTCGTGGTCTTGGCTGCGATAGAGTTTTTCCAGCCCTTCCTTCATGGCATGGCTGGCATACGTGGCGTTGCCCTCATCCAGATAAATCTCTGCGAGGTGACATTGCGCCCGCGCCTCCGCGCCCAATGACTTCGATGCAATCGCTTCGGATTGGGCGCGTTCGAGCCGTTCGTGCGCGACCTGTAAATCGCCTTGCCGATAGGCCATCAGCCCCAACATGACCATCGCGTATGCCCGCTGATAGGACTGCCCCGGCGGGTTATCGGCAATCATTTTGCCCAACAGGGCATCAGCGGCGGCATAATCGCGCTGACGGACGTAAATATCGGCGCGATGGAGTTCCAACAGCGGGGTGAGGGTTGTATCGCCAAGTGCTTGTGTCAAGCTTAATGCGCGGTCAATTGCCGCCAGCGCCTCAGGATAATCTTCGCCGCGCTTGGTCATGCGGATGACTTCCATCGTGGCGCGTAAATTGATGATTTCAGGGCGCGTCGCTGGCGGCAGTTCCAGCCCAACCCAATGTGCGATGCGTTCAACCCAATTCATGTGCGGATGCCCCAAAGGAATACGATGTTAAACTTCTAGTGTACACCCGCCACATAAAAACGACATAAGTGGCGAGCGACCCGTTATCGTATTTCCGCGTCCGTTAATCATCCCAAGCGATATATGACAGCGCTACATCTTCGCCCGACGGTCAACCGTGACCCGTGCGCCCTGCGCGGCTTGCCAGACTTCCTCGGCGATCTCCCAAACTGCATCTGGACGAGCGATTTTACGGGCGCGTTCGGCGCGGGCGGTGAGGGCGTCTTTCCCCTCGCCCAACCATAGTGCTACGGTATCCGCCACCATCTGAGGCGACGGTGAAAAAGCCCCGGCATCATTCTCGACCACCAAGCGCACATTCCCGTCCTCTTGACCGGGAATCGCGCCGGACAAAATCAGCGGCAGGCCGGCGATACATGCCTCGCTGATGGTGGCTGGCCCAGCTTTTGTGACCAGCACATCGGCGGCGGCCATGAACTGCGGCATATTGGTGACGAATCCGTATGCCAAGATATTCGGATGCCCCGACGAGTCGATTTTCTCTTTCAACGCCTTGTTGCGCCCGCAGATGATGACGATTTGGACATCTTGCCGCTTGGCGAGGATGGTTTCCGCCGTCTCAAGCATCGGCCCCATGCCGTCACCGCCGGCCACCATCAAGACCGTGGTGATGTCGGTTTTCCAGCCCAATTCGGCTCTGGCGCTGGCTTTATCGGTCAGGCGGCGGTTGAAATTGGGATGCACTGGCAAACCGGTCACGCGCAGTTGGTCTGGCGTCAGACCGCACTGAATCCCACGCTCATACGCTTCTTGGCTGGGGACGAGGCAACGGTCTACACGCTTGTCGTACCAGAAAAACGGGGTCGTCACGAGGTCGGTCACAACCGTCACCCACGGCGGGCGCTGCCCATACGAGACATAAGCCGACATCGACGGCTGCCCCAACAGTGAGTGAACACAGCACACGACATCCGCCGGGTGTTCAACCACCATCTGGCGCAGATTGGCGCGATTCAGTCGATAGGTCATGCGGCTGGTCAGACGGGCGCGGGATGGGCTATCGGTCAGCTTATAGGCCAACGCCCAACCTTTTTGACTGTTGTTGATGACCCACGGGTAAAAATCCGGCATTTTGTTGGCCGGGTAGCGCATCAGGCGATAGACATCGACCAATTCACCCTGCACATTCTCCGCGCCGTATTTTTCGATCATGGCGTCGCGGATGGCTTCGGCGGCTGCGCGGTGGCCGCCGCCGGTATCGGACATCAAGAATAAAACTTTTTTGGTCATGGTTTTTCATACCTCTCAATGCGCGGGCGGGCAAGCCTCGCCCCTACAAATCATATCCGTGGTTTGGGCGCACATATGGCTACGCCCCTACAAATGCGAAATGCGCGGGCGTAACTCTGATGTACATCCTCATCACTTATCACTTGCCACTCATCACTATTTTTTTCACTTGTCGATTGAATTGGCTACGCGGAATCTGCACCACGCGGCCACAACCGACACATTTCAAGCCAATATCCATCCCGACACGCACGATTTCCCAGCGGTCAGAGCCGCATGGGTGCGCCTTCCGCATCTGAACTTGATCGCCTAATTGGACTTCAATCATGAATGTTTGCCTAATGCGGCCTGCAAGTGTAGCATTCTCATGTTTATACTGAATGTGCGAAACATTTAACAGGGGAATAAACTCGTGCTGTTTTTCCTAAGTAACCTCGATCAACCCATTGAGATCCTACTCTCGTATGCCATCGGCCTGCTGCTGGCGTTGCTGATTGGCATGACCGTCCATGAATGGGCGCATAATTATGTCGCGCACCTGATGGGCGACCCCGTCCCAGCGCGATTGGGACGCCTCACCCTCAATCCGGCTGTGCATATCTACTGGCCGGGTTTTGTTATGGCGCTCCTGATTGGTTATGGCGTCCTCGGCACAGCCCCTATCGCCGCCCATCGGATGCGTAATCCGCGTTATGGATACCTGATGGCGGTAGCTGCTGGGCCGGTCTCAAACCTGATTCTGGCGGTTCTGTTGTCTCTGATTTACCGAGGCTTATTCGGCAGCCTCACCGCAGACAGTAATTTTGAGCTTATCAAATACGTGCTAATCATCCTTGCTGTGATGATTCAGATGAATATCCTGCTGTTCCTGTTCAACCTCCTGCCGTTTTCGCCGCTGGATGGCTGGTCGCTTGTCTACACCCTGCTGCCAGCGCGTGAGGCTATCTGGTGGGAACGTAACCGCCAGAATTCGCAGCTGGTGTTCTTCGCGCTCATTTTCATCGGCTTTGCTATTCCGGGTTTCAGCCCGCTAAGTTACCTGATTTCTCAGCCGTTAGGCATCATTTTTGGCCTGTTAGTAGGGTAAACATGGGCGCGAAGTATCGGCTCAAACAAGGCGTGCGCGCCCTAACCGCCTCCCGTCACACCCCGGATGTGCAGATGGCCGCCCGTTTCCTCAGTCAGTCGCAATTGGCGCTGTTCCTAAGTTTGCCGCGTATGGAGCAGCGCCACGCGCTCACCGTCCTGAACGACGTGCTGGCGCAACCTATCCGGTCAGATGAGGACAGCCGCGCCCTAGATGACCTCGCGGTGGCCGCTTTGCTACACGATTGCGGCAAGTCGCGCTATCCCGTGCGCGTCTGGCAAAAGTCTCTCGCGGTAATGACTCGCAAGCTCTCGCGGCGATTGTTCGATTGGATGGCGACTCACGACGCGCAAAACCTGTTATGGCGCGGATTCGCGGTCAAGGCGCATCATCCGGCATGGGGGGCGCAGATGGTAGCCGAGGCCGGAGTCAGCGAACGGGCGCTGTGGCTCATCACGCACCATCAAGATGCGCCGGGTCAATGGGATAGCCACCCACACGCCGCACTGCTCCGCGCCTTACAGACCGCCGACGACGCGAATTAGTTTCGCCACCCTTATAGGGCGACCCATGGGTCGCCCCTACAACGGGATTAGGCTATAATTCCAACATAATCACACATTCAAATCTCACACGTCTAAGTGTTGGGACTGGTTTACCATTCTCATCACTCACGACTCATCACTCATCACTTCGAAAGTGACCCTATGGACAACCTCGTTATCGCTATCGATGTCGGCACGCACAAAGTCTCGACTGTTGTGGCGCAAATCCGCCCCGACTCGACCTTTGTGATTGGCGCAGGCGTCGAGGCCACACGCGGCATGAAAGCGGGCATCGTCAGCGACCTTGACGCCCTGACGCGCTCGATTGCCGGTTCGGTCTATAAGGCGGAACAAGCCAGCGGCTATACCATCAAACGGGCATTCGTCAGCCTAAGCGGAAACCACATCGGCAGCGGCAACAACCGCGGCGCAATCGGAATCAACAGCCCACGCGGCGTCAGCCCAGATGATGTCGAACGCGCCATGCAGAACGCCCGCGCCATCGCCATCCCACACAACCGTGAAATCCTACACGTCATCCCGCGCCATTATCTCTTAGATGGCACGAATCGCGTTCGTAGCCCATTGGGGATGCACGGTTTCCGCTTAGAGGTCGAGGCCAACATCATCACCGGCAGCACGCCCAGCCTGAACAACCTCGAACAAGCGGTAGAGGGCGCGGGCGTGGTGGTTGACCGCTTTCTGGTGAGTTCACTCGCCAGTGGCGACGCGGTGCTGACCGACGGCGAAAAAGAATCTGGCGTCGTCGTGCTGGACATCGGCGCAGGCACGGCGGATATGGCGATTTTCGTTGAGGGCGCGGTTTGGCACACGCACGTCGTCCCCATCGCCGGGGATTTAATCACCTCAGACATCACCCACTGGCTGCAAGTGCCGTTTGAATTGGCCGAGGCGGTCAAGGTGCAGCGCGGCCATTGCGTCCCCAAGCGGGTGAGCGAATTAGACTCGTTCCTTGTCGAGCCGTTCGGTGAGGGCTTGCCCATCGAAACCAAGCGGCGCGAATTGGCCGGGGTGATTGAGGCGCGGGTCGAGGAAATCTTCGAGAAATGCCGCGACGAAATCAAGCGCTCTGGTTATGACGGGTTGCTACGGGCGGGCGCGGTCTTGACCGGCGGGACGGCGCTCTTGCCGGGGATTGATGAACTCGCCAAGTCGGTACTGGGCGTCCCGATTCGACTCGCCAAGCCAGAGAAATTGACCGGGTTGGCCGATATGTTGCGCTCCCCCGCCTATAGCACGTCTGTCGGCCTGCTCCGGCTGGGGTTGCAGATGGACGCTGTGAGTTCATCTGACTCACAGACCGCCCCCGCCCCCGGAAAATTGGGCGATTGGGTGCGCGGATTCTTCAAACGCCTATTGCCAGACGACGAGGAATAATCAGCGACATTTAAACGTGGCGGACAGGGCAATGCCATGTCCCTGCGAAAATCCCGTACTCGTAGGGGCGACCCATGGGTCGCCCATCGCCCCCGCCTGCGCTATCATCCTCTATATACTCACCATCCCCCGATATGTCTCCCATACATTTCCCTATATCAGCCCCCGCACACTGCGCGGTAAGGTTCTGATTCGCCCATATACAGCGCCCACTCGGATTCCGTCAAATCACGCCCGACGGCGTAACATAGCGACTCAATCGACTGTTCCGGCCTGAAATCCCATTCGCTGATGACCGGATCAGACCCCACCGTAATCAAGCGCTGACCGTCCGAGGTGAAGGCCGCATCATAGCCGATATAATGCGCCTGAGTCGGCAAGCCAATCGGTAAACCGCGTGCGGTATCCCACAGCCAAAGCTGGCTGTACCCATCCATCACCGCCAAAACGCGCCCATCTGGGCGAAAGGTGATGTTATAGATAAACGACTCCGCACCACTCAGCGGCGGGACGGTCAGTTGCTCGGTTTCGATGTCATACAGCAATACCGTATTACTGAAAGACGCCAGCGCCAACAGCGTGCCATCTGGGCTGAAGCGCAACCCAATTTGAAGGGGGTAGTCCAGCGAAACCCGTTTTTGCAGGGTCATGCCGTCCATCGTCACATCATATAGCCACACATACCCATCGGTGGATATGGCCGCCAATCGCGTCCCATCGGGGCTAAACACCGTGTTAATCACATGATTGGTGATGTCTACGCCGATCTCGCTCTCAAACCGGAAAAAGTCCCCCACTTGCGCCTGTTTCTCGACATCCCACAACGAGATGCCCGTATCTGGGTGATACGCGACGACCAAGCGCCCGTCTGGGCTGGCGGTCATATAGGTCGAAGCGGCGCTACCGGTCAGCGACTCGGTGAGTAGCTCGCCAGTTTCGGCATCCCAGACAAAAATGTGACCTAACCCCGACTCTAGCGCAATCAAGCGACGATGATCTCGTGAAAGGGACAACACCGTCAGATACAAAAATTCTTCCCCGACTGGAATCCGCGCCCCAACCTCTTGCCATGTCGTGATGTCATATTGCCGGATGCTGTCGTTCTCGATAGACACCGCCAACCGTTCACCGGCCAAAGACATCGCTATCGCGGGGCTGGTGCTGTCCTCGATGGGGCGTTGCAAAGCTGGTTTTGCATATAAATCCCACGTCGCTAACATCCCACCAGAATCGCCCGTAACCATCAGATTTCCGGCTTGGTTAAAAACGACGCCAATCACCTCGTTCTCGTGATAGGTGGATGTAAATTCGGCTTGCCCGTCAACCAGTCGGTAAAGCGTAAACTTTCCGCCGGTCTCCATCGCCATCACCCATTGCTTACCGGGGTGCAAAGCCAGCCGATTCACCGTCAAAGGGACGTATATCGGCTCAGAGAAAAGGTCGCTTTCGGGGTCATATACGGCGATGAACTGCCCGTCATTACCCGGAACGCTTGTCAAGGTCAAGTACGTATCGCCCTCGTAAAAATAGGCTTGTTGAATGCCCTGCGCTTCCAAATTCTGGGTGATCAGGGGCGACATACTGGCGGCTTTTATGTCAAATAAGACCGGGGTGTCCCGATACCGATTCGCCAAAATCCGCGTGCCATCTGAATTAAACGCCATCGACAAGACTTGGAAATCTATCGCCTCACGATATAACTCTTGCGCCGTGTTAAGGTCATAGACCACCATGAAATGTTGTCCTGTAGCGGGGTTCAGCGCCGCAGTCGCCACTCGTCGCCCGTCATCACTGAAAACCGACACATACAGCGTGAACTCCGACCTCGGATACTCGAACAAGGTCGTCGGCTTGACGGATTGAGTCGCTAAATCAATTTTCAGACTGTGGACGCCAAAAAAATCGGACAGCAAGAGCGTAGTATCGTCTAAAAAATAAACACGCGAATTCGGCACTTCTGTCGCGCCGCCAAGCGTATAAATAATTTCGCCCGTCAGCATATCCCTGATGGACAGACGATCTTCTCCCCAGAAATGCACCAAAGCCATCAAGGTCTCTGATGGGTTATACGTCGCTTGAATAATGCCTTGCTTATGCTGATGATAAAAGGTCTTCACAAGATGGCTTGAAGTCCCCATCAACGTGAGTAAGGCGCTCTCGGCCTCGAAGACCGGCGCGGTTTGATAGGCGGCTACGCCCAATAACATCGCTACTGATGAACGATTATCGCGTAGCCCTAGCGCTTGCGCGGCAATTTCCCGCGCTTTGGCGATTTGCGCCTCACGGTCAGCCCTGTCACGTTCGGCAATCGCGGTGGCGGCTGCGCTATCGGCACGGACGGCATTAGACTCGGCGGTGGAAGCGTTATCGTCAGCACGGACGGCATTGGATTCGGCAGTAGAGGCATTGTCATCAGCGCGGACGGCTTGCTCAACGGCCTCTGATCGTTGCTGAAGCGCGAATACGCTCAATAATCCGGCCACGACCAAAAAAATACCGAGGCTGGCAATCAGCATCCGCGCCCGATTCAACGCCCGCGCTTGTAAGGCCAATTCTCGCGCTTGCTGATCACGGAGGGCGTTTTCTTCGGCTTCACGTTGCGCTTGTGAGGCTTGGATGTAGTCGCGGTGCATATCGGTAGGGAACGGCTCTTTGTCGGCATTATACGCCAGCCAGCCTACCGCTTGGTCAAGGTCAACCCCGCGCAAAAGTAGACTGGTATCTCGGTTGCCACGCCCCCATTCCAACGCCCGATTCAACAACCGAGTATGGGCGCGGGCGTGCGCGAGGTCGGTTTGCAGCGCCGCCAAAAGTTTTGACGCGCCCTCCGTGAAATCTTCTTCGCGGTAGAACGCCCAATTGATTTTGCTCAAGGTGCGCCAATTGTCCCGCGCTACAACGTTGATGTCCCGCCCCGCCAGCATATCGACCACCGCCGCATCAAGGTCACGGGCGGACAATGCCGCAAAAGATGCCTCGTGATCGGTCTGCCCGTAGACCACTGGCACGGTTCGCTTATTGAGCGAGAGCGCATACGCCATCTCAAGGTGGCAGACTGGCGAGGTCAGCCAATCGTTCGATAACAGCACCAACACTGTCTCGGCGTTCTCAATGCCGCGTTGAATCTCACCCCACCAATCCGATGACAGTGGGATGCCCTCCCAATCAACCCATGTATCGCTCTCGGTACGCGCCAGCGCCGCGACCAGTTTGCGACAGGTTTCCTGATTGCG
>DAOTTP010000023.1:0-23960 GCA_034437835.1 Anaerolineae bacterium | reverse complement strand
CACAGTCTCAAGGCTTTGAGTGTTGCCGCGTGTTCATAGGGCCTGTCCCTCCCACGCTCTTGATGAGTGATGCAGCGGCGTACCGCGTTGTTGATGAAGGATTATAGCGGGGTTGGGGTTGGGGAGTCAAGGCTTGGGGTGTTTATTTATAGGGCAAACGCATCAAATTTCAAATGACGGCGGACACCCCGTTGGGTATCCCTACGAATGACGATTATGGTAGGGACGCGCAACGGCGCGTCCATCACCCTGTATCATTTTTCTTCTCTCATCTAAATCTAGAAAACCTCAACCATGCTCTCTGCTATGAATTTGGTAGCGTCCTCTAAAAATTGGATGACTTGTTCACGAGTCACGCTAGGGAAATGGTCTAGGAATGTTGCGATGCTGTCCCCAGCGGCCAGATAATCCAAGAGATTTTTGACCGGCACGCGAGTCCCGTAAAAGACCGGAGTCCCGCTGAGTATTTCTGGCGAACGGGTGATGAGAGGTGGTTGGTAATCCATGAGTGCGCCTCGTTTCAAAAATATACGGGCGGGCAAGCCGCGCCCCTACAAAATTTCTGATGTTTTATAAATTATACAGCGCAATTATCATCCGAAGGCGGACAGGATGTATCCTGTCCCTACAAACGCCAAGACGCATGATTGAGGGTATCTGCCAGTTTTTCTCAGGACTCATCACTCATCCCCCTACAACGTCCCCGCCCACGCGCTGAAGGCCAGAATCAGCACGCCGAGCGCGGCGGATGCCCATGTCAGGCGGACTTCGCGGCGGCGCAAGCGGGCGTATTCAGCGGGGTCGCCTTTGCCTTTCGAGTCAAGTAGCGTCAGGCGTTCTAGCGCGGGCGCGACGCCGACCTGAATCAGCACGCCGCACACGATCATCCCCAACAGTGCGATGTGTTTGAGCAGAATCACGCGACTCCATTCGTTATCAAATTGCATCAGGCCGTCATAATATTTGTCGGCGGTCATCTGGAACAGCCCCGTGACCAGCAAAACGGCTAAGGCGAGATTGAAATACGGCATCATGCGCTGACGCAGCCGCATCAGAAAGCGCATCGACTCGCTGCCTTCGCCCAACGCCCGCCGCGATTCCGGCCAGACGGTGACGACGGTCAGTAATAAGCCGCCAATCCAAAAAGCGGTGGCGGTCAGGTGAAAAAACAGGCTAAGGGCAAGCGTTGGCTGGCTCATTGGGCGTACTCCCGACGGGCGGATAAGCGGGCAGAATCAGGTCTCCGCAGACCTTTTCCATCCGCAAAAGTTGGTCAAACGCCGGGCGGATGCTGATATACCCCTCAGACAAATGCGGCTCGGTGATCGAAAACCAGTATTCCTCGTTATCCTCCGTCCAAACCGGGTTGGCGAGGAAAATCCCACTCATCAGCCCGACCCACGGACGCCAATGTTCGGCGGCGTAGGCGTAAGCGCGTACCATGTAATCGGCCTGCTGCTGCTCGGTGACGGCGTACCACGCATAAGCCGGGTTGGTCGGGTTGGTCGTCCAGCCGACTTCCAAGATGGCGACCTGACGGGCGGCGTCCCCGTTGGCGACCATGATTTTGCGGAGGTCTTCGACCCGCCGAAAACTCATGAAGCGTAAACGGCCTTTGGCTTCGGCGTCATCAGGGCCGACCTCTGGCGCGTCATATCCGGCGGCGTGGACGCCCACCACGTCGATATACTGCTGGAATCCGAGGTCATACATATCTTGCAGATACAGGTCATCGCGGCGGGCGATGTCGTCATCGTTGCCGGTGGGGCTGAGTCCGGCAGAAATCAGAATCGCGGCGGGGTCGGCGGCGCGGATAGCCTGACTGCACGCGGCTAGCGACGCGACATAGGCGGCGGCGTCGGGGCGGAGGCCGCTCCACTCTCGACTGAGATTCGGCTCGTTGAGGATTTGATAGGCTTTGATTCGTCCCGGAAAGGCCGACGCCACCGCGCCGCAGTAGGCGGCAAATTCGGCATTATCACGCGGGGCGAGATCGACGGCGGTCTCAAAGTTTGTGCCGGGTGCGGCTGCCCACTCTGGCACATAACCTAGCCGGACGACCAGATGTAACCCGCGCCGTTCGGTCTCCCCCAAAATCGCCTCAAGGCGACTCAGATTAAAGGGTGCGCCCTCGTCGTGCTGTATATCGCGCCACGCCACGATTTGCTTGATGTGATTGAAGCGCATCATCCGCGCCCAATCCAAATTCAGCCCGACTTCGCCGCCATCCCACCACAAGAAGGCGTGCATCCCGTAGGTGAGTGAGGCAAACGGCGGGTTGACCACCGCATCGCCCGCGAACGGGTCAGGCTCTGGCGCGGAGAGGGTCACGATGATGACCATCGTCAAGATTGCGGCGATGAAAACGATGGGGATTCGGAGTCGGTCAAACATGAAAGCAGTGATGAGTCCTAGGGAAATAACACAGATATAGGTCAATGATAGGTCAATAAGGTAGGGCCACCATTCATGGCGTCCGTTCAGTGATGCCCCCAAACGGACGCGCAGAAGCGCGTCCCTACCTCGTTTTGTCATGCGTTGTTAGGGCGAACCCATGGGTCGCTCCTACTGGATCAGACCTTTATACCGTCTATTCCAGTCTTGAATTGTGAGGAATGCGGGGCGGCGGGTGTAGTCTGGCCCAATCAAGCTATACGGCACATTGTCGTTGGTGGGTGACCAGCCCGCGCCGGGGCCGTAGTTCAAGTTCCAGATGATCGCCAGCCGAACGTATCTGCTTTGTTCCATCAGGGTAGCTGCTTGTGGTATCCATTCGGCTTGCTCGGCGAGGGTGTTATCGACGGCATAATCCCAACCCGCTGGGACGCCCTCAAGGTCTTCACCGGATGCCCAACCGAATTCGGTCACGCAGAGCTGTTGTGTCCCGCCAGCGGCGGCCACTTTCTCGGCGTAGTATTCCAGCGTGCTGCGGAAGCTCCAACTATGATGGGCGTTATCAAACGGCCCACGGAAGGTCGCGGTAGGGTCGTCCGGCACGGCGTCAAAGGGGATATTGGGGCCGATGTTATAGCCGTTGTGATGTGCGCCGATGCAGTCGGCATAATTCAACAGACCGGCGGTAATCATGCCGTCAAAGTATGAGAAGTCGTCAATTGCGAACGGCACGCCGGTCTCAGAATTTGTGCCGCCGCCCGTGGTTGAAAGCGCCCCGCTAATGACCATGACATTCGGGTCAACCGCCTTGATGCCATCATAGGCGCGGCGCAACAGTTCGACATAATCATCGGCGCGTAGGCCGCGTGCGGTCATCCATTCGCGGTCAAGGTTTTGCTCATTCCAAACCTCAATGGCTTGGATGTCGCCGGGATATCGGTTGAGCAAAGCGGCCAAGAAGTTGACGTAATCTTGCGTGTCGGTGGGCGGGCCGTGCATGGTCGTGGCCGGGTCGTGAGGGTATGCCCAATCGGGTGAAGTCACGACAGAAGCCAAAATCTTAACTTTAGAGCGACGGGCGGCACGGACGGCATTATCGAGGATTGTCCAGTCGTAGACGCCTTTTTCTGGCTCAATATATTCCCAACGGACTTGAATCTTCATCCATTCCATTGCGAGGTCTTTCTTGACCATCTCTGTCCAGTCGTTCTGAGCTTTCTTACCTGCGTCATTATCCGGCTGGACTTGAATCCCCAACTCGAAATTGCGGAGTTGTACAGGCGGGATAGTCGGCTCACGGGTCGGGCGGGGTTCTTCCGTCGGCTGGTCTTTAATAACCTCAGGTGTGGCCGTGGCCGGATTGACTTGTGCCACCGCGACGCCCGCGCTGATTTCGGTTGGTGCTAGGGTGGCCGTTGCTGGGATAGAAGTCGCGGACGGCTGCGGGGTGCTGGTCGGGGCGAGAGTCGGCGGCACAGTGACTTGTGCGATGACCGCCCCTTCTTGGGTCGTGGTTGGGAAGGCGGCATTGGCGCGGACATCGGCGGGCGCGGCTTGTACCGGGCGCGGGGTATAGGTCAGATAGATGCCGAAGAAGGTCATGCCGGTGATAATCATGGTCAGCATCGACCATGTGAGGACGAATCCGCGCACTTGGCGCTTAATAATCGGGGTTCGGGTCATGTTTTGCTCTCCTTAGATTTAACGTGAACCAGCGATGGCGGCGCAGGCTGGGCAACCTCCGCCGGGGCGGATGATGGCGTAGCCGCCCTGTGGGTCGTTGCCATCGTAACGTTGGTAATCGACATTCCAGACAATCAATAGGCGCACGCGCCCGCTCTGGGATGCCAGTGCGATGGCCTCGGCCAACCATGCGGATTGTTGTGCGACGGTGGTGTTTGCGCCCCATGCGAAATTCGGCGCAATCGTGCCATAGCCTTCCGGCGATACATAGCCCAATTCGGTGAAGCACAACGGTTTCGAGCCGCCCGTGACGGCATCATAGCGGGCAATCATCGTCCAGAAATAACGGGTCGGGAAGTTGTCACGCGGGTCGCCGCTGGTCTGATTGGGTGAGACGATTCCTTCATTATAGTGGATGCCCACGCAGTCCAGCATCCCTGCGCCGCCCGCCGCCCAGAGTTGCGCCAGCCAATTGTCATCGTTGACGACCTGACCGGGGAAGGCGGCCTCTGCGCCAGTTGGGGCGGGCGCGGCGCTAATCACCATCACGCCGCCGTTGGCGCTCTTGATTTTTTGATACGCCCCGCCCAGCATGGCCGCGTAGTTCGCGCCGCTGATTTGACCGGTGGGCCATTCGCGGTCAATATTCGGCTCGTTCCAGACCTCAATCGCGTCTGGGCCATAACCCGCCACCCCGCCGAGGAAGCTAGTATAGGCGTCGATATAACTGCCGCCGCCGATGGCAAGGTCGTTGGGGTTGCCTAGAATGGAGAGCAATACCTTGAATCCCGCGCCCTTCGCGGCCTGAATCTCATCCGCATACACGCCGGGGTCAAGCCCGATGGTATAGCCCAGTTGCAGCTTCATCCACTTCATCCCAGCCTGATTCATCGCGCCAATCGCCACGCCAGAGTTAGGGTTGGAGGCTTGGCCGCCGTATTCAAACCCGCCACTCATATTGATGCTGCCGGGGCCGGGGTTGACGACTGGGCGAGTATTGGCCGACAAGTTTCCGCCGCTACCCGCTGCCGGCTGGGTGGCGACAATCGGCTCTAGGGTCGGGGTAGCAGTCGGCAGCGGTGTCGGGGTGAAAGTCGGCAACGGGGTCGGGGTGAGGGTTGGGCGCAGTACCGCGACTTGTGCGCCGCTGCGGACGAACGCCTGACCACCGTCGATGATTTCAACGTTGATGGCGTAGTTGCCTTCCGCCGCTTCTAGCGTGACCATCAATTCCGGCGCGTCGATGCTGGTAATCACCTCACTGACCGTGCCATCTGCCCCTTGTACGCGCCAGCGTAGCGCCAATTCGCCCTGCGCGGCCTCGGTGGGCAAGCTCAGGCGATAGGCTTGTACGGCCTCGGCCAGCCCATCAGCCACGCCCGGCGCAACCGCGTCGGTCAGAGTCGCGCCGCCGAGTCCGAAACGTGAGAGCGCTGATAACCGGAAGCGCAGTGCGGCTGGGGTGGTCAGCCAGATTTTTTCGTCGGGGCTACCGTCCGGGTTCTCGAACAGTAGGAAGGGCGCGCCGGTAGCCTCATCCAACCCCGGCACGGCCTTGAGTCCGTCCAGTTGCGCGAGGATGATTCCGCCCGGTTCAACCGAGCCGACATCGCTCAATTCGCTGGTGATGCTGACATCGCCCAGTTTGGCGAGCGCCGCGTCATAACTGACGGGTGAGAATGTCCCGCCGACCTCGCGGGCGGATAGGGCGTTCAAGCCCGCCACCAGTTTATAACGACTGACCTCACGAGTCGCCCAACGGAGTAGCGCCTCGACATAGCGGTCTGCCCCGGCGGCGTACTCTGACGGGTTCAGCGGCAGTTCGATTTGCACGAAATCGGCAGATGCGCCAATCGCCCGCCAATCATACGCGCCGGTTTGCCACGCGCCTTCGACATTCTGCGCGGCGGGGACGATGATCCCTAATAGCAGGCCGTTGGATTTGAAAATCTGCCCAGCCGCGCTGACGAACGCGCTGAAATCACCCCGCGAGGCGTCGGGCAAGCCGCGATAGTCGATGAACACGCCCGCGAATCCGCCGCCCATTGAAATGGCCGCCAACTGTTCTGCATGGGTGCGCCGCCCAGATGCGCTACTGATGAGGGTCGTAATCGTCCCGACATCCAACGCCCGCGCATCGCTGAAATTCTGAACCAGAGGCATGACGCGATAGCCCGCGCCGATTTGCCAGCCGGGGGCGAGGCTGCCAATCAATTGACCGGCGGGGTTGGGCGATAAACCGGCTGGGGTTACGATAGTCGCCAGTTGCGCGGTATCGGCGGAAATCATCTGCGTGATGTCGATGGGGAGTATGACCTGTGGGTCGATACGCGCCGCCTCGAACAAGGCGATGCGCTCCGGCAGATCCGTCACCGGGATAGAGAGCGTCCCAGCGGTGGTCGGTTGGCTGGGCATGAAACGCCAGCGCCCAGAGTCTGCGTCGTAACCATAGGCATCCAGCGCGTCTAAGGCGACGCCTTCCGGCAGTGTGATGTCTAGCGTCGTGGCGTCAGGCGGCGTGCCGGTGGTTTGGATGTCATAGACGCGGCTGGTCAGGGTCAGATAACCCGGGATGGCGGCGCGGACGGGCAATGCCCATTCCGGCGCGTCCGTACCAGCAAAAGTTTCCGGCGCTAGTGATGCCAAGGCGACGCCAAATCCCGTACCAATATCATCCGGGCTGAGGGCAAGCGTCAGGCCGTCCAACGCGGCGGCGTTATTGGCGGCGTCCAGCGCCACATATTGCGCCCCGAACAATTTATCGTACAGGTTGACCGGCGGCAAGAATAAACCGACGGCCACCAGAATCCCCGCGCAAGCCAGCGCCGTGAATAGGGTCAGGATGCAGCCGAGCGTGTTGGGGCCGCGCCGCTGCGTGACGACCAATCGTTGAGGGGGGAGCGCCTGCATCGGGGCAGGTGTTTGGGTCTGAGGGGGTTTTTCGTCAGTCATGCCCATCCAGTAAAAAATCATTGACGTTAAGTTTTACAGTTTAACCAATCTTATACAGATGTGTAGGGGACTTGGGTCGTACAGTGGGAATCCGTTGGCTATGGCGGTAGGCGTAAGGCGAAAGGTGCAAGGAATTTTGCCACTCCCGCCCGCTTCGTAATACAGAAAGACATATCGTAGGGAAATCAGACAGTGGGCGGCGGTCACTTCAAATCGGACTCATATCTCACTCCTTTATAGTGGACTTTTATCGGGCGGTTCATTCTGGCTGATAAAAATCCACCAACAGGGGTAAAGAAAATGAGAACCAAATTTGCAGTAAGTTTAATGGCGGCACTGATGCTGCTTTCGGCAGTCGTCGCGCCCGTCAGCGCACAAGAGCCGAATCAAGTCTGGGCGTTTTACCTTTTAGGGCTTTAGCCAGCGGCGCGTGTGGGTCAGGTCCGTCAGGACATAGGTCTAAGGAGCTGGATACCGCGTCGCAACGAGTCTATACTGATAGTTGTGTTGAGCAAGCGAAAATCGCGCCAACACGGTGGTAACACATGGACAGGACGTGTCCATACAGCCGAACGCAGTGCCTCTGCCTGCGCCTTATGGCAAGGGTAAGTGCAAGCGTGCTGTAGAAGTTGCGCCGCTTTAGCGGCTGCAGAGCGTCACACCCCAGATTGTAGGGACGCCGCAGTGTGTCACACACTGCCGTGCCCGCTGCTCTATCAGGCCGACGCTGGCGTCTCCGCGAGGAGACGATACATCGCCGCGTAGCGTTGCCCGCGTTGAATCAATTCGGCGTGCGTGCCGATTTCCGCGATTCGCCCACCCTCTAAGACCACAATTCGGTCTGCTTTTTGGATGGTGCTGAGGCGATGCGCGACGATAAAGGTGGTGCGGCCTTTGGTCAGACGGTCAAGCGCTTCTTGAATCTGGCGTTCGCTGACGGTATCCAACGCTGAGGTCGCCTCGTCCATAATCAAAACACGCGGGTCACGGATGAGGGCGCGGGCGATGGCGATGCGTTGCTTTTGCCCACCGCTGAGTCGCATCCCGTTTTCGCCGACCCGCGTCTCTAACCCGTCCGGCAACGAATCGATGAACTCTGCCACATTCGCGGCCTGTAACACGCGCCTGAGTTGGCCTTCATCGGTGGTTTTGACCCCGTATAGGATATTCTCGCGCAGCGTATCATCGAACAAGACGCTCTCTTGTGGCACAACCGACAAGAACTGGCGATAGGTTCGCAAATCAAGCGTATTCATATCCACGCCGTCCAACAGAATCCGGCCAGCCGTCGGGCGGATAACCCCGATAATCAGGTTGAGCAGGGTCGATTTCCCTGATCCGCTTGAGCCGACGAACGCGATGGTTTCGCCGGGATTGACCTCCAAAGAGAATTTGTCGATAGACGCCTCATCGGTATCTGGGTAGGCGAACGAGATGCAGTCAAACGTGAATTTTCCGCTGACGGCGGCCACGCTGAGCTTGCCCTCATTTGCCTCGACATCGGGGCTTTGCAAGACCTCGCCAATCGAGCGAATCGACTCAAAGCCTTTGCTAATGAGCGGCATCATGTTGGTGAGTTGCAGGACGGCGTTGGTCAAGTTGCTGAAGAAGCCGGTCAGCATAATCACATCCCCGACGGTGATGGGGATGATTTTGGTCAGCGCGGCATAACTAGCGACACCCAAACAGGCCACTTCAAACAGCCGGAAGGATACCCACGACGATGCGCCGAATAACGCATTGTCCGCGTCCAGTCGGATACCGGCCTGACGGACGCCCAATAGCCGTTCTTGCACGCGGCTGAGTTCGACATCTTCAATCCCGTGCGCCCGCGTGATGGGCAATAGGTGAATCATGTCGTTGAAGCCGGACGACATCTTCTCGACATTTTTACGGAAATCGCGGTTGCTCTTTTGAATTCGGTTTTGCGTCAGTTTGACAATGACCACCGCCAGTGGGACGGTCAGCGCGAAGAAAATCAAAAAAGCTGGGACGCGCATCGCCGTCACCACCACCGCAAACACCAGCGTGAAAATCGCGGCGGGGGCGGTCTGGCACAACTGCATGGTTAGGTCTTGCAACACCTCGACATCGCGCAAGAGCTTGGTCTGGAGTGCGCCGGTACTGCTGCCGTAATAATAATTCAGCGACAGATATTGCAAGCGCCGCGCCATCGCGCCACGCAATTTGGCCTCCATATTTCGGGTGGCCGTGCTGAGATGGCGCACGAACAGGTAATTCATCGGCAAGTTTTGGGCGAAAATCAAAATCAGCACGCCGATTTGAACCGCGATGTCGTGCAACGCATCTGGCGTCTCCGTACTGAGCAGGTCAACAATCTGCGCCGTGACCAATGGCATCGCCCAGACGCCGCTATGTTTGATGACGAAATAAACGACGGCCAAAATCAGGTTCAGCCAGTCGCCTCGGTAGAGCGCCAATAGGGTTTTGAGGGGTGCTTCGCCTCGGTAGCGGCGTTCGAGCAGCGAGATTTCACCCGCAGTCACTTGTCGATTGAACAGCATGGCACGCATGGGGGATGTCTTTGCATAGGGGGTGAGATGATTCCCCTATTGTAATGACATCCCCGGATACGACTCAGAGTCAAACCACACAAATCTATTGGGCGGTTTGGCCGAATCTTAACCGTCTGCCAGTTGCAACACCGCCCGTAGCATGACTTCGGCGGCGTGCAGGCAATCCTCTGGTGAGGTGTATTCGGCGGGATTGTGGCTGATACCGTTGACGCTGGGGACGAAAAACATCACGCTGGGCGTGACATTCGCCAGTGATTGCGCGTCGTGACCGGCAAAGCTCATTAGGCGGGTGTGTGAGAGGGCGCAATCGGTAGCGGCTTGCTCAATCAGCGCGACCATCGACTCGGCCATTGGCGCGGGCGAGACGAGTCCGGCGGGGTCGATGGTCACGCTCAGGCCGTATTTTTCCGCGTTTTGATGGATGAGCGCGAACAGTGCGGTTTGCATCGCTTCTAGTATGGCGGCGTCTCCGTGGCGGAACTCTAAGCCCAGTCGTATCTGTGCGGGGATGATATTAAATGCGCCGGGTTCGGCGCGGATGCTGCCAAAATTGACCACTCCGGGGTGATACTCTCGCATCACGAGGGCGCGGGCGTCTTGGATCAGATTCGATGCGCCCCATAGCGCGTCGTGACGGTCAGCCATCGGCATTGTACCGGCATGGGCGGCCTCGCCGGTAAAGGTCAGCCAATACGAGCGCACGCCGACGATTCCGGTCACGACGCCGATATTCAAACCGGCACGTTCTAGTCGTGTCCCTTGCTCGATATGGACTTCGAGATAACCCATCACCGATGAAAAATCGCGCTTGGCCGCTAAAACCGAGTCAATACTGAGGCCGAGTCGGGTTAATCCCGCTTGTAGCCCATCCGCGCCACCACGCACTGCTGTCAAATCTGCCGCAGTCAGCCGTCCAGTCATGGCGGCGCTCCCCAACAACCCGCGCAGCGTGCCTTCCTCATCGGTGAAATTGACCACCTCGACATGGAAGGGTAGGGGCGTGCCGGATTCTTGTAGCGCCAATAAAATCTCTAACCCAACGATTACGCCCAATGCGCCGTCAAATCGCCCGCCGTTCGGCACGCTGTCCAGATGTGAGCCAATCAGCAGGGTTTTGGCGGCTGGGTCGTCACTCATCAGAATTGCGCTTTGGTTGCCAGCGCCGTCTGTTCGGAGAGTGAGGCCAGCCTCGTGGGCGCGGTCTGCAAACCATCTGCGGACGCGCAATTCATCGTCAGATGAGGTCGGGCGGTTCAGCCCTCCCTCTGGGGTCGCACCGATAGCGGCCTGTTGCGCCATCAGGTCTGAGAAACGATTGGGATTAATCGCGGCCATCAGATTAACTGCCCCGATAGGTGCTGTATGCCCACGGGGACGTGACCAGCGGAACATGATAATTTTGCGCTACGTCGAATATGGTGAAGCGGACGGGGACGACATTCAGGAATGGCGACGATTCTGGTTGGCCGAGCGCCGCTTGGAAGTAGGCACGCACATAGAAAACTAACTCGTATTCTCCGGCTAACAATGTGTCACCCGACAGTAACGGCGCGTCAGCACGCCCATCAGTGTTGGTCTGGATGGTTTGCAGATGCGTTCGCGCCCCATCCTCAGCAATTCGCCACAACTCAATACTCACACCAGCGGCTGGGCGTCCGTGATAGGTGTCTAGGACGTGCGTGGTCAGCTTACCCATAAACCAATTCCCCCTTAACCCATGTTTTGACGATATTTCCGCGTAGAGTCATGCCAATATACGGGCTGATTTTGTGCTTATATTCCAAATCCTCAGCCTTGAGCGTGTATTCGGCGTCAATATCAACCAGTGTCATGTCGGCATCCATGCCGGGTTGAATCGCACCTTTATTACTCAGGCCAAAACGCTTTGCGACATTGCACGAGGTCAATTTGGCGATTTGCTGCAAGGTCAGGCGCTGCTTGTAATAGCCATACGTCAGCAACAGCGACAAAGTAGACTGGCAACCAGCAATCCCACCCCAGATGGCGAAAAAATCATCGCCTTGTTTCATGCTCGTTGGCGCGGGTGAGTGGTCAGACCCGACCATCGGCAATGTTCCGTCGGCCAGTTTTGCCCATAGCGCGGTTTGTTCGTCAGCGTTGCGAATCGGCGGCGCACACTTGGCAACCGCGCCCAGTCGTTCGACGTCTTCATCGGTCAATACGAGGTAATGCGGACAAGTCTCACAGGTCACATCGACGCCCAATACCTGAGCTTGTCTGACCAACTCAACGCCGCACCCAGTGCTGACGTGGACGATGTGCAGTTTACAGCCGGTCTCGCCCGCGAAAATGATTAGACGTTGAATCGCCTCGATTTCGGCAATCGCGGGGCGCGAGTTCAAATAATCGCGCACGCCAACCCGCCCCGCTGCGCGTGCTTCTGCCGCCAGTACGCTTGTGATACTGTCATTTTCGGCGTGGACGGCCAATATTTTGCCCAATGAGGCGAGGGTTTGCATCCCTTTGTACAGGGTTGCGTCATCGGAAGCCTGAAATTCATCAATCCCACTATTCGACATAAACGCTTTGAATCCGACGACACCGCGCTCGGCCAATCCTGCGAGGTCGCCTAGATTCCCCGGCACAAGCCCGCCCCAGATATAGCTGTTGACACTGGCGTGGTCGTCCATCAGGCGGCGCTTGTCATCATAAGCCTCCACAGTGGTCGTCACTGGGCTGGAGTTGAGCGGCATATCGAAAAAGCTGGTCACGCCGCCTTTAGCCAGCGCTGCCGTCCCAGTCCTCAGCCCTTCCCAGTCTTCGCGCCCCGGCTCATTAAAATGCACATGCGGGTCGATGCCGCCGGGGAATAAGATTAAGCCGCGCCCATCAATCTCTATCGAGGCGTTTTCGCTGAGATTTGGCGCGACGGCGCGGATGCGTCCGTCAGCGATGGCGACATCTGCGATGGTGTCGGTTTGGGCATCTATGACCCTTGCGCCGCGTATGGTGAAATCTGTCATCGGGTGTTCCTATGTGTCGTGAAGTGGCGATGTTGTGTGGTGTTCAGGGCGCAGCACGCTGCGCCCCTACAAAATAGCGGGCATCGCAACGCATTAGGCGGCTCAAACTCATCACTCATCACGCATCACTCAAGACTCATCACTTCTATAGTTCGTCGCGGGTTAGTTTGAGCGAAATCATGCCGTAAGGCGGGCGCGGATCCATATAGACTTTGGCGTCTTCGCCTTCGGCTTCTGCCGCGACTTCCCACAGGCGGTTTTGCGCCTTAAACCAGACCTCACTCATCTGGGGGAAGGTTTTCAACAGGCGCACGCCCATCTCATAGACGAGGTGCTGAATCGACATATTCACAAAGTCATGGAAGGTGTGCTGTACGTGGTCATAGACTTGTTGCGCCGAAATATAGCGGCTGTGGTCATCATTACTGGTGGCGTCCCGCACATCTAGATAGCGCCAGCCCATATCCATGAAAATATACAGTAGCCGGTCATTGCGTTGGGGTAGGGTGGTGAATTCGTCGCGCTGAAAATTGGCAAAGGCGTTGCCGGTCAGCTTGACCAATTTCATGCCTAGTCGCCCGCAGTCATGTTTTGTGACTCGGGTTTCGTCATCTTCGCGCTCGGCATACAGTTCTGCGGTGGCGTAGCTGTCGTGATTGGCGGCGAATGTCCGGTCACTGGGTGTGACGGTCTGGCCGCCGTCATGGGTGATTTGCGCGGCGATGAACGGTAGCTCTCGCGTACTGATTCGCAGCGATTCCATCACTGGATACTGCTGCAACATCTGGTCAGCGAGGAAGTATAAAAACCCCTCTTGAGTCGAGCCGTGATATAGCCGCGCCTTTTGTAGGATGAAATTGGTCATGGTGGCGGTGGCGACCACTTGCGAATTATCTCCCTCGGTATAGGCGGGTAGGAAGGTCTCGCCGTAGACCTCAACCTCGACATCTGAGGTGAACAGCGTGCTGGGCTGGCCGGTATAGGTCGATTCTGGGATGCTGGGCAGGTTGGTTAAGGGTGTGGCGTGCGTGCGGTATAGGCTGATATTGCCCTTGCCGTAAGAAATTTTGTGATTCATGGGATGTGTCTCCAGACGTGTGATGTGAAAATTATTGTAATGGGGAAATCGAAACAAATTCAAACGATTATTTGGGTGTGTTTTATGCTAAAACCCCGATCAAAGATCGTTTGGATTTTAAATCATCCCTCCATAAGCGCCCCTATAGGATGAGGTCAATTAAACGCAGGCGTAGGATTTTGAACACTTCACCGACGCCGAGCGTGATTTCGTCCTCACGCGGGTGGGTCAGGCGTTCGCTGAAGGCGGTGAGGATGGTGTGTTTGGTGTTCTCACGGGCGCAAATCACGAATGAGAATCCGAACGCCTCGCGGTAGGCTTGATTCTGCGCCTTGAACTCGTCATATTCCTTTGGCGTGAGTCGATTCAGACCGGCGGCGGCTTGTTCTTGAATGGATGATTCGCTAAGGGTTTTATCGACTTTGGCGGCCAATTCCGGGTGCGAATTTAATAAGCGGATTTTATCGTCGGTTGAGGCGGAGTCGATGGCGCTGGCGAAAGCATTTATCAGCGAGTCGCGGTCTGCAAACGGGCGGGATTCAATCACCCGCGCCGCCAGCCAAGTCTCGCCCTCTAAAGGGCCGCCAATGGTTGTTAGGAATTGGTCTTCTGGCAGATGGTTAAGCGTCTCTAAGTCCATACAAAAACTTTCTTTGCTGATGGGGTGATTTGGATATGGCAGACCATATCTCTACGAATTAAAGTGTATTCTAGCGTGGTTTTGCCGTCAGCCCAAACCGCGTGTTAGACTAGGGTCATAAATCCAAACATTCAGGAGTTTTTCTGCATTATGAAACCATTTGGAATGTCTCGGACGGTTGTCCGCTCTAATCACGCCTTTATTGCGCCGGATGGATACGTCACTGCGGCGTTGCCGGGGTGGACAGAGACACAGGGCGTTGTCTTGATTTCACCCCACATGCTGCGGTTGCCGCGTTTCAGCCAATATATCGCGGCGATGGACGTGGGTGGAATGGCCGCGTTGCCGTTGGCTGGGGTTCAGCGTTTTCTATATGTAATGGAAGGCACGCTCCGGCTCAAAATTGATGGCAAAACCATCATCTTAGAGCAGGGGCATTTCGCCTATCTGCCCGCCGATAGCGCTTATGACCTCAGCGCATTGTCGGCGTCCAAGGTGATGATTTTTGAGAAGCTATATGTCGCTTCGACCCTGACCGCCGAGACGCCTAAACTGGTGATCGGGGACGCATGGGCGGGTGACGGGACGCCATTTTTGGGCGATGAGGATGCGCGGCTGCGCGTGCTGCTCCCGACGGATGTGCCGTTCGATATGGCGGTCAACCTGTTCACATTTAAGCCGGGGGCGGCGTTGCCGTTCGTCGAGACGCACATCATGGAACACGGCATGTATTTCGTTGAAGGGCAGGGGATTTACCGACTAGACGACCAATGGTATCCGGTTCAGGCCGGGGATACGCTCTGGATTGGGTCTTACTCCCCACAATGGTTTTGCGCCATCGGCAAGACGCAAACGACCTACTTGTATTATAAAGATGTCAACCGCGACCCGTTCGCCTACTGAGTTGCTATTTCATCTATGTGGGGATGCCTGATGGAAAGGCATCCCCGCCGAGTTTAGGGCTGAATCATCAACGCTTCGGCCACTGCCAACAGGTCGGCCTCACATGCGACTGGGATTGCGTCGTCAGGCAAGGCTTCGACTTGGGCGATGAAATCGGGCAATGTCGCTAAGGTCGTGACGGGCGTGCTGGTCAGGGCAGATACAGCGTCGGTGCGTTGTGTGCTATCACGGATGCACAGCGCGGCAATCGTGTTCAGTTTGTCGATTGATGGGGCCGGGACGATGATTTCTAAGGTACTAAATTGATTTTGCGAAACCATTTGCCCATAAGCTAACCTGCCTCCATAAGGGCTGAAAGTGATATTCTGTATTTTTTGTTCGATAAACCAATCCTGAATACTTCGCCCACTTTCATTGTCCCATATCACTATCTGACTTGATGGTTGGTTTGGTATGTTGTAACTGATTAGTCCAATTATATGATACGCCTAATGTGAAATGAAAGCGCACCGACAGATAATGTCCAGACTCATCCGCCGCCCAGCACTAAAGTGCCGGGCGGCGGGGAAACAAAGTCCACTAAAGGGTCTCTTTTTTCCGAATATTGAACCAAGCAACCCACTTTAGTGGGTTTTGCAGTGCATTAGACGGGGGGTTTAACCCTCGGTGGTGGATTCACGATATATCCAATCATTTCACATTAGCCGTATCATGTAAGTTGTATGGTTTGCAATGGGTCAATGATGCCTTTATATCAAACAGTGAAGCCACTCGGCTACCCATATCCGGCGGGTCAGGTTATAGTTGACTGACCAATGCCATTCTTTTTGTGAAAAGTGACTCTGCAAATGTCCCTCAAACTTACCATAGATAGCGCCCGCCTACAGCGGGAATTGGATGAACTAGCCACCTATTCAGATGCGCCCGCGCCCGCCGTCACCCGCGTGCTGTTCACGCCGACAGAATTACGCGCCCGCGAGTATGTCAAAAATCTGATGACCGGGGCGGGTCTGACCGTCCGCGAGGATGCGGTTGGGAATATTTTTGGCCGCTGGGATGGCGCTGAACCAGACCTGCCCGCCGTTGCCACCGGCTCACACACCGACGCCATCCCATTCTCTGGGATGTATGACGGCACGGTAGGGGTGCTGGGTGGCATTGAAGCCATCCGCGCCCTAAAAGCCGCTGGTTTCACGCCTAAGCGTTCACTTGAGGTGATTATGTTCACCGCAGAAGAACCGACCCGCTTTAAGGTCGGGTGCTTGGGTAGCCGGGCGCTGGCGGGCGTGCTGACGCCAGAGAAATTGGTCAAACTCACCGACGCCGATGGCTTAGATTTTGAGGCTGTGCGCCGCGAGGCCGGATATACCGGTGACTTGGGCGATGTCGAGTTGACGGTAGGGCATTACGCCAGCTTTATTGAATTACATATCGAGCAAGGCTCTCGCTTAGAGGCGGCTGGCTTGCCATTGGGAGTCGTGACGGCGATTGCCGCGCCTGCGACCATACGGGTTGAATTTCACGGCGATGGCGGACACGCTGGGACGGTGCTGATGCCAGACCGCCGCGACGCCCTTCCAGCCGCCGCCGAGTTGATTCTATCGGTAGAAAAAATCGCGCAGTCCAGCACCAGCCCAGATGCGGTGGCGACGGTTGGCCTGTGCAATGTGTATCCGGGGGCGGTCAACAGTATCCCCAGCAAAGTCTATCTGGAAATCGACATCCGCGACATCGACCTACACTCGCGCAATAGGATGGTTGATACCGTGCTGCAAGTTACCCAAGCCATCGCTGACCGGCGCAAATTGCAATTTGAGGCGGTTGTCCTCAACGCCGACAATCCGTGTCTGTCCGGGCGTGAGGTGATGGAGGCCGCCGTCGAGTCGATTCAAGAATTGGGTTATGCGTATCAGGAATTGGTGAGTCGCGCCTATCACGACACCTTGTTCATGGCCGAAATCTGCCCAACCAGCATGATTTTTGTCCCCTCGAAAAATGGTTATAGCCATCGCCCAGATGAGTACACCTCGCCGGAAGAAAATGCGCGCGGAGTCGAGGTTTTGGCGCATACATTGGCGCGTTTAGCGAATCAGTAGAGGCTGGTTGTATACAGTTAGGGACGAAATTACCAATGGTCTGACGAAAATTTGGCGTATGATGTGGGTATCTCTTTTATATGAGGACTCATCATGCGTCGAATTTTCGTTTTCCTGATATTGCTTGTCATGCTCATGCCGACAGCCATCACGCAGGCTGACCCGCCAGTGATTGGCGGTTGTGAGTTGTTTCCGGCCAATAACCCGTGGAACACCGACATCTCTAGTGCGTCGGTTCACCCCAACAGCGCGACCTATATCGCCAACATCAATCAGAATGGTGGCACCAAAGTTCACCCCGATTTTGGCGAAGACCCCTCTTATGGTATCCCATGGACGACTGTCACCGGCGCACAGCCACTCGTGCCGATTTCGTTCTATTACCCAGATGATAGCGACCCCGGCCCATATCCCATCCCATCAGACGCGCCAGTCGAGGGGGGCGGAGACCGCCATATCTTGCTGGTCGAGACGACTAATTGTTTGTTATATGAGGTCTACGACGCGGATTATACCGGTAGCGATGTTACCGGCTGGGAAGCGGGTTCTGGCGCGATTTTTGACCTGAACAGCAACGCTTTGCGCCCAGAAGGCTGGACATCGGCGGACGCGGCTGGCCTGCCGATTCTACCGGGGTTGGCGCGTTGTGAGGAAGCCAACAGCGGCACGATTAATCACGCGCTACGCTTCACGGTCAGCCGGACGCAGAAGGCATTCATCTATCCTGCGACCCATTATGCTTCTAGCATCACGAGTACAGCCTATCCGCCGATGGGCTTGCGTCTGCGGTTGAAAGCCGGATATAACATCTCTGGCCTGAGCGGACAGGCGTTGGCGATTGCCCAAGCGCTCAAAACCTACGGCATGATTCTGGCCGATAACGGCAGCAACTGGTTCATCAGCGGCGAGACCAACCCGACGTGTTGGGATGACGATAACCTCAACGCGCTGAAAAATATCCCCGGCACGGCCTTTGAGGTGATTGTCTCGCCCCCGCCCCCGTCAGAGGTCGAGGACGACTTGCTGAAAAACGGTAGCTTTGAGGGCGGTTTGACGCAAGGCAAAAAACCCTCATTTTGGGCGCTGATCATCAAGCAAGACATCCGCCGGTGCAGCCAAGAGATCAGCATCAGCGGGGTGGGGAATGTCGATGTGGCGCATAGCGGGCGCTGTGCCTTTGAATTCAAAGGTACGCAAACCACCGATTCGATTCGCCAGATGGTCGTCCTCGGCTCGTTATCTGCTGGATCAACGGTAGAATTTGACGGGTTTTCTGCGGCCTCTGCCGCGACGGTGGGCGGCGGTTTGGTCAAGGCCATGTTGATTTACGGTAACGGGACGAAAACTCCGGTCACGGTGACGTTGCCCAGCGGGTCAGCCGATTATGCGCCGTTTGGCTTCACCGTGGATGCACTCGATACGGCTGGCTTGAGCAAGATTAACCTGCGCCTGACGTATAAAGGCGCGACGGGCAAGCTGTGGGTCGATTCGATGTCGTTGGTGGTGATAGCACCAGCCCCACGTCTTTTATCCCTACCAGCTGTCGGCGGCTGAGGATTTAGTAGGCGAAGATGTTTGGTATTCATGGACGGGTGCGCAAGCGCTGCCCCTACAAAATTTCTCGTGATGTGTGTTCAAAATCGCATCATCGAATGTCTTGTAGGGGCGAGACTTGTCCGCCCGTGCTGAAATATTGCACTCCTACAACGATTTCGGTGACATCATATCTCTATTTCAACTTGCACCTCATTGATGGGCTATATGGTCGGGCGGGATGTGATTTATAATGGTCTGTAATCAACACAGACCAACATAACGTAAGGCTTACCCCTGACCATGCAAGCATTCATAGATACCAAAGCGGCGGATCACCTCCAGACCGAAGTGAACCGCCGCCGTACTTTTGCGATTATTTCGCACCCGGACGCGGGCAAAACGACTCTGACCGAGAAATTGCTGCTATATTCCGGCGCGGTCAATGAGGCTGGCGCGGTGCGGGCGCATAAGAATCAGCGTTCAGCCACCTCGGATTGGATGGCGATGGAACAGCAGCGCGGCATCTCCATCACTTCAACCGCGCTCCAATTTGAGTATGGCGGCTGCGTCTTTAACCTGTTGGATACCCCCGGCCACCAAGATTTCAGTGAAGACACCTACCGCACGCTGATGGCCGCTGACAGTGCCGTGATGGTGCTGGATAGCGCCAAAGGTATTGAGCCGCAGACCAAGAAATTGTTTGAAGTCTGCCGCCAGCGCAACCTGCCGATTCTGACCTTCATCAACAAATTAGACCATTACAGCCGTGAGCCGATTGAACTGTTGGACGAGATCGAACAGGTGCTAAAGCTTCGCGTCTCGCCGATGAATTGGCCGATTGGCAGCGGCAGTGGTTTTCAGGGCGTGTATGACCTGCAAAATCAACAAGTCCTGTTGTTCCAGCGCACGGCACGCGGCAAATTTCGCGCCCCAGTCGCGGTCTCTGACCTGTATGACCCCGCCTTAGAGGAAACGATTGGCGAGAACCCTTATCGTCAGCTTCGGGATGATGTCGAGTTGTTGGACGGGGCAGGGGCGGCCTTTGACCGCGACGAGTTCTTGGCCGGGTCGCTCACCCCGATTTATTTCGGCAGCGCCTTGAACAACTTCGGCGTCGAAACCTTCCTAGAGGCGCTGATTACGCTTGCACCATCACCGCGCCCGCGTGAGAGCAGCATCGGCACGATTGAACCGACTCAAGAGGCCTTCAGCGGGATCGTGTTCAAGATTCAGGCCAACATGGATCCGCAGCACCGCGACAGCATGGCTTTTGTCCGCGTGTGTTCTGGCCGGTTTGAGAAGGACATGATGGTCAATCATCCCCGCCTGAAGCGTAAAGTCCGTATGACGCGCCCGCACCGCCTGTTCGCCCGTGACCGCGAGACGGTGGAAGAGGCTTATCCGGGGGATGTGATCGGCTTGAGCAACCCCGGCATCTTCACGATTGGCGATACGCTATGCGTCGGCGAAAACTTCACCTACGCCGCCATCCCGCCGTTTCAACCGGAGGTTTTCGCGTCGTTGCGGAATCGCAACGTTGAGAAGTTCAAGCAGTTCAACAAAGGGTTAGGCCAGCTTCAGGAAGAAGGCGTCATCCAAGTGTTGTACGCCCAAGATCAACAGCGCCGTGAGCCGATTTTGGCGGCTGTCGGTCAGCTTCAGTTTGACGTGGTGATCGCCCGACTCGCCGCTGAATATAACGTCGAAGCGACTCTTGATGCGATGACTTATAGCGAAGCGCGCTGGGTGTTGGGCGACGAGGCCGACATCAAGACCATGTATCTGCCGTCACAAAGCCTGCGGGCGCGGGATAATCAAGACCGGACGGTGATTTTGCTCGCGTCGCCGTGGGATGTGAAATACGCCGTCGAGAAAAATCCCAAGCTCAAATTGCTTACCATCACCGAGGCGTGGGCGTTGCGGTAACTTCTCATGCTCTTTACCCCCTCGCCATCGTTCTCGGTGAGGGGGTGTTGCGGCCTAACGGAGTATTATTTTCTTCTTCTCCCTATTTGGAGTCACCTGTCGGGTCAATCCAAGTTTCTTTGGCCTTTTGACCGTCCAGATAGACGGCATACAGGGTATCTAGCTTTTCCACCACCTCTGATGAGATTTGATCGGCCTGTAAATGCGTCACTAACTTATGGTAATCGCTTTTACGGAAGGCATTGGGCATTTCCAGTTTTGCAAAGTACATTTCAAACAGACGATCTAAAAAATCATCACTCATCTTGGTCGCTACCCACCAGCGATCATCTGGGTTTTGTTGGGCGATGCGGGGCATGAGTTGCTCAATCAATTCCGCCATAATCTGAGTGCGGTGTTCACGTTCTCCGTGTCCAAATAAATCCTCCGAGGTCCCCTCTGAGACCGAAGCCATTAGGACTCTCGGCGTCACGATGTAGTTTTCAAGCTCACGACGTGTCCATTGAGCCATTTGAAGATGATATGGTAAGTCGGATGGCAATGTTTTGCCATATTGATCAAATAAGGCGAGACCGCGCACATCGGGAAATGCCGCTTGCATAGCCCTGAAATGTTCAATCGCTTTTTGAGGTTGATTGACGACATAGTGGACAAAAGCGCGGTCAAGAGCATCGCTAGCAGGATGATTAAGCTTTCCGGCCAGTGCGCGTAAAATGGCTGAATCTGTCGAACCCTCAAGATAAAGCACCCAACCGGTTTGTTCCGCTTGGGCATAATGTTCAAAACCATACTCAGCCAACGCCTTGCGGATTTCCGCCGCTTTGCTAATCGGGTGGGGTCTGCCCACGAACGCGATCACGTAGTCGCGTCCCGCCGCTTCATTTAAGATGACTTCGGAGTGGGTTGCGATAATGACTTGACAGTTTAGCCGATGGCCGATTTCGGATAAGACTTGATAAATTTGACGCTGCCGCAATATCTCCAGATGTGCGTCCGGCTCATCTAACAGCAAAACAGCGCCGGGGTTATTATATAGATACGCGAGCAGTAACAGCGTTTGGCGAAAGCCTTGACCCGACGCGAGCAGATTAAAACGAGTCCCGTCTTCCTCGTATTCCTGAGAGATTGTCCCGGTTTCGGGGTCATAATCGGGTGGAAGTAATTTTGCCCCAAACAATAATTTCATTTGTTGGCTTAATAACGCCCAATTTTCTAGGCTGTCTGTGTAGACTTTATAGCACAGATTACGCAACACATCTGCCGTCCGCCCCTCACCAATTCTTCGGTCAATCGAGCCGGGTTGAAGCAGGTCTTCTTGGGCGATTAAGCCAGACATCGGCGGCAAAAATGCCACTAAGACTTCTTTTGCGCCCGTCGGAACTTTTGGCGGCGCAGTATCCCCACTCGTTTCGATAGGACGGCAGCGGATATTGTCGGGGTCAACCGACTCGAATTCTAACCCTAACGACCAGAGTTCCCCATTCTGGGCAGTTCCGCTCACGACAATCTCGATTCGGATAGGGGTGTTGCCCCGCCGAACTTGCAGGCTACGCCAGAGCGCGTAGCTGTTGAGTAAGGGGATATTGATGATTTCGCGCCGATTGATGCTGACGCCGGTGCGTTTGGTCGCACTGCCTTTGCCACGGCGCTCCGACCATTTTCTGACCCCTAACGCCCAGAGTGCTAAGGCTTGTAAGGCGCTGGTTTTACCGGAATTGTTGGGGCCGATAAAAATAACCGGGTTGCCGAGTTCTATCACAACCGAGTCGAAGCGCTTAAAACGCCGGATGGCGATTTGGGTCAGCATGGATTATTGCCTTAATACAGAAGCAGCACAGTTCATCTCTCACCAGTTTAGCCTAATATAACATAGAGTGTTGTTCAAATGAGGACATTGCATGATGACCGGCTCTGTTTGGCATATCCTCCGGTGTCGTGGCATACTGTCTGGGTGATGCGGGAGACGGCTTTCAGGTGACAGATGAAAAAGTTTTTTATCAGCTATTCCAGAGACGACAAACACTGGGCGTATGAGTTATGGCGCGCCTTGCGTGACCGGATGCACCTTGATGTGTGGATTGACCTCAAGCTCTTGCCTGCCACCGATTGGTGGTTGAGCATCGTCGAGTCGATTGAGGAATGCGACTGTTTCATCATCGTTTTGACGCCCAAAAGTGGCGAGTCGATTTATTGCACCGAAGAGCTAAACTACGCTGTCGCCTTGAACAAGCCGATTTTGCCCATCATGCTCAAAAATTGTGCATCGCCGAAGGCTTTGCGGCATATTCAGTATGAGAACGCGACTGGCGATGTCCCGATGGGCGATTTATTGCTGACCATGAGCATGGCCTTCAACCGGATTCAGACCGACATCAGCTTGGGTAAATACCCCAAACCGACCAGCGAGGTCAAGCGCCCCACCGAACCCATCGCCAGAGATGCGGCCAGCTTGTATGAACTCATCTCACAGGCGGTAGAAGCCCTCGAAGTCGGTAATCACAGCCTTGCCGAGCAATTTTGTGACCGCGTGATTCAAGCTGACCCGTTGATTATGGGCGAAGTAGCGAGCCTGTTGTTGGTGCAAATCAAGGTTAGCCGCGCCCGCGCCCAAGCCTATGAGTCGGTCAAGCGACTGCTGGCCGGAAGCCCGGCGATTGTGCGCACCGCGCCGTCCGCATGGCGTAAACTGATCCAACACTACGGCGCAGACCCCGACCCAGACGACTTGGCCGCCAAAGTCAAGGCGCTGGAGGAGGTGATTGTGCTGCCGCCGCCACCGCCACCGCCCGACCCGTTGCAAGCGGCCTTGGCGCGTGCGCGTGAGTTCAGCAAAACCGGCCAGCGGAATAAAGACTGGACGCTGTTCCCGGTGGTGTTCAACACGCTAAAAGTCCCGGATATGTTGTTTTGCCTTGTGCCGACCGGCACGTTTCAGATGGGCAGCAACGACGGCAAATGGAAGGATGAAGAACCTGTACATGCCCAGACCTTCACCCAGCCGTTTTACATCGCGCAGACGCAAGTCACCAACGTGCAATGGGCGCTGGGGGTGAAGGCGGGCGTGGTCAAAGAACCGACTAATCCCGATGGTAGAGCCTTGAAATGGTATAAAGACCCCAAGATGGCGAATATGCCGGTGGTCGGCGTGAGTTGGTTTGAGTGTCAGACGTTCGCGCAATGGGCGGGGTGTCGTTTGCCAACCGAACGCGAGTGGGAATATTCGGCGCGGGG
>DAOTTP010000022.1:0-12010 GCA_034437835.1 Anaerolineae bacterium | reverse complement strand
TCCACTCATGTCTCACCGATATGGCGCAGTTGTGCCTTGAGTCGAACCATCTTTAAGAGATGATTCATCCGCAAGAATTCATCAAGCTCGGCTGTTTCATCTTTGGACAGCACCCCGTCTTTGTTGGCATCCAACAAAAACGCAAGGCGTTCAGCAAGGTGGTCTGAGGGCTGAAAGGCCAAGAGTTCATCAGTCGAAGGCGCGGAGGCCAAAAAGTCTGTGATTTCGTCGAAAAGTTTTTTGGGCGGCGCAAACATAGCAAAACATCCTCGAAACCTGTTTCAAGAATTATATATCATGTGGGGCGCACATCGCGACGCGCCCCACTACCCATAAAATTATCCCTACCGATTCGCCAAGAAGTCCAATAGGTCGATTTGGGTCAGGATTCCGACTGGGCGCTTATCGTCGCCGTCGCCGGGTTCGACCACCACCGCCACCTTTGAGGCCGCGAACGCGCTCATCACGCTCTCGACGGGCGTGTTGGCGCTCAGGGTCAAGACCGTGCTGTTAATCACCCCCGCCTCTAGGATGGGACGGCGGGCGGCGTCTTGTCCGGCTTGCATCAGCATAAAGTTTAACAGGCTGACCTCGGTCACGACGCCGAGTAATTCCCCGCGCACGCCGACCACCGGAAGCTGAGACACGTCCATCTGCTTGAGCTTAGAGACGGTTTCGCCCACCGTGGCGTCCGCGCCGATGGTCATTAACTCCAGCCGCCCCTTGCGCGCCAGCACGGTTGCGACGGTCACATCCGCCCATTCGGTCTCAAGGAAACGGTTTTCGCGCATCCAGTTGTCGTCAAACACCTTGCTCAGATACCGTGAGCCGTTGTCTGGCAGCAGCACGACCACCAATTTATCAGACGACAAATCGCGCTCGGCACAATACTTGATCGCGCCAGCCACGGCAGAGCCGCACGACATCCCGCCGAAAATGCCTTCTTCACGCACGAGGCGGCGGGTCATCCGCATGGTTTCGGTGTCGCTGACCCGCACCATGTCGTCAATCACGTTAAAGTCATAATTGGACGGGATGAAATCCTCACCGATGCCCTCGGTCTTATAGACGTGCGCCTCGGTCATTTTGCCGGTATAGAAGGCGTCATATAAGATGCTGCCTACTGGGTCTACGCCGACGATTTGGATTTTGGGATTCATCTGCTTGAGGTAACGCGCCACGCCGGTGATTGTCCCGCCCGTCCCCATCCCGGCCACGAACACGTCGATTTGTCCGGCGGTCTGATGCCAGATTTCCGGTCCAGTCGAGTCGAAATGCGCCTGTGGGTTAATCGGGTTGTGATATTGGTTGGCGAGGATGGCGTTGGGCGTCTCCTCAGACAATTTACGGGCGACGCTGTAATAGCTGCGCGGGTCTTCCGGCTCGACATTGGTGGGGGTGACGACGACTCGCGCTCCGTAAGCACGCAGCACGCGGATTTTTTCTTCACTCATCTTGTCGGGCATGACGAAAATACACTTATAGCCCTTGATGGCGGCGGCGATGGCGAGTCCGACGCCGGTATTGCCGCTGGTGGCTTCGACGATTGTGCCGCCGGGTTTGAGCAAACCGTTGCGCTCGGCGTCCTCGATAATCGGGAGGCCGATGCGGTCTTTGACGCTGCCGCCGGGGTTAAAATATTCGACCTTTGCCACCACTTGGCAGCGCAGGCCGCGCCCCAGTCGGTTCAGGCGGACGAGCGGGGTATTGCCCATCGTCCCCAAGACGTTATCGTGGATCTGCGGCTCAGCGGGCAACGTTTGAGCCTCGGTCTGAAGTGGGTGTGCCATTGTTGAAAGTCTCCGGTATTTTGAGATGAAAAAACGTGCAAACAAACCTCTAGGTTTGCGCCCATTGTACCGGAAACGATTGAGGATGTGACGTGTTGATCGTAGGGACAACGCCTGCGTTGTCCACCCCGCCCGCGTCTCCCTATAACGAGAGACGCGGGCGGAACGCTGGGTTATTTCTCTTGGAGGTGATGGTGGCGCTGTAAGCTGCGGACTTTCAGCGGCTTGCCCTTGAGCGCACGGATGCCCTGTACGCTGGCCGCCGCCGCGCTCATGGTCGTCACGATGGGGATGTATAGCGAGACCGCCGCCGCCCGGATGACCGCGCCTTCTTCATGCGCTTGACCGCCGCGTGGCGTGTTGATGAGCAGATTAATCCGCCCCTCTTGCATCAGGTCAACCACATGCGGCGACCCTTCGCTGATTTTGTTGACGCGCTCCACCGGCAGGCCGACCTTCCGCAGATAGTCCGCCGTGCCATCGGTGGCAATCAAGCTGAATCCCATCGCGTTGAGGTCGCGGGCGATACGCGCCGCTTGCCCCTTGTCAAAATCATTGACCGAAATCATGACCGTGCCAGCCGTCGGTAACGGTGTATTGGTCGCCATCTGCGCTTTGACGAAAGCGTGGCCGAAGTTGCTGGCGTGACCCATGACCTCGCCGGTTGAGCGCATTTCTGGCCCTAGACGCGCATCAACGCCGGGGAATTTCTGGAACGGAAAGACCGCTTCTTTGACGAAAAAGCCATCGACGTGCGGCTCTTCCAAGAAATTGAGGTCGGCCAGCGTCTTACCGGCGGTGATTTGCGCGGCGTAACGCGCCAACGGGTGCGAGATCGCCTTGCTGACGAACGGGACGGTGCGGCTGGCGCGGGGATTCACTTCCAGCACATAGACCACATCATCCTTGATGGCGAATTGGATGTTGAACAGCCCGACCACGCCCAACGCCAAACCGATACGGCGCGTGTCCTCGCGGATGATTTCGAGGTGATATTGGCTGATTTTGTAGGGCGGCAACACCGATGCGCTGTCGCCGCTGTGGACGCCAGCCTCTTCGATGTGCTGCATGATGCCGCCGATGGTGACGTTGATGCCGTCGCATAGCGCATCGACATCGACCTCAAAGGCGTCGTCCAAGAATTGGTCAATCAAGACCGGGTGGCCGCCCCATGTGATGTGCGCCTCGACCCAGTTGGTCAGCGAGGTGTCATCAAACACGATGCCCATGCCGCGCCCCCCCAAGACATAGCTGGGGCGCACCAGCACCGGATAGCCGATTTGGTTGGCGGCTTCCAGCGCTTCTGGCAAATTGAGGACGGTTGCGCCGCGAGGTTGCGTGATGTCCAGTTCGCCCATCAGCTTATTGAAGCGCTTGCGGTCTTCTGCGAGGTCAATGGTATCCACCGATGTCCCCCAAATCGGCGCGCCGGCCTCGGCCAACTTTCCGGCGATATTCAACGGGGTTTGCCCGCCGAATTGCACCAGAATCCCGTCCGGCTTCTCGCGGTCAACGATGTTCATGACATCCTCAACCGTCAACGGTTCAAAATACAGGCGATCTGCGGTGTCATAATCGGTGCTGACCGTCTCTGGGTTGCAGTTGACCATGATGGTCTCGAAGCCCATTTCCTTGAGCGCGAAACAGGCATGGACGCAGCAATAGTCGAACTCAATGCCTTGCCCGATACGATTCGGGCCGCCGCCCAAGACCATGACCTTTTTGGCCGTGGTCGGGAAGGTCTCATCCTCGTCCTCATAGGTTGAGTACAGGTAGGGAGTATGCGCCTCAAATTCCGCCGCGCACGTATCGACGCGGTAGAAATTGGCGACCACGCCCAATGCTTTCCGCCGTGTCCGCACCGCTAACTCTGCTGCGCCGACGATTTGCCCGATATACGGGTCGCTGAAGCCCAAGCGCTTGAGTCGGCGGAAATCGGCCTCGGTCAGCGTGTCCAGCGTCGCGTCACGGGCGACCAATGCACGGTGTTCGTCGATGCTGTCCACCATTTGCTCGACAAACCACGGGTCAAACTGAGTTTGCTCGATGACCTGTTCAGCGGACGCGCCTTCCATCAGCGCCGAAGCGACTTGGAATAGGCGGCGCGAGGTCGGGACGTGCATCGCGCTCAACGGCGCTTTATCGAGGCGACTACCGAAGGCGGTGATTCCGATATCCAGTGACCGGACGGCCTTTTGGAGCGCCTCTGGGAAGGTGCGGCCAATGCCCATCACCTCACCGACGGCCTTCATCTGCGGGCCAAGCACGGCATCCACGCCCTTGAATTTCTCGAAGTCCCAACGCGGGATTTTGACGATGACATAATCCAACGACGGCTCGAAGCTGGCTGGCGTCACGGCGGTGATGTCGTTGGGGATTTCATCCAGCGAGTAGCCAATCGCCACCATCGCGGCGATTTTGGCGATGGGGAAGCCGGTGGCTTTACTGGCGAGGGCGGATGAGCGCGATACACGCGGGTTCATCTCAATCACATACACCTCGCCGTCATTGGGGCCAACCGAATACTGCACGTTCGCGCCGCCGGTGGCGAGGCCGACCTTATCGAAAATCATGCGCGTCATATCGCGTAGCCGTTGCAGTTCCTTGTCGGTCAGCGTCTGGGTCGGGGCGACGGTGATGCTGTCGCCGGTATGAACCCCCATCGGGTCGATATTTTCGATGGAACACACGATCACGAAGTTACCTTTCGCGTCGCGCATGACCTCTAACTCGTATTCCTTCCACCCTAACAGGCTGTAGTCAATCAAAACCTGATGGACGGGGCTGGCCTTGAGGCCGCGCTCGCCCACCGTCTTGAGGTCTTCCGGCGTATAGGCCACGCCGCCGCCGCTGCCGCCGAGAGTGAACGACGGACGCACCAAAACGGGGTAGCCGAGGCGTTCGGCAGCCGCCAACGCTTCCTCCACTGTGCTGACCACTTCTGAGGGCGGTGATTTTAGGCCGATTTCGCTCATCGCGTCTTTGAACAATTGACGGTCTTCAGCCAACCGGATGCTGTGAATCGACGCGCCAATCATCTCGACATTGTACTTTTCGAGGACGCCTCGGTCACTCAGCGTCAGGGCGAGGTTGAGCGCGGTCTGCCCCCCGACAGTGGGCAATAGGGCGTCCGGGCGCTCGATGCTGATGATTTGCTCTAGGATGTCAGGCGTGAGGGGTTCGATATAGGTGGCATCCGCGAACTCTGGGTCGGTCATGATGGTGGCCGGATTGGAGTTGACGAGGATGATTTTATATCCCTCTGAACGCAGGGCTTTGCAGGCTTGTACGCCGCTGTAATCGAACTCGCAGCCTTGCCCGATGACGATTGGGCCAGACCCGATGACCATAATGCTCTTGATGTCGGTGCGTTTAGGCATTGAAGTGGCTCATGTCCCCGTGAATTGGCAACAACCCCCTATTGTCGCATAGACGGGGGGTGGGGTCAAACCTAATGCGTTTGGCGATTTTAGACGAGTTCTCAGAATAATTTGTACAAAAGAAAGGTTATCGCGCTTAAAACGCCCCTAAATATCCTCATACTCGCGTTAATTATCGACATTTAAGAATCGTAGGGGGCGACCCATGGGTCGCCCTCTTATTGGGGAATATATCCCTGCTCCCGCAGCCATTTTTCCGAGTCCGCGAGGCCGGATTGAATGTCCCATTTAACACGCCAGCCCAATTTTTCCCGCGCCTTAGCGGTGGTATACACGACTGGGCGCAGGTGATGATTCAGCGCGGCGGGCATGTCTTTAATCAGTGACCCAGACGGCGCGAACAGTTTTATCAGCGGCAATAATCCGCGCACCAGCCAGACCGGAATCCCCAACCAGCGATTCCGCCCGTTCATCTTGGCATACGCCAGCAGATAGTCGCGCCACGTCACGCCGGGGTCAGCCGCGCAATTGAAAATCTGATTCACCGCCGCCGGATGGTCTGCCGCCAGTATGCACATCAACACCACATCATCGACATGCACCGCCCCAACATGCCCGCGCCCATCGCCCATGAACAAGATAAACGGAAATCGCGTGGCAAATTGATACATCTGCACCGTCCACGGTTGCGAGCGCGGGCCGTAAATCATGCCGGGGCGGATGATGCTATAGGCCATGCCGGTCTGCGCGGCGACCAATTTGAGGACGCTCTCGGCGGCGCGTTTGGTCACGCTATAGGCAAATTCAGAGTTGGAGGGCGGCGTCTCTTCGGTGATGAGGTCGGGTAGGTTGGTGAAACCATACACGGCGATGCTGGACACATGCACGAACCGTTTTACGCCCGCGTGCGCCGCCGCCGTCGCCAATAGGCGCGTACCTTCAATATTGATACGCGCCTGTAAATCTGGCGAACCACCCAGCGCCGCCGCGACATGGAACACTATCGCGCAGCCCTCAACCGCCTTTTTTAGCGAGAGTTCATTTTCTAGGTCGCCATCGACCAGCGTAATCCCCGGCACATCGGTGATGTAACCGGCCTTAGCGCGATTACGAATCAGGGCGCGAACATTCACACCTTCGGCGGCCAACTGACGCGCCAACGCCCCGCCGAGGAAACCGCCCGCCCCCGTGACCAGTACCGTCTGATTTTTGAGCGACATATCGCCTATGCCAACAGCGTGAGGATGCTCTGCGCGATGAAGGCCAGCATAATCACCGCGCCCACCACCGCCACGAACAGATACATCCGCTTATTTTTGTAATCCACCGCGTAGAATTTGCGGACGCTACTCACCAGCATCGCCAGCGCGACGATGTTGAAAATCAGCACAATTGGCGCGCCGAACTTGCCGGTCAAACCGAGAAGCGGCAACATCACCGGCAGCACGACATATTCCAACAGACAGCGCAGGCCGGTGAAAAACATCGACAGCATAAAGTTGTTTTCTGCGCCGCGTGCGGCCAGTTTGGGGTCGGCAGAATCGTTGATGGTGCGTTCTACGCGCAGTACGCGCTCTACGGCGCGGTCAAACGGGTTGGCTGAGAGTTGCATGTCAGAAACCTGTATAAACCTACAGAATTACACAGATTTTAGTATAGCAAATTCGCGCCAGAGTTGTCACCCTAACGCGAATTCGTTTATCGACAGTTCATCTTGAATCGCCGCTGTACTGTGGTTTATTTGTCCGCCCAGATGCCTTGACCGTAGACGACCTCATGACTGCGGTTTTCCTCGAACAGCCACGCCGGGATGGTGATGGGATACTGGCCGCTGAAACAGGCGTGACAGTGACCGGATGGGCGCTGGGCGGTTTCCTCAATCGCCTTGAGCATCCCCTCCAGCGACAGATAGGCCAGCGAGTCCGCGCCGATTTGCTGGCGGATGGTCTCAGTCTCGAAATTATGGGCGATCAGTTGCGAATAGGTCGCCATATCGACGCCCATAAAACACGGGTGACGTACCGGCGGCGATGATACGCGCAAATGGACTTCCGTCGCACCGCCCGCCCGAATCAGCGCCACAATCGGCGCGGAAGTCGTGCCGCGCACAATCGAGTCATCAACCAAGATGACGCGCTTACCCTCAAGGTTGCTGTACAGCGGGTTGTACTTGAGTTTGACCATATCGCGGCGGAGTTGCTGGTCGGGTTGGATGAAGGTGCGCCCGATGTAACGGTTTTTGGTCAGCCCTTCGGTATACGGGATGCCGGATTCGAGGCTGTAGCCGATGGCAGCGGGGGTCGCGCTGTCCGGCACGCCGACCACAACATCGGCATCTACCGGCGACTCAATTGCCAACTGACGCCCCAGCTTTTGGCGCACGCCGTGGATGACCTGCCCCTCCATTTGCGAATCGGGGCGGGCGAAATAGACATATTCAAATGAACACAGCGAACGGCGCGGAGAGGTGCGCCCCTGAATCGAGGTCAAGCCGTTGGCGCTCAATTTGACGATTTCGCCGGGGTTAACCTCGCGGACAAATTCCGCGCCGATGGTTTGCAGCGCACACGTCTCGCTGGAAATCACATAACCGTCGCCGAGTTTGCCGATGCACAGCGGGCGTAGCCCTTGCGGGTCACGCACGCCATAGACCGCCTCACGGGTCAAAATGGCTAGGGAATATGCACCCTCAGCCATCATCATAAAGGCGCGGATGCGCTGCGACCACAAATCGAGTTCGTCATCGCTGCCAGTATCGTTCCCGTTCCAGACCTCGGCGGGGGCGGCCAGCATCATCGTCACGACTTCGCTGTCGGTGGTGCTGCTGAGTCCCGCCCCGCGCTTGAGCAACATCTGGCGGAGTTGGGCGGTATTGGTCAAATTGCCATTGTGCGCCACGCCCAACGGCCCATAGGCCGACTCAATCATGTACGGCGAGGCGTTGCGGATATGGCTGCTGCCGGTGGTGCTATACCGGTTGTGAGCGATGGCGATATGGCCTTTTAGCGGGCGCAAATTAGCCTCGTTGAACACCTGTGAGACCAAGCCCATATCCTTGTGAATAGAGGCGGTGATGCCGTCACTGGTGGCGATACCGGCGCTTTCTTGCCCTCGGTGTTGCAGCGAATAAAGCGCGAAAAAGGCGAGGCGGGCGGCCTCGCGTCCCGGCACAACCGCACCGAAAATGCCACATTCGTCATGCGGGCGGTCATCTTGGTACATCGGCACGGACAAGTCTGGGGTCATCAATGTTCCCTCTGTGGTCTTGGGCATGTGGGGGTGAATTGGGGGAGTAATGCGGCGATTTCAGCATCGGATGGGAATAGGCTTGATGGGATGCGCCCTCATTGTACGTGTGAATCGGCGGCGGGTATACCATCGAATTCGGTGCATCACATCGGTGTTATAATCGGATATGATAAACAAACTAATGTGATATGGGAGATAATCCTATGCCTCGGATTCAAATGTCCCATCCCAGAGGGAAAACACCATCAAATGTTTTCCCTGATTTTGAGTGGATTAAGGCAAATGAAAATGAACTTCTCGAACAATATGGAGAGGTTTCTATTTTCGTCTATCATCAACAAATCATTGGTATCGGGAAAAACTATGCCGAAGCCATAAAGGACGCAGAGAATAATCCAGACATCCCTTCTGATGAGGTCATTACGCCCATGCACTATCATTTAGCGCGTAATCATTTCCCATTGGGATTGTTAGAATAACGTAGGGGCGACCCATGGGTCGCCCACCTAGAATACACGTAGGACAAAGACGATATGGCGACAGCAGCACAAATCATCCGCAGGCGGCGGGCGCGGTTGGCGCGTAAACAAGCACAGGCGGGGCGCGTCAAAATCTGGACGGCTATCTGGCTGACGCTGGCGTTCGTCGCGCTGGTTGTGCCGTTGGGGATTCTGGGCGGCACGGCCTATGCCGTCTATGCCGAATCGGTCAAAGACCTGCCCACCCCTGTCGAAACCACCTTTTTAGATAGCGTGGGCGTCACCCGCCTATTAGACCGCACCGGAACAGTCGAATTATTCGCGGTGCAAGACCCGTTGGGCAGTAGCCGCGCATGGACGACGTTGGATGAACTGCCACAGCACGTCATCGACGCGACCCTCTTGGTTGAAGACCCAGACTTTTTGCAAGTCACGCGCTTTGACGCCATCAGCACCTCGGCCAATCTGTGGGAGAACATCATGGCGGGGCCGACAGCAGCCGACCCCAGCCTGACCGCCCGCCTCGTCCGCAATACGGTTGCGCCAGAGCCGGAAGTCGTCTCGGCTTCAGACCGCCAGCGTGAAATCGCACTCGTGGCGGAAATCAACCGCCGGTACAGCCCGTCCGAGGTGTTGGAATGGCATCTCAATACCAATTATTACGGCAGCGAAGCCTATGGAATCGAGGCCGCCGCACAGGTCTATCTGGGCAAATCGGCGTCAGAATTGACTGTTGATGAGGCCGCGCTACTAGCCTCTATCCCTACCGCGCCACAATTCAACCCGTTTGATGATGACTCCGCCGCCCGTGGCCGCCAATCCGACACCTTGCGCCGGATGCTCAACGCCGGGTTAATCACCCCCGCCCAATATGACGACGCGGTGGCCGTCGTGACCGCTATCCGCGTCGGCGGTGGGCAAATCCCCGCGCTCGCGCCCGATTTCAGCTTCTATGCGCGGCGTCAGGCCGAGACGATTTTGGATAATTTGGGATATGACGGCGCACGCCTGATGAGCCGAGGCGGGCTGAAAATCATCACGACGCTGGATGTGCCGCTATATGCCCAGACCGTGTGCGCCCTGAACGGTCATCTGGCAACGCTGAATGGTCAGCCCGCGCAATGGTCGGCCTCAGATGGGACACCGTGCGCCGCCGAAACGTCTCTGCGTTTGACCGCGCCGCTGGCCGCCGATGCGCCCGATACCGGTTCTGCCGTCATTTTGGACGCGACCACGGGCGAGATTCTAGCGCTGGAAGGCGCTGCGCCCCGCGCTGACGCGCAACCGGGCTATATGCTCGCGCCGTTCGTGGTATTCGAGGGACTCCGTGACCGTCAACAGGGGACGCAATACACCCCTGCCACGATGGTGCTGGACATCCCGCGCAGTTTCCCCGGCGCGTCCGAGGGCTTGATTTATCAACCGGCCAATCCTGATGGCGTGTTCAATGGCCCGTTAAGTGTGCGTGAGGCCGCCGCAAAACTGCTCCTCCCGCCCATCGTCCAGATGGCCGACAATCACGGCCTGACCGGGATTCTACGCACGGCGCGGCGCTTGGGGATTAACACGCTCAACGACGGCATATATGACCTGTCCTTGTTAGAGCGCGGCGGGGCGGTTGCGCCGTTGGACATCGCCTATGCCTACAGCGTTTTGGCGTCACAGGGCGAGATGTTCGGCGTGCCGGTGCAGCCGCGCGGTATCGGGTTGCGGAATCGTGACCCAGTCGCCGTCTTGCGGATTCAGGACGCGCAAGGCGTGGTGTTGTGGGAATATGCCCCCGCGCAAGACCGCGTGAATGTTTTCCGCGATGCGCCGGAATTGGGCTATCTGGTCAACAACGTATTTTCCGACGCGGCGCTGCACCGTGAGCGTTTCGGCGCGAGTTCTCCGCTGACGGTCAGCCGCCCGACGGCCATCCTCACGACGCTCACCAGCGACGCCCGCGACAATTGGGCTGTCGGATATACCCCGCAACGGGTGGTCGCCGTCCATCTGGAGCGCTCGGATGGGGAGGCGCTTGGGCTGACCGGCTACGGCTTGGACGGCGCAGCGGCGCTCTGGCACGCCCTAAGCGAGACCGCGCAGGCGTCGCTCCCCGTACAAGATTGGCAACGCCCGCCCAATATCATCGAGGCCACCGTCTGCCAACGCTCCGGCCTCTTGACGCACCCCGATTGCCCGACTCGGCGCGAAATCTTCATCGCGGGGATTCAACCGACACAGCCGGATACGCTCTGGCAAGCGGTAGAAATCAACAGTCAGACCCGCCAATTGGCAACCGCCAGCACGCCGCAAGCGCTCCGCATCCGCGAGACCTATTTCATCCCGCCCGATACCGCTTTAGATTGGTGGCGTGCTAACCGTCAACCCTTGCCGCCGGAAGATTACGATACGCTCAGTCGCCCCGATAATCTGCCGTTCCAGACCACCGACATCAGCCGCCCTGAGCCATTGGCGTGGTTGCGCGGGACGGTAGAAGTACGCGGCGCGGTGGCCGCCGATAATCTGCGCTATTACCAATTGGCCTACGGAATCGGCGTCAATCCGACGGATTGGGTCGCGGTCAACGGTCAACAGACGGCAGTCCCAGCGGATGGGTTGCTTGGCTTGTGGGATACCACTGGCCTTGATGGGGTGTATACGCTGGAATTGACGGCGGTCAAAAACGACAGCACCCGTGAGCGCAGTATCGTGCAGGTGCGGGTCGATAACATCCCGCCCATCATCGTCTTAGATGCGGGTGCGCCGGGGAAAATCTATAAATTCCCGTCCGAGACCGTCATCCCCATCAGCATCATTGCGTCGGACAATTTGGTCTTAGACCGCGTGGAACTCTATCACGAGGGGCGACTAGTGGCGACTCTGCGTGAAGCGCCGTTCAGCTATAACCACCCCATCACCGCCATCGGCGATGAAACCTTCACCGCCGTGGCGTATGACGCGGCGGGCAGTCAAAGCGAAAGCACGCCGTTGGTGGTCGAGGTAGCGCGGTAAATTCTTGTGTGACGGGCATCGTTGCAGACGACAATGCGTTTGGACTACCAAATTATCGTGATTCGTAGGGGCGACCCATGGGTCGCCCACCATATTGCCGCCCTTGTCGGGCTTC
>DAOTTP010000021.1:0-33352 GCA_034437835.1 Anaerolineae bacterium | reverse complement strand
ACGGGATTTTGACCGGTACTCAGCCCAATCATCTGAGGGGAGAACTTCCCCCACGACTCAGCCAATTTGACGCTCTAGATCATCAAATTGAGGGAAGAAATGATGGCTGAGTAGTTACGTTCTTTTTACAAAAGGTAAGGGATGGCATTCTATAGACTTTGCCTCCTACCCTTATCAGGAAAAAACATTGTTGTTTGTAGCAGAAAACCAAGTACATCAATGGGAAATCAACCCCGAAAATGATGCGTTCGTGTTGGCCTTCTCGAAAGAATTCTTATACAAGAGTCCGCAGGATCGAGAGGTTCTGGAAAGTTACCGCATTTTTGATTATTCGCTGCAATCTCCAATCCTCTCCCTAGATGATGAAGATTACCAGCGATTCACGGCGCTTTTTCAAGAACTCAAGCACGAGTTTGATCGGAAAGAGGTAGACGCCTTCAAACATGATATTTACCGTAATTTATTAAGAACCATCCTACTGCTTGCTGAGCGGCGCAAACGCGGCGAGGCACAGCCCACCGTACTTGCTCAATATGGCGAATTCGCTCGTTTTAGAGAACAGGTTGAAGTTGATTTTTCTCGAACGCGGAATGTTCAGGATTATGCGACCACCTTAGGTTATTCACCCAAGAAACTCAATCAAGTCACCCAAGTTACCGTGAGCAAAAATGCAAAGCTGTTTGTCGATGAGCGGGTCATTCTGGAGATCAAGCGTCTTCTCATCCACACTAATTTGTCGATTAAAGAGATTGCTGACCGAACTGGTTTTGATGAACCAACCAATCTGGTCAAATTCTTCAAGCGTTATACTCGACAAACACCGTTGGCTTTTCGGGGACAACTTGTACTCTCTCGAACTTAGGTGCAGATTTACCATCATTTGGCCGATATTTACCTTTTGTACCCGTGCGAAAGCCGTTACTCTTGAGATGTAAATGATACTCAAGAAAGGGATATTCTCATGGCAACAATTCAAATTGTAAAGTTCCGTGTCAACGATGGCGCGAATCAGGATGAATTCCGCGCCCTTAACGAACGTTTCCAGCGCGAAGTAGCGCCAAAACTGCCGGGGTTGGTGCGGCGTGAAGCCACCTGTTCGGCTGACGGCGAGTGGTTGTTGGTTTTACGTTACACCGATATGGAAAGCGCCCACAAAGCCGGAAGATCCGATACCAGCGACATCTCTCAAAAATTCATGTCTTTTATCGACATGAGCAGCATGTCCGCCTCGTTTTACGATCTCGTGAGCGAAGGCTAACAACCACAGTTCAAGCTAAACGAAGTATGCCAATTCTAGACATCAGAATGGAGCCATCATGGTAACTGGTAAGAACCGGCTAGAAGCCTTTAGCGATGGCACATTTGCTATTATTCTCACCATTCTGGTGCTTGAATTACATATCCCTCATTTAGAGGATAATTCCCTGCAAGCGTTCCTTGCAGGGATGAGTTTACTTGCGCCGAAACTGTTGAGTTTCCTATTCAGCTTTTTCATCATCGCCATTTTCTGGGTCAATCATCATCATATCGTGCATCAAATCGAAAAGGTTGATGCAAAGCTCTTGTGGCTGAACATGATATGGCTTTTCTTCGCCTGCCTCTTTCCATTTTTGACGGCGTTTCTTGGCGATTACCCCGGCAATCCTTTTGTCGTTGCGCTCTACCCCCTTAATATGGCGTGTGCAGCTATCACGTTAGGCGCATTCTGGAAATATGCCTTTGTGGATACCAACCTAGCCCCAAACACCTTGACTCAAGAACAAAAACAAAAGCGCATTCGCCAAGATCGAATCGCAGCAGCCATCAATATCGTATCAGCGGCATTGGCGTTTATCTGGGTTCCGATCACTTTAATGATCATCGTCAATGATCATCGTCGTCATGCCTTTTATGTTCATCGTGCCAGAGCTTCGTTCTAATACCTCTGAAGAATAAGCTAAGGCGGTTTATCATAATTAACAGGCTTATTCTGTATCAAATTTAGGAGCAATCTCATGCCGCAACAAATCATTCAATCTGGTCATGGACGTGACTACGATTGGGCAAATGACCACATCTTCGTGAAAACTACGCTCGATTTAAGCGAAGGGCGCGTGACACTGGTTGAAGACACATTGAAACCGGGGTTTCATCTAGCACGCCATCATCACCGAACAATGGTCGAAATTTTTTACATCTTGGAAGGCGAAGTCGAGTTCACATTCGACAATGAAACGGTTATCGCTACCGCTGGCATGACAATAAATATCCCGCCCGATACGTGGCATGATGTGAAAAGCGTCAAAGGGGGCAAGCTACTTACGATTTTTAGTCCCGGAGGATTTGATCAATATCTGGAAAAGCTGGCTTCTTTGTCTACGGAACAGTTCGCAGATGAAGCCTTCATGACTGATCTGGCTGAGAAATATGACACGTGGATGCGCTAAATCATCGCATTCAAGCAAGTAGTTCAGCACGGACGGGCAAACCTCGCCCGTACAGAACATCCGGTGACGCGATTTTGTCCCACATCATCAGAAATTTTGTAGGGGCAGCGCTTGCGCGCCCGCCCGTGAACACCGAATGTCTTCGCCTATGATTCGCACCATTGGTTATGTGCAAGATTAACCCAACAAAAAATCCCCTGATTTTGATGAATCAGGGGATTTTTTGTTGGGGTTATTTTTAATTCCAGCGCGGTTCAGGTTCGACGGCGGGGGCATTGCTGCCCATCGCATCAACATCCGCCGGATGGAAGGGGTCTACCAAGCCTTGCGCCTGACGGTTGAACGTGATTTCGCCGTTGACCTCATCGACCATAATCATGTCACCCGATTTGAAGTCGCCGCGCAGCAGCCGGACGCTCAACGGATTCTCAATATAGCGTTGGATGGCGCGGCGCAATGGACGCGCTCCAAACTGCGCGTCATACCCAGCGCGGGCGAGGAAGGTACGCGCCTTCTGCGAGAGTTCAATTTGCAGACCGTTCTCCTTCAAGCGCCCCATCAACGCGCCGATTTGAATGTCGATCATGCTGATGACATCCTCTACCGACAGCGGCGAGAAGATAATCACGTCGTCGATACGGTTCAGGAATTCTGGGCGGAAGGTATCGCGCATCGCCTTTTCGATTTTCTGGTGGTCAACAATCGCCTGCGGGTCATTGGTCTGGATGAAGCCCAGCGCCCCACTGCGCTTGATGAATTCCGTGCCGAGGTTGCTGGTCATGATGACCACCGTATTACGGAAGTCCACCGTGCGGCCTTGCCCATCGGTCAGGCGGCCATCTTCCAACAGTTGCAGCAGCGCGTTCCAGACATCTGGGTGCGCTTTTTCGATCTCATCGAACAGCAAGACACGATATGGACGGCGGCGGACGGCCTCGGTCAATTGACCGCCTTCCTCATACCCGACATATCCCGGAGGCGCACCGAACAAGCGGCTGACGGCGTGCTGTTCGCGGTACTCGCTCATATCGATGCGGACCAGCGCGTCCTCATCATCGAATAGGAATTCGGCCAGCGCCTTCGCCAGTTCGGTCTTGCCGACGCCGGACGATCCCAAGAAGATGAACGACCCAATCGGGCGGCGCGGGTCTTTCAAGCCGCTGCGAGCGCGGCGAATCGCGTCAGATAACGCCGCGACGGCCTTCTCTTGACCAATCACGCGCTTATGCAGCGCCTCTTCCATGCGGAGCAGTTTTTCGCTCTCGGTTTCCAACATTTGGTTGACAGGGATGCCCGTCCACTGCGCCACCACTTGCGCAATGTCCTCAGCCTCGACCAACTCATCCAACCGATTCTGCGTCTGCCATGCTGTGATTTCGCGGGCGTAATCGCTTTCCAATTGGAGGCGGTGCTGTTTGACGTTGGCGGCACGCTCATAATCGCGGGCGAAACCGGCGGCTTCTTCTTCCCCGCTGAGGCGGTCAATCTGCTGCTTCATCTCTTTGAGATTGGCGGGCAGCGCATACAACGCGACGCGCAACTTGGCAGCGGCTTCGTCCAACAGGTCAATCGCTTTGTCCGGCAACTTGCGCCCCGTGACATAGCGGTCACTCAGGCGGACGGCGGCATCAATCGCCGCATCGCTGATGGTGACTTTGTGGTGCGCCTCGTAACGGTCACGCAGACCGTAGAGCATGTCAATCGTGTCGTCGATGTTCGGTTCTTCGACATAGACCGGCGCGAAACGGCGCTCTAACGCGCTGTCTTTTTCGATATATTGGCGATATTCATCCAGCGTGGTCGCGCCGATACATTGCAGTTCGCCACGCGCTAAGGCGGGTTTCATCATGTTACCGGCGTCGATTGCGCCGCTGGCCGCGCCCGCCCCAACCACTTGATGCACCTCGTCGATGAACAAGATGATTTCACCGGCTGCACGCTGTACCTCGTCGATGACGGCCTTGAGGCGTTCCTCAAATTCGCCACGGAAGCGCGACCCAGCCAACATCCCCGCGAGGTCTAGGCTGACCACGCGCTTGCCCATCAGCGGCTCTGGGATGTCGCCCGACGCGATGCGCTGCGCCAAGCCTTCCACGATGGCGGTCTTGCCGACGCCGGGGTCGCCAATTAGCACCGGATTATTTTTGCTGCGGCGGCTGAGGACTTGAATCACGCGCATGATTTCGCCATCACGCCCGATTACCGGGTCAAGTTTTCCCTCCATCGCAGCACGAGTCAGGTCGCGGCTGTATTTTTCCAGCGTGCGGTAGCGTGATTCGGCTTGTGGGTCGGTCACGCGCTGTCCACCACGGATGTCCTTGATGGCGTCATAGGCGCGGTCACGGGTGATGCTGGCTTCGCCGAGGATGCGGACGGCGGGCGTGTTGCGTTCGGTCAGGATGGCGATGAAAATATGCTCGGTGGAGATATATTCATCTTTTAGGCGGTTGGCTTCCTCGTTGGCGAGGTCAATCACGGCCTTGACTCGCGGGGTGATGAACACTTGCCCCGTCCCGCCGCCATAAATCGCCGCTTTGGGGGCGCGTCGCAGATGTTCGTCCAGCTTATTGCGGATGATATTAGAATCCGCGCCGAGGCGCTCGACAATCTGGCCGACCACGCCGTCGGCTTGCTCTAATAGCGCCAACAACAGGTGTTCATTATCCAGTTGATTATGACCGTAACGCTGGAGGATTTCATAGGCGCGGGTGGCCGCATCCTGTGCGCGTTCGGTGAATCTCTCAAACCGTATCATGGGATTTCCTCATTCGGATACGCTTTTATGTCATTGTAACGTGAGTTTCGGGGTCGCGTATGTTGATGCTAACTGTAGCGTGGGTGTGTTAGAATCGTCTACACAACCCATCAGAAGCGGGTAATTGATGAATAGGATGTTGTTCTTATGTCGCTTGTAACCCTCGCCCAACGTGGGCAAATCATTGATGTGACGCTGAATCGGCCAGAGAAGCGCAATGCCCTCAGTCACGGCGTCTTAACTGAGCTAGACGCTGCCTTTGATGAGGTCGAACGACTCGCTATCGCTGACCCAGCCGGAGTCAGGGTTGTGATTCTGCGCGGTGAAGGGCCGTCCTTCTGCGCCGGAATCGACCTCAGCGGATTCGAGGAAGTCTCTGGTGCGTTCGGTGAGAAATGGCGCGAAAATCTGTTTTCGATGACCGCCCGCTATCAGCAAATTCTGAACAAGGTCGAGGCATCATCGCTGCCCGTAATCGGCATGTTACATGGCGTGTGCATCGGCTTCGGATTGGAACTGGCGCTGGCGTGTGATTTCCGAATCGCCGCCGAGGGGACGCGCCTGCAACTGCCAGAAACGCGGCTGGGAATCATCCCCGATGTCGGCGGCACATCCCGGCTGGTACGCGCTTTGGGTCAACCCCGCGCCAAAGAGTACATCATGACCGGCAAACCGTTCGACCTGTCCGACGCCGAACGCTGGGGATTGGTCAATCGCGTGGTCACCTCAGATCAATTGGAGGCGGCGTGCGAGACATTGGCCGCCGAATTGACGCAAGCCGCGCCATTGGCCGTCCGTTTCGCCAAAAAAGTGATTGACGGCGCATCAGACCTGACTCGCGGCCTGACCTTAGAGGCATGGGCGCAGAGCGTCTTGATGCAAAGCGAGGATTTCTCACGCGGGGCGATGGCCGCGCTCACCAAACAAGCGCCCGACTGGACGGGGAAATAAATGCGCCATTGGTACGGGGGGACATTGCGCGTTTGGCGCATCGTGCGATAATCGTGGTTAAGGTAATTCACACGTATGGGGGAAACAGAGCATGAGCGCATCAAATGAACGGGAATTACTATCGCAAGGTCTCGAAGCGCTTAGGGTCGGAGATAAAGTCACCGCCCAAAGCGTGCTGCGCGAGGTCGTCAAGCTGAATCCGCGCATCAGCGAAGCATGGATGGGCTTGGCGCAAACCACCAACGACCCGGTACGCCAGCGCACCTGTTACGAAAACATCCTCAAAATTGACCCCGACCATGCCGCCGCTCGCGCCGCGCTTGCGACTCTGGGCGTATCTGCCGCTGAAATCGAAGCTCCCATCAGCACCGGCAACACTGCCGATCAGGATAATGGGTTCGAGTCACTACGCCCTAAAATCACCCCAGTATCGGCCAGCCCCGGCTTTAACCCCCCGCAGAGCATCCCCGGCGCACCAGAACGCTTCACCGTCGATAATCTGTTGGACTTCTCGAAGAACACGCTCTCGTCGCTTCAAGGGACGGCAGGTCGTGGCGGAAACGCCGAAGCCCTCCCCGCCAGTTGGTGGAATATCGTCGTCATGGTCGTTTTCGCTGGCGCTGTGACCGGCTTGGTCTTGGCGATTAGCTACCTCGTTATAAGTTTCGGCAGTATTCTGGGAATTTTAACAATCCCACTGTTGATGTCGCTCAAAATGGCGGCAGGCTTGGCAGGTGGCACGATTCTATCGCGTTGGTTCTTGCAGTGGCGCGGCAAGGCCGACGGCAATCTGCTTGACCATACCATGATCCTAGCGCGTCCGTGGTTCGCGGGGACAATTGCCCTCGCTATCGTGAGCCTGATTGGTATCCCATTCAGCAGTTTTGGCGCTACTACGTTAGAGAGCTTGCTCTATTTCTTCCGGCTAACCACGACGGGGTTCGATCTGGTCGTCCTCATCCTCAGCCTCGTGATTGCGATTGGCGTGGCGTATCTGACCGAGCGCGGTTGGGCGAAACTCTACCCGGACTCGACCAGCACGGATCGTTTTATCGCGGCTGTGTTGGCGCTACTGGTGATTTCTCTGGCAATTTAGGCGGGCGCATCGCGCTGCGCCCGATTCGCAAAAACGCCCGACCTTCATCTAAAGGTCGGGCGTTTTCTTATCCCAAACCAGCAATTATGGGACGAGAGTCGCCAAGCCGGTGATGACATTACCGCCGACGCTCACGGGGAGGTCTGCGCCGTCAACCGTGCCGAACTCATACGCGCCGATGACGCCGGTATCATAATGCAGCATCGGGAACACGCTCGCGCCCGCCGCTTCGGTATCCAACGAGACGACGATGTTGGAGGAGTGACCTGCGAGGATGCGGGTCTGACCCAACACCGCGCCGGGGCCGCCATTGTTATCGGCGTGAATGACCATCCAACCATCTTGGTCGATTAACGCGCCAGCCACAATCACGCCGCCATCAATCGCGGAAACGGTGTAATTGATGGACGGGGCAGCATCCATTGCAAAGACCAAGGCGTTATCGCCGACCATGACTGGGCCGTCTGCGCCTTCGACTGTGCCGAACTCATACACACCGACTTCGCCGGTATCGACGTGCAGCATCGGGTACAAGACCGGTGTAACGCCCATCGCGTCAACTGGGACGCTGACGTTCACGCTCAAGCCAGCTGGGACGAGCGCTTGCCCAATCACTGGGCCGGGCTTGCCGCCGCCATCGGCGTGGATGACCAACCAACCATCGACTTCAGCGACAACCGAGGTTGCGACGACGGTATCGGTGACGACCTGCGCCGGGACGCGCATCGAGGCCGTGCCTTGATAAATCTTGGCGGTGGCGAACATGCCATCAACCGTAATCGGGGAATCCGCGCCTTCAACCGTGCCGAACTCATACTCGCCCATCACGCCGGTGTCATAGTGCATCATCGGGTAGAGGAAAGCGGTCTGTGAGCCGTCCAACGTCACGCTGACATCTTGGTTGACGCCCGCCGGGACGAACACGTTGCCTGCCGGTGCGCCGGGGCCGCCTTCGTTATCGTTGTGAACCACGAGCCAGCTGTCTTGTTGGGTGATAATCACCGGGATGGTGAGGACATTATCCATAATCCACTGGTCATAGGCCGCGACCAGTTCAATTTTGAAACCCGGGCTGACCATGCCGTTATCGCCCATCACAGGGCTGTCTGCGCCTTCAACCGTGCCGAACTCATACGTGCCAACCGCGCTGTCATCGACATGCAGCATGGCGTAGAGGACTGGGGTCGATGCGCGGGGGGCGATGGCGATGTCTACGCCATAGCTCCAACCGGCGGGGACGGCCTTGACGCCAACACCTGCGCCCGGCGCACCAGCGTTGTCCGCGTGAACGACGATGAAGCCCGGCCCAGCACTATAAACAGCATTGACCCGAACCATATTGTTAAGGATTACTTGGTCTGAGACTTCGACGGCTGGGGCATCTTGCGCTTGAACAACAAAAGCACTCACCAGCAACAGCACGGCCAATAGCAAAGAAACACGTTTCATATACTCACCCTCCATAGGTATCCATGGGCTATGATTTTACCCATTGTTTAATGATACGTGTAATTATCGCCGTTTGGATGAATCATCAGGTTTTTTGTACGAAAATTGACTCGGTTTCAACAATCAAGGGATATATCAAGACATGTGACTACGAGCGGTCTGTACAATCAAATCATCACTATGAATAGTTTGAAGGGATGCTTTAATGACTTCCTCACTGGCTTTACGCACCCGTTGGGTGCTGTTGACTTTAATGCTGATAGGTGGACTCATTTCTGCCTCCGTCAGCGCACAGAACGATCCATTGACCCTGCCTGATACGCCGGAATCTTCCGATGAAATCCAGCCCACCCCCGGCACATTGCCAGAAGGCGAGGAATGGCGTGGTTTTGAGTCCCCGTCCGATTCGCTGGAATTGCCCACTGACCAGACCGGCGAAACCCGCGAGTGGCGCGGTGCGCGTGCGCCTTATGCCCCCGACGTTGCCGCATCTAGCGCCCCGCGTAACCCCAGCGGCAACGAGGAATCGGAAGCCTTCGACTTCGTGGGCGCATATCCATGGCATCAAGCCGGGTATATGGGCGGCGGTACGCCCGTGATTAAGGTCGCGCTGATTGATTTTGGCTTCGGCACGTCGGCTAACATCCCGGCAGGCCGCAAACCCGACCTGACCTGCTTGAGTAGCTATCCCACCGTCGAGATGGCGGCCAGCTTCGGCGCACCCAGCGCGGGTGATACCGGACGCGGCCTCGATATGGCCGAGGTGATTTGCGACATCGCCCCAGAATCAAAAATCACGCTATACGAGGTTAAGACCTCGGCCAAACTGTTCGACGCGATTGCCGCCGCAGACAACACGCATGATGTGATTGTGATTGGCGCAGATTTCGGGGCGAGTTTCGGCCCCGGCGACGGCACATTTGGCCGCGCCGATGCCAAGAACGTCTATACCGCGCTGCAAGAGGCTAAAACAGCCGGCGCGGTGGTGATTGTGGCGTCGGGCAATGCGAACACGAGCTACAAGTCCTTCACCTATACCGGCAATACCTCCGCCCTCAGCATCACCGCCAAGCCCGGGGATACGGTGGACATCAGTTGGAGCGACTGGGACACGGTTCAAGCGGCTGGCGCGGCGCGTGAGAACATCACCGCATCGCTGACCGGCGCGGGCTTCTCCGCACTGCCCAAGCCCGCCCGCAACGGCCTTCCCGCATACCAGTGGACAGTCCCCGACACCTGTACAACCGACGGCGGGGGCAATTGTAGCCTGACCCTGACGCTAACCACCATAGAGGGCGATGCGACATCGCTGGTCGTGCAGGTCAGCGTCAGCGGCATCGGGCGGACGATTGGCAACCCCAGCAATAGCACGGTACTGTCGTTCAGCGGCACGCTCTCCCGCCCAGCAGACTCTCCAGATGTGATTACGGTGGGCGCAGTCTGCCCTGACCGAATCAATAATTTCCCGACGTTGGCCTATAGCGGGCGCGGACCAGTATTCGCGGCGGGCGGCCTCGCTACCAGCTTACCGGGCGGCCCGTACATCACCGCCAATATCGTGAAACCAGATGTCGCCTCGCCCGCGCAGGTCAGCGTCTTTACGGCGGGCGTCTCTGACCGGACGGCCTGTTCGGAAGGATTTGGCGGCACACAAGCCGCAGCCGCACACTTGGCCGGGATGGTCGCACTGCTCAAGCAAAACCCCTTCAACTCAGCCTTCCGGGGTGAAGTCCCGCAGCCCAATATCCTGAGCTATTTACGGACACACGCCATCGACCTCCCGATGGATGACCCCGACGGTTACGACTATGACACGGGCGCAGGGCTTTCGGTGCTGGGTCGCCCAACCTATGACAACGACGCCCAATTCACCGCTATCCCCCTATTCGGCGCACCGGACAAGCTCCCGGCGGGCGCGTGTACCGGCGGCGATGTCACGATTGACTTAGGCGACATCCTCTATGTTGGCCCATATAATGTGGGCGCGGCGGGCATGAACGGCACACTCAGCGCTCCGCTGACCAGTCTGGCACAAGCAGCCAAGATTCAAGCGCAAGATGCCAGCGATAACAAATGCGTGATTGTGCTGCCGGGTGAGACGGTCTCGCCATTCTTGTTCCGTTATGCCAATGGCGTGAAAATCTTCGGATATAACAGCATCGCTACCGGTGACTTCGAGCCGAGCCAGATTTTCGTCAATAATGTGGCACAAGGCCGTACCGATGTGCTGTTCCGCATCCGCCGCGCCGCGCTGGTGGTCGAGGATATGCCGGGATGGTCACTGTCTGGCTTCACCTTCCGGGGGGCAGAAGCCTATAACAGCAGCATCCAAGCCCTTCCACAAGTCTTTGCGTTGGATAACGCCGACGGCGCGACGTTCAGCGATAATGTCGTGACCAATTTCCCCACGCTGCAATCGGTGACGTTGGCCGAGGTTTTCAACGGCTCCACCGATGTCAGCATTGACGGCAACAGTTTCATCGACCTCAACGGCAGCAACTTGGCGGGCATCATCGGCGTACAGGACAGTGGTACAAATGCTGACCGCGTGGTGATTTCCAACAACCTGTTCGATGGGATTGACAACGCCTCTGGCTCGTGGAGTTTCGTCAAGAACCCCGCCGCTAACGAGGGTAGCGTCTTGGTGTTCTTCACGCCCGTGCTGCACACGCTGGACAGCTATACCAACATCCAGAGCAACACCTTCGTCAACAATACGTCCGAGACGCTGATTCAATTCATGACTCGCGCCAAAGATGCCCCGTTTGAAACGGCCATCGTCGGCAACGTCATCCTTAACAACACAATCCGCACGTTCGACCAACTAGACAACGCCGGCCCGCTGATTAACGGCTTCCACGGCAAGCGTATCTATATCGTCAACAACACCATCGCCAACAATACCCTGATGACCTCTGGCGAATATTTCCGACTGTTGGCACGCGGCGACGCCGACCCTGACGACGCCATTAACGGCTTCGAGTGGAACGGCAGTCTTGACTCGACGCTGGCACGTTGGGAAATCCACGGCAATTTCATCTATGACAACGGCAGCGCCGCGATGGTGGGCGATACCGACGAAACGTTTAACGTCGCCGGATGCACCAACCTCGCTGGCACGACCAATGCGGGCGCGACGCACAATTGGCTGTATAACCTGAACTCGGCTCTTAATGCCGGACAGTGTTCGGCCTCGGTGAGCAATGTGGCGCTTTTGAACATTGCTAAGAACCCGTATGTCTCAGGCGACCCCACCCAGACCTTCATCTTCGGCGGTGACGACCCGACAGACCCGCTGTATTACGCCCTGACCGGCAACGTCTCCACCCCTGCTGAGGACGGCATCGACGAGGGCGACGACTCATTGGTGGTAAGTCTTTTCTCGGCGTTCGCGGCGGGCAAAGACGCCCGTAACTCCGCACGGCGTACCGACGGCGACGCCAACACCAGCGTGCTTATCGACATCGGCGCATTTGAGCTATCAGGGCAGGGTCTGGGCTTCTTGCTCGTTACGCCCACCAAAGGCGCTGTCCTGAGCAATCTAGACGCCGGTTTCACATGGACAACCGCCGATAATGCGCTGAGCTATATCTTTGAAATGAAACGCATTGAAGGCAACAGCCCCATCACCCTGTTAACGCTGGCCGGGTTGACCCCCGCCGCCGACGCTGATGGGTTGACCTGTACAGTTGGCTGCTTGTTCAACCTGACTGCCCCGCAAAAAGCATTGTTGAGCGCGGGTGGAGAGTTCCGTTGGTCAGTGAAGGCCGACGACGGTTCGACCAGTGTTTTCGCGGCCAACTCGCCGTTCACCTTCAACTTGCCCACGGGGACGCTACTCCCGTTACTCAACCCCGGTTTCGAGACGCAAGGCGCAAACGCTAACCTTGCTCAAAATTGGAGTACGGGCAATAAGCAGACGGATGACCTGCGTAAGTGCGGCGCGGGCTTCGGCGCGAACGGCTCGAACTGCTCATTCCAACTCAAGACCACAAACTCGTCTAAAATCAGCATCGTCAAGCAGCCACTAATCAATATGTTCCTCGGCAATGCTGGGGATACACTAACCCTGAGTGTCTATGTTCGCCAAACCCTCGTCGTGGCGACAAAAGGGATCATCAAAATCAAAATCACCTATCCGGGTGATGTCAATGTCCCATTGAAAATCACCTTGCCAGCGGGCGGAACCGATACATGGTCAGCAACACCACTGACTGTCTCCACGGTTTTGACCGGAACGCCCGTAAAATATACGGTTTCCGCCGCCGTCAAGAAGGCCGCCAAAGGAACAATCTGGGTTGATGACATCCAAGTGACATTGGATTAAACCAAATCTGGCGCGGGCAATACAAGGGCTTGTCCAACCGTAAGGGCATGGTGCGCCATGCCCTTACCGACCAGAATATGGGCGACTTCTAGCCCTGCATACGGGGACATCCCAACACCGGGGTGTCCCTGTCCTGTTATAAATGGGTCGCAATACAGATAGCCCGCGATGCGCTGAGGGATGGTCTCATCCAAAGCGCCCGTTATGACCTCTAGTGAATAATCGCGCTCGTCCGCATCCAACGCGACGGGCTGCGGCGCAAGTTCCATCCCCTTAATCTTATGGCCGAACACATTCCCTACGAGGTCGGCATAGTCCGCGACACCGTGCAACAGCGCCTGCCGTTGACTGGGGCGCACACGGGCGAGATAGATGGGCTTCATAATAGTCAGCGAAAGCATCAGATATTCCTCTTGACAGTTTGTTCGGAACATTCTTCGGCGGTCTAACGTCTCTCTCATAACGGCAAGTATAAACCAAGAGGGACTAACCCCATGAACCGCCGCACTACCCGAATTTTCTTAAGCGTTTTATTTATCTTGATGCTGGCCTTGACCGGCATCGTCGTCACCACCAGCGCCCAGACCGATCAGCCGCCGATTATTGATGTCATGCCGCCCGATATTGCCCCGATTTGGACGCCGGGCGTCTTCACCGACCCGTCATGGCTGACTGTCGATTTTCACCGCGTCAGCGCCACCATTAATGACCAACTGGCGACCACCGGCATCGACCTCCAATTCACCAACACGGGAGACGGTCTGGCCGAGGGGACTTTCGTTTTCCCACTGCCAGACAACGCCGCCGTTGACCGCCTGACCATGTTCATCAACGGTGAAGCCTTTGACGCCAAGATTTTAACCGCGACAGAAGCGCGAGAGATTTACAACGAAATCGTCCGCCAATACCGCGACCCAGCGTTGCTGGAATATGTCGGCACGCAGGCGATTCAGGCCAACGTCTTCCCCATCCCGCCCGGTGAGAGCCGCCGTATTCAAATCGACTACAGCCAACTGCTGCCCGTCGAGAACGGCCTCGTCGAATATGTCTATCCGTTGACCACCGCCCGTGTGGTCGAGCAATTGTCGCTCTCCATAGAGGTGACAGGCACGACCCCCATCGCAGCCGTGTATTCGCCCTCGCACCAAATCGCCGTCAGCCGCCAGAGCGAAACCAGTTTCCGCGCTGGGTTTGAGATGGTCAACGCTATCGCCGCGCAGGACTTCACGCTGTATTACGGCGTCGCCTCCGATACCGTCAACGTCAACTTGCTCACTTATAAGGAGAGCGCGGGCGCAGATGGCTACTTCCTATTGCTGGTGCAGCCGCCGTTGACCATCAATGAAGAGGACATCCAGCCCAAAGATGTCATCCTCGTGATTGACCAAAGCGGCAGTATGCAAGGCCAGAAGTGGACTCAGGCTCAGGCCGCCGCCGCTTATGTGCTGGAAAACCTCAACCCGCAAGACCGCTTCAACGTCGTGGTGTTCAGCACCGGCTTCCGCCAATATGCTGGGGAATTGCAATCGGCAGACCAAGCCAATGACGCCGTGCAGTGGGTCAACAGCCTGTACGCCGAGGGCGGCACGGACATCAATATCGCATTGCTGACCGCGCTGGGGATGGTTGATGTCGAACGTTCGGCCACCATCTTGTTCATGACCGACGGCCAACCCAGTGAAGGCGTGACCGAAATCGACTCGATTATCGCCAATGCCCGTGAAGCCGCCCGCCCCAATGCCCGTATCTTCACCTTCGGCGTCGGTGATGATGTCAACACCATCTTGCTTGACAGCGTGGCGCAAGATTTTGGCGGCACAACCGCCTATGTCCGCCCGACTCAGCGCATTGACGAGGAAATGGCCGGTCTCTACACCAAGATTAACTCGCCCGTCCTGAGCGATGTCGCGCTCGATTTCGGCGGCGTGTTGACCGAACTGCAATACCCGCAGACCGTGAACGACTTGTTCGCCGGGGAACAACTCATCCTCGTCGGGCGCTATCGTCAAGGGCAAGACGCGGTGACGGTCAGCGTCAGCGGCACAGTGAAAGGGCAAGCCACCACCTATACCTTCGATGACCTGACCTTCCGTGAAAACGCGGGCGGCGAGTCGTTCATCGCACGGCTATGGGCGCAACGCCGTATCGCCGAATTGCTGGACGAAATCCGCTTGAACGGCGAGAACCCAGAACTGGTCGAGAGCGTGGTCAGCTTGAGCGTGCGCTTCGGCATCATCACCCCCTATACCAGTTTCCTGATTGAAGAGGACGACATCCTCAGCCAGCAAGGGCGCAACCGTGCGCTGGAAGAAGCCGAGGCCAGTTTCGACGCAATGAGCGGTGAACAGGCCGGTGCGAGCGCGGTAGACGCATCCGTCGGCATCCAGACCATGCGATCCGACAACGCCGCGCCCGCCCCGATGTTAGCCGTGCCTGCTGGTACAATGTCCCCCGGTGGTATGGGTGGCGGCGGCTTCGCGGATGCGGAAGCACCGATGGATGCGGATGAGTTTGGCTACTATGAACCGACCAACGCGCTCCAGACCGTCGGCGACAAGACCTTCATCCAATTGGACGGCGTGTGGACGGATACCGAGTTCAAGCCGGACACCATGACCACCGAGAAGGTCGTATTCCTCAGTGATGAATACTTCGACCTGCTGGACAGCGTGCCTGCGCTAGGGGATTTCTTCGCCCTCGGAGACCGGGTTATCGCGCTGGTAGACGGCGTAGCCTACGAAGTAGTCATAGAATAGAACAAGTGATGAGTGATGAGAAAAAACGCCGACCTGAAAAGTTCTCATCACTCATACCTTTCAACGCATCACTCGCTTACAGGAGAACTCTCGCATGAGCGAACCCCAACCCATAGACTGGTTCACCCGCTTTATCATGATTTTCGTCGCGTTCATGTTGGGATTTCTCACCATCAGACAGTCCAGCACGACCTCTGGACGCCCGATGGACACCCCTGATGTCGCAGTCGCACAACCATCCGTTGATATGCCGATAGGCGTCTCGCCCGCAGGGCTGTCGGATGGCGCAAGCCTACACCTAATCGAAACTGTTGAGGTTGTCGTGATGGAATCTTTCCCAATGCAAGTAGCCCTAAATGTGAGCGGTTACATCCCTGACGGCTGTGCCGCCCCGACCCAAATCTTGCAATCGCGGGATGGTAATATGGTGATGGTGCGGGTTTTCCGTACCCTCCCGCCAGATGTGATGTGCGCGGCCATCGCCGCCATGTATAGCGATACCATCCACCTTGAGGGTGGTTTTGAGCCGGGGCATTACACGTTTGATGTCAACGGCGTGATAGTCGAAGTAGACTTATAGGCACACTAAGGAGAAAACCCCATGAAGAAGGGCATTGTTATGTTCCTCAGCCTTGTAGTTTTAGCGATGGGCGGCTTAAACCTCCAAGCGCAAGACAGCACCCCCGTCCCACCAACACCTGAGGGCGAACCCGTCACCCTACAGCCAGCCCCGACAGATGGAGTCAGCATCACCATCTACAATCAAGGCTCGGCGCTGGTACAAGACCGCCGCACCTTCACCTTAGCGTCCGGCGAAAGCACCGTAGACTTCACCGATGTCGCCAGCACGATTGACGGCACATCGGTCAGCATCAAGTCCATCACCGACCCCAACGGCACACAGGTTTTGGAGCAGAATTACGTCTATGACCTCGTGGACACGTCCGCCTTGCTGATGCGCTATATCGACCAGAGCATCACAGTCACGATGAGCGACGGCACAGTCTATGCTGGAATCCTCCTCAGCGGCGCGTATGGCGACATCATCTTGCGCCAAGAGGACGGTCAAGTGGTCGTCCTGCACAGCGTAGATGCCCGTGATGTGCGCTTCCCGTCGCTGCCGTCCGGCCTCATCACCCGCCCGACGTTGCGCTGGCTGCTCAACAGCATGACCGGCGGCGAACAGCAAATGGAACTGCGCTACCTCGCCTACGGCATGTCGTGGACGGCGGATTATAACGTCACGCTGGCGCGGGATAACAAGTCGCTGGATGTCAACGGCTGGGTGACTGTGACCAACACCAGCGGCACGACCTATACCGACGCGCAGATAAAACTGGTGGCAGGCGATGTCAATCGGATCGTTGACCAGTATCCGGGCGAGATGTACGCGGATGGGATGGTGATGAGGGCAGCCGCCGCCCCGCAAGTCGAACAGCGCGAATTCTTTGAGTACCAATTGTATGAAGTCGCCCGCCGCGTCACGCTGGGCAATAACCAGACCAAACAGGTCGAATTCGTCACCCGTGCGGGCGTCCCCGCCAACACCTTCTATGTCTATGAGGGCGGCGGCCTGTTCTACGGCTATGGCGGCCCGATTTATGACCAGACCTACGGCAACTTTGGGATTACCACAGTCGGGACGTATCTGGAATTTAGCACGGCAGCCGACGGCGGCTTAGACGCCGACCTCCCGGCGGGGCGTATCCGCGTTTATCAACAAGATACCGACGGCTCGGCTTTGTTGATTGGCGAAAACACCATCAACCACACGCCAAAGGGCGAAAAGGTCGAACTTTATCTGGGCAACGCTTTCGACCTCGTGGGTGAGCGCACCCAGAAGGCGTTCCAATTCATTAGCAGCACGGTGGTGCAAGAGACTTATGAAATCCGCATCCGCAACCGCAAAGACACCGACACAGTGGAAGTGCGCGTACCGGAGCATCTGTACCGTTGGAGCAACTGGCAAATCTTGAACAGTTCACACGAGTACACCCAAACCGACAGCAGTAGCATCGAGTACCGCGTGCAAGTCCCGCCACAAGGCGAAACGGTCATCACCTATACCGTGCAATATAGTTTCCCGAAATAAAAACGGGTCTCATGTTCAGACTGTGTGAAATGACTGCGACTGTAGGGACGCCCTTCTGGGCGTCCGCCTGTTCCGAAAACGGACGGCAAGAATGCCGTCCCTACGCCACTCGATCTGAACATGCGCCAAAAACCAAGTAATGCGTTGAAAGTGATGAGTGATGAGGTATAGGCAACTCTTATCTCATGGCTCATCACTTTGGGCGTAAATAAAGCACAACCTCAATACATGGTTGTGCTTTCTCATCACTCATCACGCAGGACTCATCACGGTAGTCCTCAGCACCCCTAGAATCCCCGCCTCTAACTCCACCACATCGCCGGCTTGGAGCCACGGCCCTTGTGCTTTGGTCGTCTCCAACAGGCATCCCGTCCCCACAGTCCCGCTGCCGATGACATCCCCCGGATACAGTGTCGCGTCCGCGCTGGCGCGGGCAATCATCTCGCCAAAACTGTAATGCAAGTCGCGCCAATTGCCCTGTCCGGTGATTTGACCATTCACCCGCACGGTCATCGGGATGTCATAAACCCCGACTCTATCGGTTTTATACGGCGCGAGTTCATCCGGCGTGATGATCCACGGGCCGAGGCTGCTGGCAAAGTCTTTCGCTTTGGCAGGGCCGAGGCCGACAGCTACCTCTTGACGCTGTAAATCCCGCGCCGACCAATCGTTGAACAATGTATAACCGAGGATAGCCGCCTCGGCGTCCTCCGCACGCATATCGCGGATTTCCGTCCCAATCACACACGCGATTTCGAGTTCATAATCCAGCGCCTTCGAGAATCTTGGTGCGCGTACCGGTTGGTCTGAACCCAGAATCGACCCGGGATTGGAAAAATAAAATACCGGGATTTCATACCACTCTTTCGGCACTTCCCGCCCGCGATTCGCCATCGCGGTTTTAACGTGTTGCTCAAAGGCGTAAAAATCGCGCAGGGTATTGGGGCGACTGACCGGCGCGCACAGCGTCACCTCCGGAAACGGGAAGGCGGCATAGGGGATGTCGGTTTCGCCCGCTTTGAAGCGCGTATCCAACTGAACTAAGTCCGCATAGGTGGGCGACTGCCCGCTGTCTAACCAGCCGCGCAGCGACCCTGCGCGGATTTGGATGACGGTTTGGTTGACCAATAGGCCAAAGTACGAATTTTTTCCATCCTGCAACTTAAATTCAATCAGGCGCATGGCGGGCTAAAACTCCTGTGCAAAAAGAGAAATTCTATCACACCAACCGCGTCAGATAAGCACACGCTTGCGCGACAGGCGCGTCGGCGGGATAATCAGCATCAGCGATAGGAGCTGATTTAAGAATGTTTACACCCTCGCCTTTTGCGATTTTGCTGCATATTGAACATACCGGCGGTATGACGATGAAAGATGTGCTGCATCGGCAATACCCACGCGGCGGTTTTTATAGTGCCAAGCGCGGCAATCCGTTCCAGCACTTCATCAACCTCAGCCCCGAACAGCGCGGCGCGTATCGGGCGATGATTGGGCATGTCTTTTATGGCGTGCATACCCTCATCCCACGCCCGTCGGTCTACCACACATGGCTCAGTAACCCGATAGAGCGCCTAGTCTCAACCTATCACTACTTAGAGCGCAAGGCTAAGTCTGGCCTACACAAAGCCTATGTGTCGGGCGAATTGCGATTCGAGGATTTCATCGAAATGCCGTGGTACACCCACATCCAATTATCACGTATTGTGGGCGTAACGCCTGAAGAATTCACTAAGCTCAAGGTTGAGAACATCACCCCCAACGCACTCGACATCGCCAAACAACACCTCAGCGACGATTTTGGCGTGGTGGGGGTGACTGAACACTACGACGAAACACTGCTACTGTTGGCGAAAGCGCTAGGCTGGAAGTCCCCACCCTATTATATACGCCGCAACAGTCATACCAAAACCAACACAGCCGAGAACATCGCGCCACACCTGCGCCATCGCATTGAGCAATTGGCCGCCCCAGAGATAGAACTCTATACGTGGGCGCGTGAGCGTTTTGAGCAGTACCTCAAGGAATTAGGGTCAGAATTTGCCCATGAGGTCGCGACCTTCCGTGAAGGCAACACCCGCTTCAACGTTTACGCCAGCCGTGTTGAGCGCATTAAGTCACCCTTCCGCCGCGTATTGCGCCGCGCCCGCAAATTACTCACCCGTGGATAATCCTCATGATTGATGATACTCAGCCCGACCTCCCGCCCACACCCAGCGATGACGCCCAGCCGCCACCGATTCCGCCGTCGGAGGCGCTTGAGGATGATTTTGTGGACGCGGACTATGACGACCTTGACGACGATTATGACGACGAGGACGAGGCCTATCTGGATGAGTCGGACGACTTCATCCCATTACCCGTTGAGGCGCTAGGCGCAGCCGAAACCGCGCCGCTGGATTTTGACATCGACGCGGCGCTGGCCGCGATTGGGTCGCTGGGTAGCGTAATGTCCGAACAGGCCGCTGTTGAAGCCGCCGAACAGGAGCATCTCGACGCCGAGCGCCGCACCGAGGAAGAATATCAGCGCTGGGCGGGATCGTATCAATTCCCGCGCCCCGGCATGACGCGCATCCAAACCGGACGCCCGTCCTCGCTCATCCCAGCCGTCGGGCTGATTGGGTTGGGTGCGCTGGCGACCTTTGGCAGCACCCTGAATCTGTCCACCACCCCTGCCTTACTGGGCGCGTTGGCGCTGGCCGTGGTCGGACTTGCACTGGTCAGCTATTGGCTGTCCTCTAAGCGTTGGGCGAGGGGGGCGCTGTTCATCGGCCTGAGCGCTATCGGCGGCGCGGCCTTTATGATGTTCCCGACACTGCCCGCCCTCGCGCTGTTGATAATTCTGGGCGCGGCGCTCGTCCTGACCGGCCTGCTCAGTCGCCCGACCAGCGGCGGCCTGAGCGCATTGGGCGCGGGCGTGGTGATTGCGTCTGTGGCGGCGCTCGTCCTGCTGTGATATGCACATCGCCATTGATGCCAGCCGGACGACAGTCCCCAACCCCACCGGCACGGAGCGCTACGCCCTAGACCTCATCCGGGCGCTGATTCAGCTTGCGCCACAGCACCGTTTTACGCTGTATTTCCGCGATGCGCCCGCGCCGGATTTATTCCCCGCCTTGCCGCACGTCTCACATAAAATCATCCCGTTCAAGCGGATGTGGAGTCATGTCCGATTCGCCGCCGCGCTGTGGGCCGATAAACCCGATGTGACGTTCGTCCCGGCCCATGCGCTACCGTTCGTTATGCCGGGCAAAGCCGTCGTGACGATTCACGACCTCGGTTATAAATTGTTCCCAGCGGCGCACCCGCCGAAAGCCCGCGCCTATCTCGATTTGACCACGCGCACCAGCGCCGCCCGTGCCACAATCATCCTCGCAGACAGCCAAGCCACGGCGGATGATTTGACGCGCTTCTATGGCACATCGGCGGCCAAAATCCGAGTGGCCTATCCGGGGGTCAATACGCCGCCACGGGGGGATATTCAGGCCGTGCGCGCCAAGTTTAATCTCCCAGCGCGGTATTTCGCGTATATCGGGACGCTGCAACCGCGCAAAAACATCGCCCGACTGGTACAAGCCTTCAGCGCGGCGCGTCAAAATTTGGGCGGCGATGTCGGGCTGGTGTTGGCGGGCGGCAAAGGCTGGCTATACGACCCGGCATGGGCGGAAGGCGTCCCCGGCGTCACGCTGACCGGCTATATCAGCGATGAGGAAAAGGGCGGATTATTGCGCGGCGCACTCGCGCTGACCTTCCCGTCCTTATATGAGGGATTCGGCTTCCCAGTGGTTGAGGCGATGGGCTTGGGGACGCCGGTCTTAGCGTCCAACACCTCCAGTCTGCCAGAATTAACCGGAGCGCACGCGGTTTTGGTCAACCCGGAAGATGTCGAGTCCATTGCGGCGGGGATGGTACGACTCGCCCGTGATGACGCCTTACGCGCCAGATTATCGGCTGCGGAGATAGGTCAGGCCGCCCGCTTCACATGGGAGTCGTGCGCCCGCACGGTTTTATCGGCCTTAGAAGAAGCGGCTGCCTCATGAAAATTCTCGCCGTCCAATGGGCGGACATCGGTGATTTAATCTTGACGACGCCCGCGCTGTCAGCCTTGCGTGAGGCGCACCCAGCGGCGCATATCGCATTGCTCACATCGCCACACGCCGCGCCCATCGTCCAAAACACGCCGTTGGTTAACGCGGTCTATACCTTGCCGCGCTATGCGCCCACAGCCGACATGCTCAAATTGTTCTGGCGGCTGCGGGCTGAAAAATTCGACGCGATAGTCTTTTTCCATCACATCAGCACGCGGGCAGGCGCTTGGAAATACGCGGCGTTGGCCTATATCAGCGGGGCGAAACGCCGAATCGGGCTGGATAACGGGCGCGGCGGATTCTTGACTGAGCGCGTGACCGATACCGGATTCGAGCGTCATCACGCTGAATATTGGCTGGAACTGGCCTCAAAACTTGGCGCAGACCCGTCACCGCGCCCGTGTGTGGTCGCCCGCGAGTCGTATCCCATAAAAACATCCGCCTATCTGGTCGTGCATCCCGGCAGCGGCGGCTATAGCCTCGCCCGTCGGTGGGATGTCGATAAGCTGGCCGCCGCCGCTGACCAACTCGCATCACAACGCGGGTTACAGATGGTGGTGGTCGGCGGTGCGGGTGATGATGGCGCGGCGCTCATGTCTGCGCTGAAATCGCCCGCCCTAGACTTGACCGGCAAGACCACGCTCCCACAATTGGCCGATGTGTTGGCGAACGCTTCGCTATATCTCGGTTCCGATTCCGGCATATCGCACCTCGCAGGGGCGGTTGGGACACCTTCAGCCGTGGTATTCGGCCCGACCAATCCGGTGGCGTGGCGTCCGTGGAATATGAAAACCGACGCGGTGATTGTGCGTTCTGGCGTCGAATGTTCACCGTGTAGTTTTTACGGCCAGACGCTCGGCGCGCCGGGGGGGTGTGCCGCCCGCACCTGTATGAAATTGGTCACAGTGGCGCAAGTGGTGAACAGCGCCCCTCTCCCCCTAAATCTCCCTCTCCCACTGAGGGGCGAGGGGGACTTACCCGTCGAATATCGGGACATACATCACACCCGCAACCTATATCTCGGAATAGAAGCGTCAGACGGCACAGGTGATAAGAACCCCTCGCCCCTTGTGGGAGAGGGGTTGGGGGTGAGGGGTAAAAGCATCTCCATCCTCGGTTTGCCCGTCCACCCCGTCACTTATGACGGCCTACTGGCGCAAATCGGGCGCTGGGTCGCCTCTAAAGACCGGGCGCACCATATCTGCACGATCAACCCAGAATTTATGATGGTCGCGCAAACCGACCCGATTTTTAAGGCCGTGCTGCTGCGCTCCGACTTGAACGTGGCCGATGGCGTGGGCTTATTATGGGCGGCCAAACGCTTAGGCCATCCCTTGCCGGGGCGCGTGACCGGCTCTGACGGCGTACCCATCATCGCCGAACACGCTGCACAAGCAGGCTGGCGGCTGTTCTTCCTCGGCGCAGCGGACGGCGTGGCACAGGCGGCGGCGGGTGTGCTGATGGCGCGTCATCCCAACTTACAGATGGCCGGGGTCTACAGCGGTAGCCCGCGTCCAGAAGATGAAGATGCGCTGGTGGCTCGTGTCAACGACAGCCGTGCCGATATTTTGTTCGTGGCGTATGGTGCGCCGGGGCAAGACAAATGGATTGCGCGTAACCTACCACGCCTGAACGTCTCATTGGCGATGGGGGTGGGCGGGTCGTTCGACTTCATCGCGGGGATTGTGCCGCGTGCGCCGGGCTGGATGCAGCGGGCGGGGCTAGAATGGCTATACAGGCTCATCCGCCAACCGTGGCGTGCCAAGCGGATGTTGCGGCTACCGCGCTTCGTATGGGCGGTGCTGCGCCAGCAACAGGCATGAAAAAAGCCCCGGCATAACCGGGGCTTAGTTTTATCGTGCAAAAGTCGGGGGTTATTCCGGCGCGACGATGTTCATGCCGATGGTGATATAGTCCACGTACACCGTGCTAAAATTTTCCGAGAAGTTACGGATGTTCACCTTCGCCAACTTGATCGTCTTGGGATTGAACGAGGATTCCGTTTCAAAGTAGATCGTCTCATAATCCAGCGCCGGCCCAGTACCCGTATAGGTGTAGCTAGTCTTGACGGCAGGCGACCCGTCCTTGAACGTGAAAGTGAAAGCGAAACGCAGGTTAATTTCGCCCTTAATCGGCTTGACGCGAGCGCTGAAGAAACCGTAATGCAGGTCTTCTGTCCCATAGCGGAATTCGGGGTTGATCACTTGGGTCAGGCGGGTTTTTTCGGGGTTGTGACCCTTGAATTGGAACGCGCAGTTAGAGCCGTTATAGCCCAAGTCACCGCAAACACGGGTATCTTTGGCCGCACCATTGATGACCGTCCAATAGGTGACAAATTTGGCGTAGCTGTCAAAATCGCCGCCAAAAACATACGTGTCAGCGAGGCGGGGTTCTGGTTGAGCTTCTTGAGCGAACGCGATACCCGCGGACAAAACAAGGATCAACAGGACGAAACTAATTCGGATAAGGCGCATGTGGAGTCTCCCATCAAATGTGTTTGGGTGATTGGTACGATAAACCTATGATACAACATCTGTCAAGATTTCGCTTGCCTAAACATTACGTTCTAGGGACTTTGAAACACAGTTAGGATAATCTTAAGCTCATAATGAGTAGAAAACGCCGGTGAATCGGCGCTTGTCGGGCTGTATCATGCGGTGCTACGATTGCACCTTATGGGTGTCCAGCACCACATCATCGCCGAGTCCTAATGTCCAGACCCAACATCCTCCTCATCATCCTAGATACCATGCGTCGTGACCGACTGTCGCTCTATCATGGCCCGCGCAACACATCCCCCAACCTTGATAGCTTCGCGCAGGGTGCGGCGGTGTATGACCGCGCCGTTTCCGCCGCGCAATGGACAGTCCCGTCGCACGCTTCGATGTTCACGGGTGTTTACCCGTCCGCCCACGGCTTGACCGAGGCAGACCGCGTGCTGTCCGAGCGCATCCCCACGCTGGCGGAACAGCTTCAGGCGTCTGGTTATCATACCGTCGGCTTCTGCAATAACCCACTGGTCGGGGTGCTGAACCACGGCTTAACCCGTGGATTCGAGTCGTTTTATAATTACGCAGGCGCGTCGATAAACCGCCCGTTCGAGCGTTCGATGGGCGCGCCTGTCGATGCGTTGGTGCGGAAATGGCGCGTGGTCGCACGCGGCCTCGGCAACCAGTTTGCGCGGCGTGAGTGGATGTTCCGCCTCTCGCTCCATCCGCTGTTCACGCCGTTGTGGACGCGGATGATTAACTATAAAGGCAACAGCGCCAACTCAATTTCCGACCTGATTGGCTATTATGAGCAGCAGCGGGCGGGCGGCCAAGAGCGCCCAACCTTCACCTTCCTCAATCTAATGGGGACACATCTGCCCTACCGCCCACCGCAGGCCGCCTTACGCCACATCGCCCCCGACCTAGACAAACAGGCTTACCCGTTCGTTGGACGTTTCAACGCCGACGCCGCACGTTGGGCAAGCCCAGCAGACCAGCCCGTGAAAGACTGGCAACAGCGCGGCCTCGAAGCCTTTTACGATGCAGAAATCTATGCCCAAGACCTTGAGTTGGGGCGGCTGTTCCGTTACCTTAAACAATCCGGAGCGACCAAAGACACGCTCGTTATCATCACCGCTGACCACGGCGAAGGCCACGGCGACCACGGTTATTTCGGCCACAGCTTTTTGGTCAACCAAGAATTGGTGCATGTCCCGCTGATTATCTCGTCCCCGGACGGTATCGGCGCGGGGCAACGCATCCCAGATAACCTCAGCACCCGCCGCATCTACCACACCGTTTTAGATGCAGCCGATGTCTGCCCCGATGACCCGTTAGCCTTGTGGAATACCGACACGGAAGGCGATACCGCCTACAGTGAAGCCTTCCCGCCCCAAACCTTCCTCGGCGTGATGCGCTATCGCAACGCCGCCCTGATTGACGCCCTCAGCCTGACTCAGGTGCGTCGTGCGATTTATCACGGTCAGCGCAAACTGACATTGGTCGGGGCGGACATCGACGCCCTATATGACCTCAGCAATGACCCGTATGAGGTGCATAATCTCATACGCGACCACCCCGCCACTGTCGCCCAACTGCGCGGGATGCTAGACCATTTTGTGAATGAAGCCGCACAACAGCGCGACGCGCTGACGGCTTTGGCAGAGGACGCCGCCCTAACGCCGCAGATGTTGGAACATTTGCGTGCGCTGGGCTATATCGAGTGAACCACTCAGGAGAACCACCCCCATGAATTTGGAAATCATCAAGCAGGCCGTCCGTCAGGCGGCAGCGCTCTGCACCACCGTGCAGCAAAATCACCTCATCTCCAACGAAAAAGCCGGCGCAGAACCCGTCACCATCGCGGATTACGGCTCACAAGCGCTGATTTGTGAGGCCATCTCCCGCGAGTTCCCATCTGACGCGGTGCTGGCGGAGGAATCCGGCGCGCAGTTCCTAGAGGTGGTCGATGCCACACAACGCGCCGAAATCGTAGCGCTCATCGGCCAGACCTTAGGGCGGACGGTTAGCGAATCGGATGTGGTGGATTGGCTGGATTATGGCAAGACCGCCACGGCTGACCGTATCTGGGTGATTGACCCTATCGACGGCACAAAGGGGTTTTTAGCGCTGCGGCACTACGCGGTAGCTGTTGGCATCCTCGAAAACGGCCTACCCGTCGGCGCGGTGATGGGCTGCCCCGCCTATCCGGGTTATGACGGCGGCGCCTTGGTTTGGACATGGGGCGGTGAGGTCTGGATTGAACCCATCGCGGGCGGCGAGGCCAAGCGTGTCGAGGCGTCTAAATTATCTGACCCGACTCACATCCGTATTATGGAGAGCGTCGAGAAGACGCACGGCGCGTTTGACCGGATGGCGAAGGTGCGCGAGTACGCAGGGCTGGTCGACTCGCCATTTGAGCGCATCGACAGCATGGAGAAATACGCCCGCATCGCCGCCGGGGATGGTGAACTATATTTGCGGTTGCCTCGCACCGGCAGCGGACGCCCTCATGCTTCATGGGATCATGCGGCGGGCGCGGCGTTGGTTTTGGCAGGCGGCGGCAGCGTCACCGATATTGATGGCACGCCGCTAGATTTCAGCAAGGGTCCCAATCTCCCCAATCAAGGGATGTTGATTAGCAACGGCGCGATTCACGAGCGCGTTTTGGCCGCCGTCCAACAACTTCTAGCCGAAGAAGAAGCGGCGTTGAAAGCCTAGCCAAAACCTACCGCAACCCACCGCAAGCCCTCTCCGTATATGATTCTAAGAACAATCAAACACATTAAATCTAACGGAGCTAACCCGCCATGTCCGACTCGAACAACGACCATAAATTTCACATGCACTTCGGCGACCAAAGCGTGAGCCTTGACCAAAAACACTTGCCGTATATTCTGTTGGGCGTCGGTGCGCTCGTCCTGTTGATGGGGAACATCGGTTTTTGGAACTTTTGGCCGTTGTTCGTCCTCATCCCCGGCCTCGGCCTGATTTACGCCAGCCGCCAATGCGAAGGCCGTAACGGGCTAGAACAATTCAAAGGCGGCGTCATTACTACCGCCACCGGCCTCGTCTTGATGTACCAGTCCATCACTGGTCACTGGGAATCGTGGGCGTACATCTGGGCGATTTACCCCTTGCTGGGCGCGGGCTTCCTTGAGTATTACGAGGGTAAGTTACTCGGCAAGGACAGCAAGGTGCGCGAAGGCATGGCGCAGATGAAGATTTGGTCGATTGTCCTCGTCGCATCGGCATTGGTTTTTGAGGTGTTCATCTTCCAAAACATCAGTTCAATCCTGCTTGGCCTGTTGCTGGTCGGCGGCGGCATCTACCTGCACAACCGTCGGAGTACCCCAGTGGACTTCGATGTGCTGACCAAGACCAAGAACGACGACATCAGCGTCGAGAAGCCCAAGCGTAAGGTCAAGAACGACGAATTTGAAGAAGACGAAAACGCGGCCTAACCCACATCCTCAGCTTGAATGAAGTACGGACAGCGTATATGCTGTCCGTACTTTTTGTTTCCCAGCGAGACACGCCCATGAAAATGTTCTTCTTTGCCCTCGCCTTTTGCCTTTTTACCATCACCGCCTCAGCCCAAGCCCGACAGGATGATACGCCGCCGGTCATCACCGCCGAAACCGTCCGCGACCTACGCCCCGCCCGTGTCTCTGGCTGGACGTGGCCTACCCCCATCGAACTCGCTCCACCCATCCCGTCCGGCTGGTTCAATCTCAGCCCTGATGGTCGCACCTTGATTGCGGGACGTGGGGCGGCGGGCGCGACCTTCTGGGATGTCGCCAGCGGCCTTTACCTCAGGGCGTATGGCCTGAACCTCGAAGCTGACCCACTCGCACCGCCCAACCTGATTGACGCCCGCTTCTCGCCCGATAGCCAATCGGTGGTCGCGCTGCACGGCGCACCTTTGCCGGGGTGGGCGTATGGCGTGTTCGTGACCGAAGTCACCACCGGCCAACAGATTTCACTGCCCATCCCAACGACTTATGGCTACCCATTCCGCGTGTGGTTCGACGCCGAACAGCCGGAGCGCTATGTCTGGCTAGAGTTCCAGCCGGATTTGTTCGACCCATCTCTAGGGGCGCATCAAATCGGCAAATTCGACCTGATTAGCCAAAGCCTCCCGCCCGACATCCTCGTCCCATCCGGCCCAGAAAATGACCCAGACTCCATTGTCCGAATCGGGCGCATCCCCGCGCCGCTGGCGATTACTGCCACCGCTGAGGGAGTCGTCAAACTGTGGGATTTACAGACCAACACCGTCACAGCGCAAGTCAAATTGCCTGTGGCTCCGACCTTTGGCCGCGTCAACGAGACTGAGGGCGTTCATTTCGTCTGGCGCGACAGCACTTCGGACGGGCTACATCTGTTGGATTTTGAGACGGGTGAAGATGAATTCATCACGCAGTTGGGCGGCGACTATATCCAAGCGTTCATGATTACCCCGACGGCGGATGTGATTTTGGCCGTCCATCGCGGCGACACGCCGACGGTCAGCGCGTGGATTGTCGCTACGGGAGAGCAAATCGACCTCGGAACCTATTGGGACGCCTGTACCCGCGTGCCGGATATGGTCGCGTTCAGTGATGATGGGACTCGGGTGGTGATTGGTTGCGATGCAGGATTCGAGGTCTGGGAAGTGGCAACAAATTAGCGGATAGCGGCCTCATCGCTGTGATTCTCACGCGCACTGGCTTGCAGTTCCGCGCTCTTACCGATCGGGAAAGGGTCAACCGCCCCGCTTTCTGCGCCCATCATGTGCTGAATCTGGCGCAATTCTTCGGGAGACATATCTTGCAGCACGGCGAAATCGGGGTTGGTCTCCCGCGTGCCGAAGGCTTTATGGAAGGCGATACGCTGGAATTGTTCCGACGCCATATTCGCCAGAATCATCGCGCCGGGGTTGTAATCCTCGCTCACGAGGTCGCGCTGGCGCACCAGCAATAAACTCGATACCAAAATCGCCACGCCAGCCCATTGCGCCGGGGTGAGGCGTTCGCCCAGCGTCAATACCGATAAAATCAACGCGACGGCGATTTCGGCCACCGCCATAATCGCGGTTTGGGTACTGCCCAAAAACTTGACGCTGGCATACATCGCCAACCGCGAGAGCGCGGTGGTAATTCCGAGGATGATGATGGGCGGCACTGCCAGCACCGCGATTTCCGGAGTCAACGGTTGCCCTACCGCCAGCCAGACCATCGTCAAGATGACTGCCATCGCGGACAGCGCATAGAGCGCCATCGTCTGCGGTGGCACTTCATATAGCACGAATTGCCCCAGCACTAGCGTCCCCGCAAACATCAGCGCCGACCCCAACATCAGCCCGACGCCCACGAGGTCAATCTGGCGTTCGCCGAGCGTGGTCAGCACGACCAGCGCGATAACCCCCAGAGTCGCCCGTAATAACGTCCGGCGGTCAATGTGCGCGCCGCGCAAGTGCGTTAGCACCACCGCAATCACCAGATACATGCCGTTAATCAACTGAACCATGCCCGCGTCCAGCCGGACGAGGCCGCTGTAATAACACAATGCGCCCACGCCGTTGACCGCGCCAATGGTGATACAGCCCATCAGGGCGGCTGGGTTTGCGAAGATAAAGCGCCGGAAGAACAGTCCGTAGACCACCCACAGGACAACAATCGCCATAATTGTCCGCAGCGCGGCAACCCCAAACGAGTCCGCCCCGGCGCGGATTGCCATTTTGCCAAAAATTGGGGCGACCCCCAAAAAAATCGGCGTCAAGAGCGCCATTACAACGCCACGAACCGGAACAGGTTTAGAGGTGGTCTCCATCGCATTCCTCATAAGACGCCGATGATGTTACAACACTGAAATATAGTAACACACCTCTGAACTTTCAGCCTTCACTCTTCATACGTACTTGATGCGTAAACGATGAATAACAATGAATACCTTTCCGCCTGATGCGCTGTGTAAAAGCACCACCGACGACAACGTTTGCACCCAAATCTACCACTTAAAGGCTAATGTGAAATGAATTTACTTCCATATTCCCAGAACGAGCGGGCAAGCCTCGCCCCTACGCCACGTCCGTTGACGCGATTTTGTCCCACATCATCAGAAATTTTGTAGGGGCAGCGCTTGCGCGCCCGCTTAATATATTCTGAAATCATTGCTCAAAGGTGATTCATTCCATATCAAGCGTTAACTACTCAGCCCAATCATCTGATGGAAGAACTTCCCCACCCATCAGCCAATTTGACGCTCTACAGCATCAAATTGAGTGAAGAAACGATAGGCCAGTAGTTACGATGGATTACAGTAATCCGAGGCCGTATTTCTTGAGCGCCTTGTCCAGCAGAGTCGCGGTGATGTCGAATAGGGATGAGTTCTCGGCCGTGCGCTCGTCGGCGCGTTCACGTAGCATGACCTGAAACAGCGGATTGAATGACTTAATATCTTCGTCAGGCAACGTCAGTTCGTCATAGACCGCGATACCGGCTAGCACCAGTGGCAGATACACATCCTCAAACGTCAGTGGCTCGGCGTCCCCGCCGTCCGCGAGGCAGCGCTGGAACTTCTCGAACCATTGGTCGGCGTGCTGTTCCAACTCCTCTGGCGTCCCCAATTCCAAGCCGGTGGCGGCTTCAACCGTGTTCAGCGACCACATCAACGTGTCACGCAGCAGAGCATCATACGACGGGTCTTTGACGATGGTACGCACCATATATTTGGGGATGCGGTTGTCCTCTGCGACGGCGTTCAATATCGCAATCAGCCAGCGCAATTTGATCGGCTGACGATCCCGTATTTCTTGTTGAATCACCCGCAATACTTCATATTCTGGCATGGGGAGATAGGTGCGCCCGTAGCTGAATTGACCGGTGCAGGCATATTCGAGGACGTGAGTCAGCGCCCGCCCAATCAGCTTGGCCTCGACCTCGCTCAACACATAACCCGCTTGTTTGAAGCGCGTCGTCGTTTTTTCCACCAGCGGGGCGAGCATCTGGGTGCGGTCAAGTGAGATGAGAGCGTGCTGAGTGATATCATCTTTGTAGCGCTCAAGCAACGCAAGCGGGTCTTCGCGCAACTCCGCCCGCGTCCAGATCGTGCGATATTCCGGCTTGAAATCCGCAATTTCGGTCAAGCTGCCGGGTTGCACGATGACAGAGGGTTCTAGGGTGGCCGCGCCGCCCAGCATCCCTTTTTTGCCGCCGACAAATTTTTGCTTCGAGAGATTATCTATCAATTTGCGGGTTTCGACCTTCAACCCCGGCAGATAAATCTCGCTACCGCCTTCTGGGGTGCGGAGACGTCCGCCGCGTTCGAGCGCTTTCACGCCGCTGATGCTGATTGGGAATCGTAGCGCCCCCGGCGTGGTATCGCCAGCGCTGGCGACGGGCAAGAGCAACATCCCGACTTCCCCCGGCTGCATCCCAACCGAGATGCGTAAGGTTTTGGCGCTGAATTTATTTTTTTTGCCGCCTGCGTCCGCCGCCGGTAGCGTGAGCGCGACCAGCATCTCAACCGGCGAATCGACCATATTTTGTAATGCCACCAGCAGTCGGAAAGATTTGCCCGCCTTGACAGACATCGGTAGTGAGGTCGCCGCCGCTTGCACCGTGCCGATGTCTAGCCGTTCGCCGCTGGTGATAAAGCCGAGAATATCTGGAAAGTTCGCTACATCTGCCATGAAGGTATGCCGTGGGGTTTGAATAATGAAAGATAATTAGACTATACCATGTCATGGCGAATCGAGGGTGATTTTCAGCGATTTGGTAATTAGGGCGCGGCAGGTCAGCGTCGGCGAAGGCATCAGCGATGGACACGGCTCACCCAGCGTCAGCCGAACGGTATAGTACCCCGCCGCTGGGACGCTGATTCGCTCTGTGAGGTCGCGGTGACCATTCAGCGGCCATGCGCCAATCAGGATGGGGTCGCCGGTCACGGGGATGAGAATTAGCGTCAGGTCGCGCCCGTTCGCGCTCACGCCGCCGCTGAAGGTGATGTCCCCCGACGCTGGCATATAGAAATAACTGTCGGCTTGGGTGGCGGTACGCGCCGCGCCGTCCGGCACATCTGGGGCGGGCAGCGCGATAAATCCGGCGGGTTCAACCGTTTCCGGCACGCGATAAACCGCGAATCGCCCGCCTTCCCAGACCGGACTGCCCAATTGCAATTGCAGCCGGAGCGTCAGGCCGGTATCCATAAATTGCTTATGCGCGATGACGACATCAACGCCTTCTTGCTTGAGCAAGGCCGGGTCAAGCGTCCCTTCCAATAAGCCCAATTTGGCCGGGCTGACCGGCGTCCGGCGTGTGACCTGACCGGCGATCATCGGTTTTTGATAGCCGGTTTGCAGATAAATCGCTTCTTTGGCGGCCAATAAATTCCCAGACGGCACATGGAACACGGCGCGTAGATCTGCATCCGCGTTAAGGGCGACGATTTGGCGTGGGATGTTGGCTGGCACGCTGGGGAACGGCCATGCCGCCTGATATTCAAACACGATGACGGCGGCCAAAATCAGCATGACCGGCACGCGCCATTTGAAGCGCCACAGGACGGACGCCCCATAACCGACCAAGACGGCGGCGGCCAGCGCCACCGTAAAATTAAAGCGACCCGGCGCACGGGCGAGGCTGAATCCGGGCAGGTCATACATGAACGCCCACGGGAGCGCCACATACGACTCAAAATTATCGAGGCGAAGGACGATGGGCTGGTCGAAAATTTTGACCAACGGCCCTAACGCCAGAATCGCCGACATGCCCGCCAGAATCGCCCACCAACGTGCGCCGCGCCGTTTCCAGACCGCAAGCACGGTCAGCGCGGCGGCGACTACGCCGTAATAGGTGAAGCCTTCGATCAGGTTCACGCCGAGGACGCGGTGGGTGTAGTCCATCTGACCGAGGACGGGGTGCATGAACGACGGTGAGACTAA
>DAOTTP010000020.1:0-51379 GCA_034437835.1 Anaerolineae bacterium | reverse complement strand
CCGCCGCCTGATGACGGCGGCACATACGCCTCGCTGCCGCCGGGCGAGCCAAAGACCAACACGAATGATTGTCCCCAACCGCCCGCCGCAGTCGCGATGCCGATTTCTTGATAGTTGGGGTTGGTCATGCCGCGATAGTGGAGGGATGAATTCAGCCAGAAATTCCACGCATCGCCCACCCCCGCCAATCCCCCCCCATAAATATTCTCGCTCACCCAGCGCCCCGAGTATCCGGCGGCGGCGGCGCGGCTAGATGGCGTCGAGCCGTCTGATTGGGTGTGGCTAATTTGACCGGTGGTCGCCATCCATTGCGCTTGATTGAGGGCGGCGGCGCTCAGTGAGCCGTTCAGGGTGTAACCCGCCAAACCCAGCGAGGCGCGCAGACCGTTAATCCGCCCCAACAGGTCGCTGGCAGCATCTTGCGCCTGTGCGGGCAGACTGTTGCCGACCAATAAGGCGGTGAAGATTAAGACGATGAGAAAACGTTGTTTGATGCTCATAGCCGAAATTTTAGCACGATGTGATGTGCGCCTCCTGTACGCCTACCCAACGTCCTAAAAGAATTGATTCACGATTCTCAGAATCTTCGCGTACCATAAGGACTACATCGGTGTTATGGTTGATATTCAATCTCATCACAATGGGATAGTAGGACATGCCTTTGCCATGTCCACCTTAAATGAAGATGCCATAGATTAGAGGAGTTGGGATAGAGATGGTCATTCACGGAAGCTTTTTCAGCGTTATTTTTGTCGCACTCCTCAGCTATATGATTGGCTCATTCCCGACGGCCTACGCCCTCGGCAGACTCAAAGGCGTCGATATTTTCGCTTCGGGTAGCGGCAATATGGGCGCGACCAACATCGCCCGCCTTTTTGGGATCGGCTGGGGCATCGCGGTCTGGTTGTGGGACAGCACCAAAGGCATCATCGCCATCCTCATCGCACAAGCGATTTTGCCCAGTGAGGATGTCTGGTTCGCCTCGGTCTTGGCCGGTATAATGGCGATTATCGGCCACAATTGGTCGGTCTGGGTGACGGTGTTCACTGGCGCGATGCGCGGCGGCAAGGGGGCAGCTACTGCCTTCGGCACGCTATTGATGGTCGCCCCTGCCCCGGTGATTGTCATTGTGCCGTTCATCGCCTGCTTAATCGCGGTCTTGATCACCCGTTACGTTTCGTTGGGCGTACTGGTCTTGTTCGGGACATCCATGCCGTGGGTCTATTTCTATACCGCCGCCCACCGCGACATCATCCCGGTCTGGCCGCAACTTTACGCTTTGGCGGTCTTGGCGCTCATCATCTACCGTTTCCGCGAGAACATTCAGCGACTGCTCACCGGCACTGAGCGGCATCTCGGCGACAAGTCACAAGCATAATCTCCAATCAAACATTAAAACGGGGCTAGTTGACGCCCCGTTTTTTTGATTCTCATGCCTTATTCGGCGGGCGGCTTGTGCGGCTCGTCCAGCATCCGCGATGGGCGTAAAAACCCTTGACCATAGGCCACATGCGCTTGACCAATCACGATGAATGCGTCGGGATCAATCGCCGTCACAATCTGCCGCAATTCATCAATCTGGAAACGTGAGACGGTCACAAACAAAATATTTCGCTCTTGGCCGGTATACATCCCCGTCGCCTGCCAACCGGTTACGCCACGGTGCATCTGCGCCATAATCACATCGGCCACGGCTTGCGGCAAATTGGTGACGATAATCCCCGTCCGCACGACACTCGGCCCTTCAAGGATATAATCCGAGGTCGCCCCTTCTACGGCCAGCGCGACAATCGCGTATAACGCGCCCTCCCAACCAAACACCAACCCCGCGAAACCGACCACCGCCAGATTGCTATACAGGTAAGTCGTGCTGAGTGGCGAGCCAAATTTGTCTTGCAAGATACGCGCCAGCGTTGATGTGCCGCCAGATGTGCCGCCGGCCTTATAAATCAGGCCAGACCCCAACCCGCCAATTACGCCGCCGAAAATCGCGTTGAGCAACGAGTCATCGCTGATGCCCTGCTTGGGGAACATCGGAGTCACCCAGTCGGTCAACAGCGAAAACAGCACCACGCAGTAGACCGTCCACGCCACGGTCTTCCAACCGAATTGTCGATAGGCCAAATATAAGATGGGGAGATTGCCGAGCATCGTGAACAGGCCGATGGGCGTGCCAATCAGCTTATTCAGGATGACCGCCGCACCCGACACTCCGGCTGGGGCGATGTCGAACGGGGCGAGGAAAACTGCGACGGATACGATCCAAATCAGCGTGCCAATGGTAATCAGCACAAACCGGATGGCGAATTGACGGGCTTCTCGGTTAGAGAGTTGTGGGAGCGAAGGCAGCATGAGTGGGGTTTCTCCTAGCGGGCGGGTAGGGACTCGGCGTTGAGTTCAAAAATGACGCGCAGACCATCCAGCGTCAGTTCAGGTTCTATTAGGTCAATCACCGTCGTATGTTTATGAATGAGAGTCGCGAGGCCGCCAGTGGCAATCACGCGGACATCCGGGCGCGAGGGGTCTTCACTGATAAGTTGCTGTTTAATCCGCGCAACCAGCCCTTCAATCATGGCGATATGCCCATAGAAAATCCCAGACTGCATGGCGTGGATGGTATTCGTGCCGATGGGCTTGGGCGGCGGTATCAAGTCAATTTTATGAAGTTTGGCCGCACGGCTGACCAGCGCATCATGCGCGACCCCGATTCCGGGACAAATTGCGCCGCCGCAGTATTCATTTTTGGATGAGATGACATCGAAGTTGGTTGATGTGCCGAAATCGACCACGATGGCGGGGCCGCCGCCATGCAGTGCGACCACCGCTGCCGCGTTTTCGAGTCGGTCTGCCCCGGCTTGTTCCGGCTGATCTAGCGCCAAATTCATCCCCAACTTAATCTTACTGTTGACGACCAACGGCTCTAACTTGAAGTAGCGTTGCACCAACTCGGTAAACGCAGAGGTCAGCGGCGGGACGACGCTCCCAATGACCACCCCATGCACCGCCTCGAACCCGACATCGGCGTTGTTGAGGAAGTTCCGCACCAACACACCATATTCGTCCGGCATTTTGTCATGGACGGTACGCGCCCGCCAACTCAATGTCCATGCCTCGCCATTCCACAACCCTAAGTGGATGTTGGTATTCCCGATATCTACGGCCAAAAGCATTGAAACACCGCCCCTCACCACTTTTTCCACAAAATAAGTGCCGTGGAGTATAGCACTGGGATGAGGGGCTACGGTAGGCGAGTCTAACGACGGCGCGAACCGGGGCGTAGCATTGCGCCGCCAATGATGACGAGGATGCCCAACGATGTGACCAACCCGCCCCCGGCGTTATTGGATGACCGCGGTGGGGGCATATCTCGTGGAACCAGCGTCAAGATGAACTCCGGCGTGAAAGTCGGGGTGTTACTGGGGATGTCTGTCGCTGACGGCGGCACGGGCGTATCAGTGGGCGTATCGGTAAAAGTAGCCGACGGCGGCACCGGTGTGAAGGTAGGCGCGGGCGTGAAGGTGGCCGTCGGCGGTATAGGCGTGAAGGTATTGGTCGGCGGCACGGGCGTGAACGTCTTGGTCGGCGGGATGGGAGTCGGCGGCACAGACGTAAACGTATTGGTTGGTGGCACGGGCGTATAGGTTTTGGTCGGCGGTAGAGGTGTCGGCACAGTAGGAGATGGCGTAATCGGCGTCGGCACGGTAGCGGTTGGCGTAATCGGCGTGACTGTCTTGGTTACCGTTAGCGTGGGGGGGATGGGCGTCGAGGTCACGGTGCGGGTCTGAGTGGGCGTGAGACTCGGGGTTGGCGTGCGCGTCATCAAGAGGGTGCGCGTCGGGCTGGGCGTGCGGGTGACGCTAGGTGTCAGGCTGACAGTGGCTATAGCAGAACCATCCAGCGTGGCCGTCGGGGTCGCGGTCTGATCTGGGCAACCTTTATTTTCCGGCAATCCCGGCTCAAACGGGCAGTCGTCCTCGTCGCCTTCCAAACCGTCGCCATCCACATCAGGCAGCGGGGTCGGGGTCGGCAGCGGGCAACCATCTGAGTCGACAAAACCACCTTCCTCTGGGCAGAGGTCAGTGGCATCGACCACGCCGTCCTCATCCCCATCTGGGCAACCATTGGCGGGCAGACTACCGGGTTCATCCGGGCATTCATCCACCGGATATGGCACGCCGTCGCCGTCGGTATCCAGCGCGGTATTCAGACATTGCGCCAGCGAATCATTTCCTGTCAGCGTGACGACGGTATCGTAATAGGTCTTGACCTCCTCAAATACCGGCGCGTCTCGGCTGATGATGTTGCCGTCGTTGAGGTCTACCAGCACGCGCTGGTTAATCCCCAGCGTAATCGGCTCGTCAATCCCATATTGCACCGAACAATCCCCATCTTGGCCGGTATAACAGGTCAGCGCGACTTTATCGCGGTCATTGGGGTCTGTCGGGTCGCTGGGGATTTGCTTGGTCGAAAGGCAACTCGTGTCCGCATCATAGGACAGGTTCGGGTTCTGCTGGAAGCTGACCAGCGCGCCTTCGCTCTCAAATCCGCCCATGTTGTAGAACACATCCCCCGCCGGGAACAGTTGTAGCGTGATTCGCTCCTGAGATGGGGTGTTGTTGACCTCAGAAAGTTCCAACAACGTCTGTTGGGATTGTAGGAATAGGTTAGCGGGGACAGGCGGGCGCAACCCTTCTTCCATGGTCGAGCCTTCCAACACCAAGAAGTTGATGTCTGGGCTGAACACGACACGGTTGGTAAAGACCGGGCTACTGCTGCCGTCGCGTTGATATTGCACGCCCGCTTGATTGGGCGCGGCGCGGGTGGGCGGGATGGTCGGCGTTGGCGTTGGCGTCGGAGTGGAAGTCGCACTCGGCAACGGAGTCTGAGTCGGGGTATACGACAAGACCATCGCGATTTCAAAGATTTTGGTCTGGGTCGCCCGGATATTGATTTCCCGCGATTGCGACGACAAGAACTGCACGAGCAGGAAACCAATCAGCAACAGAATCCCCAGAATCCCGACCCCCAGCCCCGTTCGCTGACCACGGGTGAGCGTGGCCGAACGCACGGCGCGGCGCTGAGGCGAATCCACGAATACCAGCGACAGGCTGAGGTTGTCTTGCGGGGTGCGTGCGATGGCGTAGCGCATCAGGGATTGATTGGCGCGTTCGACATTATCATCCAGCGCGTGGCGCAGGATATCCTCATCGCGCAGATACGGCTGACCGTCGGCAGAGACCTCGCGCACGCCGTCCGACAAGGCGAATATCGTATCGCCCGGTTTGAGCAGCATCCCCTTTTGGCCGATGGCGGTGGCGCGGCGAGATTGGACGAATGCTTTGCCGCGCTCGGCATAGAAACCGACATCGACTTGCACCTCTGCGCCCACGCCCAACGAACGGGTGATATAGGTGGCGTTTTGCAGGGTGGCGGCTTCTTCTGGCGACATCTGACCGGCGTAAACGTATTCGTTCGCCAGCGTGTGGTCGATGTTCAAGCGCACCAAGCGCCCATCACGGATGAGGTAAATCGGGCTATTGCCGACGCTGGCTATGAACAAGCGCCCGTTGGGGGCGTTATCGTTCAGGTCAATGCAAATCAGCGCGACGGTGGTCGTGCCGCGCCCGCGCAGTTCGGAGAACACCACAGAGTTGGCTTTTTCGACGGCCTTCGCCATCAACTTGGCGATATGCGTGCTGGTGCTGATTTGCAAGTAATCGACGATGGTACGCGCTACGGAACGCGCCGCCGCTTCACCAGCTTCGCCGCCCGCGCCGTCGCATACCAGCGCGATTTGGAGTTTTAAGCCGCCAGCCGTCTCGATGACGGCATCTACCGCATAATCTTCAAGGCGCTCACGCCCCATGATTTCGCGGCTAGAATGGGCGGTGATAGGCGAAGTCGCAGCCATGTTATTTCCCCTCGGACTTCTGGCCGTTAGACCGGGCTGTAGGTGTCATCAATCGGTTCCGAATCATCTACTGCCGTAGACATACCGGCGGTCACGCGAGAACCCGTGCCGGTATTGAACGCGCTATCATCGGTCACACGGGTACTGCGGAGGGAATCCCCCTGATAGTCCACCTTCACAATGGTATTCGGATCCCACAACTCAAACACGACGTTCTGGGTGATGGCGATTTCGCTGCCAATCGGGATAATCACATCCCTGTCTGGCTGGATGCGCTCACCGTTGACATAAGTCCCGTTTTTCGAGTTCAAATCCCGCACCGTGAATCGCCCGCGTTTGTGCGTAAGCTGGCAGTGGCGCGGCGTGACGAATGGTTTATCGACTCGGTAATGAATATCGGCATCTTCCTTACGCCCAATCACAAAATCCTCGGACGTAATCAGGACTTCCCCGGCGGGCAAGCCCCGTTTGACCAACAGCCGCCCGTAAATCTGAGTCGGCCTATTGAAGGAGAAAGCATCCGCAGGTTTATTATCGGGAACAGGCGTCAGGATGTCCATGACAGACAAACCGACCACGGCGGCGTCCCCCTCAGCGGTGGTTCTGGGGCGGCGGGCGCGTGCCAGCGCAGCCCACAACCATAGCGAGAGCAAAGCGAATACCCCGGTCAGCCCGCCCAGTAGCCAGATTAAACCATTGGGCGCACCTGTCCCGCCCCCACCGCCATTGGATGGGTTTATCGGCGGCTCACCCGGAGTCTGATTGGGAATCAGCGGGACGATGACCTGTCCGGGTTGCGGAGTCGATGTGCTGGTCGGCGTGCGGGTGAGCGTCGGCGTCCGGCTAGGCGTAAAGGTCGGGCTAGGGGTCGGGGTGGCCGTCGCGGGCAAGGCCGCTACTGTGACCGCCGCTTGCTGTTCCGCCGAGGCGGTCAGGCCGAGTTCATCCGTCGCCGTCACGCGCAAGCGCACCGGGTATAACCGCCCCGGTTCGAGAAAATCGACCAGCGACCACGTAACGCGATATGCCCCGCCGCTGTCTTGCTGCGGGTTGACCTCAATTGACGATTGCAAAATCAGGCCGGTCACGCCGTCCTCGACCTCCAGTTGGAGCGAGACGATCCGGCGCGGGATGTTGTCGTTGAACGTCACGCGGGTGGTGATGGCATACGCCTCGGTATCGAACAGCATCCCCGTTGGGGCGAGGCTGGGGCGGCGAATCGGGGCGATGGTCTGCTGTGAAAAAGTCAGAGTCGGCGGCTGGAAGGCGCGTGCATACGTGTAGGTCGTCGAGACGGTTTCCGTCAACGTCAATTGTACCGTCAGGGTGACTTGCGGCTCGGTTTCTAAGGAGGTATTGGTCGCCCGATAGCGGAGGGTGAACACATCCCGCGTGGCCGCCAGCGCGTCATACAGCACCTTGAGGCTGGCGCTGGCCGTGGCCGGAATCCCCTGCGAAAACAGGCCGGAAATGTTGTCGATGAACAGGCCGCCGGTCTTGCTGGACATCAGGCGCAAGGCGGTGGTCGATGACTGGCGGTAGGTATGGGCTTGGACGACGTGCAACGGCACACCCGCCCCGGCGAAAGCCGCCGCCGCCGTCAAATCTTCATTGGCGTTCAGATAAGAGGCCACCAGCAACCCCAACGGCACATTCTCGGCGGGCTGCTCTTTCAGCCAATCCACCGCACGGCGCACGGCGTCGTCTAAGCGGGGATAACTGCTGGAAATACGCATGGCGGAAATCGCGTCCGCGAGTTGGGCGGGGGCATTGGTCTCGGTCTGGGTGATGCCGCGTTCATCGGCCACCACCAGTAACACCGAGTCGCCGGTTTTGACGTAGGAATCGGTGTAAGCGCGCAAGGTTGATTGAATCAGGTCAAGGTCGCTGCCATACCCCACCGATACCAGCAATACCACCGATTGCGAGAGATTTGACTCGCGGGTGACTTGCAAGTCGGCGGCGGGTTCATCCACGCTAAAGTTAACAGCGCTCAATCCGACCAGATTCAGCGGGTCTACGTTTTTGAAGCGCACCGAAGCGCCGATGATGTCGCCTTCAACCACTGGCTCACCGACCAGCACGACCTCGCCCGCCGATTGGGCGTGCGCGGGCATCGCCCAAACGAAGAGCAGTAAGACCGCTAATAAACCAATCCGCCGCATCATCCCCCCCCTGAACCGTCAGGCGAACCCAAGCGCCTTACCAGTTCCCGAAAGACCGGGCGCTCCACCACGGTCTGATCGTTGGGAGTATACAACAGACTATAGGCCGCAAGCTCACCAACATTGGCGACGGTGTGGGTATCGGCAAAGTTGAGATTCCACAAGAACATCGGCCCCATGAACTCAAAACCCTGTCCGATGGCGAACGCATCCGCCACATAATCGGCCTGTTGTTCAGAGGATAGCGATACCATCCAAACTTCCGGCGCAGCCCCCGGTAAATCTTCATAGGTCGGCCAGCCAAATTCCGTCGCCCACAAATTCAGCGAATCGTGGTCGTTGTCGGTCATAATCTCACGGTAGGTGGACAGCGTATCGAGGAAGAAAAATTGCCCTCGGTCATCCCACCCCGCCCCGCTGGGATTGCAGCAGCGTTCATCGGGCGCGTTGCCCCACCCATACGGGTGAACGCCTACTGCGATGTCGTTGTAATCACCCAATCCAGCGGCATACATCTGGCGCAGATAGGTTCGGTCATTGACCGAGGATGTGCCGCTGGCGGTGGGCGATAATCCCGCTGTGATGATGGTGATACGTGGGGAATAGGCGCGGATGGCCGCATACGTCGGCTCAAACAGGCGCATATAGCCCGCGCCGGTGAACGCGAAAGCATCGGTGTTCCACTCACGGCGTAGATTCGGCTCGTTCCAAATTTCGACAGCGTGAATCGACCCGCCGACCTCGGACAGCATCCGCGTCATGAAATCGGCCAAGTCCTGCGGATTATCCGGCGGGGCGGAGTCGCCACCGGTGCTACGCGCCCATGACGGGGCTTTCGCTACGCTGACCAATACGCGGTAGCCGCGTGCGTTGGCGTCGCGCACTGCCGACGCGAACACCGGGAAGTTACCGCTAAATTGACCGGGGGCGCTCTCCAGCATCCCCCAATCGGCTTGGACTTTAATCCAGCCCACGCCCAATGGCGCGGCCAAATCCATCGCTCGTTCCCATTGTGGCTGAGGGACATACCACTGCACTTGCATCCCCATCCGGCGCGGGTTGAGGTCGGCCACTTGCACTGGCGCGGCGAACGCGACATCCTCACGCCCGCTACTACTGGCGCTATCGCCTTCGTTGTTCGAGCCACCGCCGCCGTCCTCTTCTAATCCCGGCGGGGCGATATAGTATTCGTCGCCTTCACCTTCAGCCGTCCAACCGACCACGCCGTTATAGCTGACCTGCCACCAGCGCAATTGGTCATCGACGCCGCATTCCGGCCCGCCCACGATGATGAAGGTCGCGCCCGGCGGCATCTGAGTCAGGACTTCCGCTTCGATGCCGGGTTCAGCGCGGACGCGGTTGGGGACGCCGCCCCCTTCGACCACAGCCTGCATCCCAGATGCGACTCGCGATGGAGACGGTGAGCCGGGGCAAATGTCGCCGGATGTGCCGGGGATGGTCGGGAATGGCGTCACCGTCGGGAGGTTGGCGTTCAGCGGGTCGGGGTCTTCTTTGTCGTTCAGGCCGTCTTGGTCGGTGTCGCGCAGTAGCGGGTTCGTCCCGATTTCACGCTCCTCGCCTTCGGTCAATTCGTCGCCGTCGGTGTCCGGGGCGTTGGGGTTCGTCCCATTTTGGATTTCATCGCCATCGGTGACGGTATCGGCGTCAGTGTCGATATTCAGCGGGTTGGTGGCATATTTCTGGACTTCCTCGCCGTCCAACAACCCGTCCTCATCAGTATCGGCTTTCTTGGGGTCGGTCTTGAGTTCCGCCTCGCGCAGATTCGAGAGGCCGTCTGCATCATCATCCGCCGCCGCGACTGCGGTAGCGGTGAGGGCGTTATACCCGATAACGGCCTCGGCGGTGATGGTCTGATTCTGGGCGTTAATCGCTATGACCTGTGTATAAGCGAACGCCGCCAGCACGCCGCACAGCGCGATTCCCAATAGGATTAGCACCAGCAACCACGCCGGGATACGCGCCTTGACCACCAACTCGCCCTGTTGAGTCTGTGCGCCGCCAGATTGCTCAGTCGGGGTCGGGACGACAATCAATTCAAATGGGAAGGTATTGCCCGCGCCGAACCACGGGCGGCGGCGCGGCATGACCTTAATCCCCATCACCTCGCGTTGACCCGGCGACAGCGTGAATTGCTTGCCGACCATATCAAAACGGACGGCTTGCTCGCGGTCTTTGGCCTGTACGGTATATTTGGCAAAGGTGTTACCGGTGTTGGCGATGGTCAGTTCTGACCGGCCACGGCCTTTGATGCGCTCCGGCTCAAGGTCGATGGTGTAGCTGTAGAACGGCTCGATTTCCAACGCGACTTGCGAGGCGGTGGATTGAATCGCTTGGGCGCGGGCGCTGACGCGCACCTCGAAAGCGTGTGCACCTGCCGCACTGCTGCTGGTCATCGGCGGGTGGAACGTGACGGATACCGTATCGCGGGTATTCGGCAGCAAATAGACCGCATCGACGGGCGGGGTATACCATGTGATGGGTAGGCCGACGATTTCGACCTTGAAATGGTCTACCACGTCACTGTGGTTAATCACCTCAATGGGCAGAGTCGTCGTTTGGCCGGGGACGACGCGCAGCGCTATGCTGCCGACAATCACGCCGATTTTCTCCGGCAGAAGCGGCGGCGGCTTAGGAATAGTCATCACTTCCGGCGCAGCGGCGGCTTGACGCTGGCCGGGGACGGGCGTGTCCATCTTGGTGCGCGGCAATTCTAACCGCACCCAATAATTGCCCACGCGCAACGTATCGGCCTTGTCCCAGATTTCCGCCACGCCGCTGATGAGCTTATAGCCGCCCAAGAATGTGCCGTTTTTGCTGCCGAGGTCAAGCACGCGCACGATGTCGCCGAGGCCGCGCTCAATCCGCAAGTGGCGGCGGCTGACTTTATCGCCGGTCAGCACGACATCTTGGTCATCTGCGCGCCCTAAAGTGACCACTGGCTGGTTGAACGGGATGACGCGAGTCGGCGAATCGTCGCTGTAAAACACCAACTGCTCAACTGGCTGAACGCCGACGCCCAATAGTGACGGCACGCGGGTGACGTGCGGCATCGATTCCGGCAGTGGCTTGGGCATATACGAGGTGAGCATATCCTCTAGTGCCACGCCCGCAATGGCGGCCGCGTCCGCCCCTTCACCGTCCGCGCCCGCGACGTTCAAGCGTTGCAGCGCACGGGCGACCTCAATGGCGGTCTGGAAGCGATTGTTGGGGTTCTTCGCCAGCATCTTGCCGATGACGGCTTGCAGTTCTTCCGGCACATCCGAACGGAAATCGCTGATGGAAGGCACGGGTTCGTGGACGTGCATCCGAATCGCTTCAGACAGCGAACGCGGCTTGAACGGCGGCTGCCCGGTCAGCATTTCGTAGAGCAAAATGCCCATCTCGTAGATGTCGCTACGGATGTCCACCCGTTCGCCTTGACACTGTTCCGGCGACAAATACGGGTATTCCATGTTCGGCTTATCGGTGATGAAAATCACCCCGCCGTCAGCGGCGCGGGCGATGCTGAAATCGGTCATCACCGGCTGGTACTTCACAATCGGGCCGATGACCGTGCTGGTACGCATCACGACGTTATCGGGCTTTAGGCTACGGTGAATCATCCCCTGCTGGTTGGCATAATGTAGGCCGTCAGCGATTTGGATGAGGATGGACAAACACTCACCCAACGGGGCTAGTCGCCCGTCCTTAGCCATATCGCCGATATATTTGCGGATGCTGCTGCCGGGGACAAATTCCATCACCATGAACAATTCGTTGTTCACGTTGTCATACGACAGCACGCGCACGATGTTGGGATGGTCAAGCCGACTCAACATGCGGGATTCTTGCAAGAAGCGCTGCTTGCGTGGTTCTTCTGCCGCGAGATTGGGGTGCATGACCTTGAGCGCGACCACTCGGTCTAGCGGTAATTCGGTGGCCTTATACACAGAGGTCAGGTTGTTCTGGCCGATATAGCGGTCAATGCGGAAGTTCTTGATACGCGACCCGACCAGATTACGCGGGTCGCTGGCGACATTGAGCGACCCAGCATCGAAAATTTCGTTGCCGCGCTGGAACTTGACCCAATAGTTGCCGATACGAGCGACTTCATCCCGCCCCCACAGTACCTGCGTATGCGGCACAAGCTGGGTATCGCCAATCCATGACTTGTTCTCGGAATCGAGATCGGTCAAGTACATGTGACCGTCGGATTTGAGTTCCAACAGCGCGTGCTGGCGTGAGACGCGCCGCCCTTCTAGGCGGATGTCCTGTTGCTGCGCCCGCCCGATGGTCATAATCTGCTGCGTCAGCTTAATCACCAGCGGCGGATGGTCTTCACTGTAGAACATCAGGCGGTCGGCGGACTGCATATCCACCGTCATTGGCGGCGGCGAATAATGCGGCAGTTCCTCGTCCAGCATCTTAATCATCTGGAGCGTGTCGTCGGGGTCGGCGTCCGGCTCATCGCTAAGGTCGATGGTGTGCATCATCGACGACAGGTTAATCGGGACGACGCCCCTCGGCTCGACCTTCAGCCAATAACTCCCCAACCGGATTTCATCTTCGGGGCGAATGGGCGTAGCGGTATGCCCCGCGATGCGCTTTCCGTTGATAAACACCCCGCTACGCGACCCCTCATCAAAAATGACGAGGGTAGCGTTGGGCGTGCGTTCGATACGGGCGTGTAGCCGCGAAACCGATGGGTCGTCTAGCCGGACATTGACATCCGCCCAGCCTCCGCGCCCAATTTTCAGCGGGTCAGCCGCCATCCGCGCCATGACCACGGGGCGACTCTCGCTGAAAAACACGAGTCGCTCGGTATTCAACTGCTCAGGGCTGACCTGTGGCGGGGTATAGTGCGGTGGATGTAAAGCCGTCTGTTGCGCGATGGACAGCGGCTCAGTCGGATAACCGGCGGATTCCGGCAATTGCATGAGCATAGACGTTGAGCCGGTTATCATTGCTGGCAAGCCAGCCGGAAGTATGACCGGGGCATCGGGTGATTGGGTGCGCGTCACTTGTGCGCTCGGACTCACGACGGGAGGCGGCGGCGCAAATTTCGGCGCATCGTCGATAAAATCCGCCGGTATCATCGGCTTAGACGGCGCGGAGGGAGGTGGTAACGGCGGCGGCGTCTTTTCGTCCTGAGCGATAGGGCGCGGCGCGGAAGGGCGTGGCAACGGCGGCGGCGTCTTTTCGTCCTGAGCGATAGGGCGCGGCGCGGAAACGGGCGGCGGAGTCGGCACATCAAGCGAAACCGCGCCCAATAATGGGGGCGGTGCAGCTGGGATAAGCGGCGGCGGGGTCTGATACAGGGCTGCTTGCGGCGGGGGCGGCGTGCTGGGCGGGGTATTCGGCAGCCAATCCAACGGCTCGGCCACCCCGTCTATCTCAGACGAGGCGGGCGCCCCGGCAATATCGCTCAGGATGGTTTTCTGGTCGATTTGACCCCAATAATCGCCGAGACGCACCGTGACGCCGGGGCGCAAAAGAATCGGGACAGACGGCTCTAATTTGGTCTCGCCGACATACGTCCCATTGGTCGATTTCAAATCCGTGATGGTGAATCGGCCATTGGGCTTTAGCTCAATCACGGCGTGCATCCGCGAGACTTTTTCGCCCTGTAAGACCACGTTGGCTTCCGTGCCGCGCCCGATGCGAAGGATGGGGCGCTGGTCACTGAAGGTCATAATCACAGGCGGATGACTGGCGCTGGTCAAAATCAGCCGGTCATGGGCGCGTGCCTCAGGGGTGACGAGTGGGACGGGCAAATCGGGCGGGATAGCCTTCGGTAGCGGGAGCGGCATAATGGTGGTCGAGAGGTCGGTAGACATCTCAAGCGCGCTGTCGCCCGCATAGCTTGGAGATTTAATGGCCGCGCCGTTGTTTATGGGCAAATTGGACGCCAGCACTGGGCGCAATAGCGCTTGCAGGTCGGCGGCCATCTCCAACGCCGATTGATAGCGCTTGGCGGGGTCTTTTTCGAGCGAGCGTAGGATGACCGCTTGTAAGTCAGGCGGGAAATTGGGGCGCGACGCCGACGGCAACGGGACAGGCTCACGCCCGTGCATCCGCGCCGCTTCCGCGATGGATTTGGGGTTGAACGGCAGCCGCCCTACCGCCAATTCATACAGCATCACGCCCAGCGAATAAATGTCGCTCCGCTGGTCGATGTTCTCCGCCAAACACTGCTCCGGCGACATATACGGATACGTGCCGATGGGTTGCTGGTCGGTGACTGCCGAATCGCTACTGGCGGTCAATTTAGCGAGGCCGAAATCGGTCAAAATGGGGCGGTAATTCAGGCGTAGGCCGCCCGCGTCCGGCTTGAGCAGCACGTTATCCGGCTTGATGTCGCGGTGAATCATGTCGTGCTTGTGGGCATAACTCAGGGCGTCGGCCATCTGGTAGACCAGTTCGATGGCCTCTGGATAGTCGATAATCCGCCCTTCCTCAAACAGTTTTTTAATGTGATGGCGCAGATTGCCGCCCGTCACCAATTCCATCACGATGAACAAATCGTTGTTCAGGTTATTGAAGGTCAGCACCCTGATAATATTGGGATGGTCTAGCTTGGCGGACGCCCGCGCCTCTTGGAGGAAGCGTTTCTGGAAGCTGTTCTGCACCGCCAGATGTGGGTGCATGAGCTTGATGGCGACCTGACGCTGTAGACGCAAATCGGTGGCACGGTATACAACCGCCATGCCACCTTGTCCCAACATAAAATCTATGCGGTAATGCTCGATTGTCTTGCCGATCATCCCATCGGGCATTTGTGGTCTCGTCCCGTTTTATGACTCTTGCTCGCGCTTTTGCTGTACCGCACCCTGCTGGATGGTATGGGTCAATTCATGTGCCAGCAATTGCTGACCATCGGACGATTCCGGCTGGAATGCGCCCGACTTAAAGAAAATGTCAGAGCCTTGTGTGAACGCCTTCGCGCCCACGCTGCGGTTCAAACTGTCCGAGGTCTGGTCGGTGTGGACGCGAACGCCGGAGAAATCTGCCCCGAATCCGCTCTCCATCTTGCCGCGCACGCCTTCCGGCATGGCCTGACCGCCGCCCAACTGCCCCTGAATCGCGCCTTCGACTTTATCATCAACCTCGAACGCACCACTCATATCGCCCGCACGCTGTACGACATCGCGCTTGGCTTGGATGGGTTCTTCTTCCTCCGCGCCCTCACGTTGGACGACATCACGCTTGGCTTGGATGGGTTCTTCTTCCTCCGCGCCCTCACGTTGGACGTGCGAATTCTGGAAGCCTTGCACGACCTGAGACGCCACCGAGTCGGCCTCGGATTCATAGACATCGTTGGCAGCAGTGACGGTCATCTTGGGTTGAATCACCATACGGCGCATGGCGCGGTTGCCGACCACGCTTTGCAACGCGACGATTGGCGGCACATGCGCGGCAGGCACATCGGCTTGAGGGGTATTGACCTCGACTTGCGGTTTGCGAATACGGAGGGCTTCTTGGTCGTGAATTGGTTGGTCACTCATCGCACGTCTCCTTTAATGTTGGCACGCTTCTTAAACAGTTTCCAAACGATACGCCGCGAACGACGGACACTGAGACTCGATCAGGCGGCGAATCAATTTCTCGGACGATAGCAGCGGGTCGGTCTCACTGAATGGGACGCGCACGATGAAATGACAAAGCTGGTCTTCGATGATTTCTACCGACACCCCGAAATATAACTCTAAAAGCCGTTGGATGCCCGCAACTGTTCCGCGCCGCATGAACAACCAGCCCATTTGTTCCAATATACTGCGCTGGCGGGCGATGGGCAATTCTGGGACGAGCAGCACATCGAACCATGCCGCCATCCATTGCAGCCACTCACTGCCCGCGATATTGGGCGAGAGGTAGAGGTCAAAATTGTCGATGTGCCATGTGACGGGAACCATCATCGACTCGAAAATCAGCAAAAACCGCCCGATGAACTCATCATCGCTGAAGATGCTGGGCAGGTACTTCAGCCATGTGCTGGCGTCACGAGGGATGCCCGGCGGGTGGGTAATTGACACCCCTTCAATTAGTGAATCGCGGCTTTCGTCACGGTCAGGCGATTCTAGGTCATCATCGGCAGAAACGCGCCGGACGATTCGTTGGCTAAAGACCAGACGCTCTAACTTGAGGATGAATGGCCCCAGCCGGACGGTATCGCCAACGGTTAATTCCTGTGGCAACCGCGAGGTAATGCGCGACTCATTGACGAACACCCCATTGGAACTGTTCAGGTCTTCGACCAGATAGGCGTCGTCCTCACGCCAGACAATCCGCATGTGTTGGCGGCTGATTTCACGGTGGTTCAGCACCAATGAATTGTCCGACCCGCGCCCCGCCCGTAGCCCCTGACGCCCGACCACAATCTCGTCGGTGTCCAATTCTGGGCCGCTGACGCGGAATAATGCTTTTACTTCATCAAGGTTCATAGCCATAGCATCCTCCCTTATTCGAGGACGATGATATGTTGATAGCTGACGACCACGCCCTGCGGAGGCAAGCGAATTTCGCTCACTTCAGGCGAGAGGATATACTGCCGCCGGTCATACGCCACCGGAATCAGCTTGACTGAGCGCACGAAATTCACCCCCGGCACGCCCAACACCGCCGCCATCACATCCGAGGCGAACAAATCGCGGCCAAACGGCCAACCCTCGCCATCCGAGCCGCCTGTGAGCGGGTTGATAAAGTCAAACAAGCGTGTTTCCACCGCCCCACGCACTTTTTCAGGGTTTTCGCCAGGGGCGACCCGGATACGGACTTCGGTCTGCACCCATTGATAGAGCGGCTGCATGACCTCTAGCGTGGTCGAAATCAACCGGCGCTCATCCAGATAGGCGGTAATGATGCGGCGCAAATCGCTGGAAAGCTCCAAGCTCTCTGGGGCGATAAACCCTTGTAGGCGCGGGATGAACGGGATAACCAGCAATTTGACCTCACCCGGATTGACCAACGGCGGGCGTAGCGTATAGACCCGCCCGACCTGCCCCGGCGATGATTCCCGCGTCAGGTATTCATAATCGGTGGCCGTCACCGCACGGTTGAGCGAACGTAGGAAGTGTGGGACGCGCATTTTGGCCGCATCCAACAGTTCCGCATCGCGCCCACCATTGGCGGGGATGAGGTTGGTCACGCGGCTAATATAGGGCAACGAGGTCTTTAGCACATTCAACGTCTGTGCGCCGACATTCCCGACCAGCCCACCGCCATAACGATAGGCTTCCATCGTCACCATAGAGCCTTTATTGGGCAAAACGCCGTAGCGTTGTACCGTCCCATCGGGCTGAGATAAGGCCGGGGCAAGCCGGACTTCGCCGAGGTCGCTGTCGATGGTGTAGTGGCGGTCATTGGCGTGCGAACTGGAGAAATCGGGGACTTCTTGCCAACGCTCCTCGCGCCCGTCCTCACGCCGGATGGTCAAATATTCACCGCCGGAACGCGCCAAAATCGGTTTGTGTTCTAGGAAGAACACCTGCCCCGGTGCGCCTTCTGAACGCCCCAATACTTCCAAACGGACGGTGGTGACATTAGTGGCCGCCACCGTGCCGCCCCATGTGGCAATATTCAGTTTCTTGATGCGTGGGCTGACGTTATAACGGCTGTCGGTATCGGTCATATCGAGTCGGCAGCGCACCCAGTAGGCGTTCTGTTCATTACGGACGGTGCGGCGCAGTTCCGGCAAGTGCAGACGAACAAGGCCGCTGACGTTCAAGCCGAGCGTGGTGTCTTGGTCAACATCCACACGCACCCACTCGCGCTCTAAATTTGTGCCGATGGCCTCCCAAATATACGGCGGGCGAGTCGGGTCGATGCCCGCGCCTTCCGCCCGTTCGACGTGTATCTCAATGCCGAGCAGATGGTCGCTGAGGTCGGTGGAAAAACCGAGGTAGAAGGCATCACCAGTAGCGGGCGGCTCAGAGGCGAACACCGGGAAGATGTCCGTCCCCGCCAATATCCCGTCCACTTCTATCGTGCGGAAGGTGCGGGTGTCCTCTGCGCCAGAACTGGTCATGACATGCGTGACTTCCGGCACTCTGACTTCTAGCGGCGCGTCGGTGGTAAAGACGATGGCCTGTTCGGTTTCGGTGCGGAAAGTAGCGACTTCCGTCCCCGCAGGGATGGTCAAGGGGCTGGGCTGTGGGACGGACAGCCAAAATGTGATTTGGGTACGCGCCGCCTCCGCTTCGTGCAGCCGCATCCCAATCAGTTCCATGAACTTGACGTAATGACGGTCAGGCACGCGGTTGAGCCGATATAGCACGATGTCGGTCATCCACGCGAACAACTCAATCAGCGTCATGCCGGGGTCGCTGAGGTTATGGTCAGTCCATTCCGGCGTATACAGGGGGATACGAGCGCGGGCTTCGTCCACCAAATCTTTGAAACTACGGTCATCAAGGCGAGGACTTTGGAGGGCCATAAGGGTCTCTTTGGGTTAGCGAATCAGATAATATGGAAAAACCATGCTGCGCGGGTCGTGTTGACCTTTGATTTCGTAGCGCAATTGGATGAACAACTCCCCTAGCTCCGAGCCACCGGGAGTGACGAGCAATTCTTGGATGATGATGCGCGGCTCCCAGCGCGTCAGCGCCTCGCGAATATAACGCGCTGCCAGCGCCGCTGTTTCCTGATTGGCCGGATGGAAAATTAAGGTGTGAATCTCACACCCAAAATCCGGGCGCATCACACGCTCCCCCGGCACGGTCATCACAATCACATAGATGGATTGGCGAATCGCTGCATCTCCACCTGTCGTCGAAAGTTGGTTGCGGTCATCCAATTGGATGGGGAAACTCAGACGGCGGCCAACAAAATCATTCACACGTACCCCTCCCGGTTAATTGATATTCACCATCGAACCTTTGAGGTTCGTGACGCCCGACCCTTTGAGGTCAAGCGTGCTGCTAGACTCGACAGTGACACCCGCCCCTTTCATGCTGACCGTCCCCGTGGCTTCCATGTTCAGGTTGCCAGCGGCCTTAATCATCACGTCCGCCGCGCTCTCAACGGTCATCTTCTTGTTGGTGATATCCATCTCCATTTTCATCCCGCCGTCTTGACTGGCAATTGAAATCATCTCAGAGCCGGATGTGTCTTGGAACATCATGACATGACCATTGGGCGTCTGGATGACCTGCTGAACGGGTTTTCCAGAGGCGATGGCCGTCCCATTGTTCTTCGGCGGGACAGAAGTGCTGCTGTAGAGTCCGCCCAGCACATACGGGTGGTTGAAATTCCCTTGTTCAAAGGCTACGGCCACTGGTGAGTTGACCAACGGCATAGACATCATCCCAACAGGGAACACCACATACGCCCAATCGCTCTCTAGCAAGTCGTCCAGCCACGGGAACTTGACTTTAACACGCATCAGGTTATCAGGGTCAGCGAGGTTGGTGACGATTGCCGGATAGACCCCCGTCCAATCGTTCATCAGCGCCGGACGCGACCCCGCCGCTACGCTCATTGAACCATCGCTGTTGGGGCGCAAGCCTTCGACGCGGAAATGCGTATCATATTCACCATGCTGGAAAATATGGTTAACCACCGTGGCGCGATATGTGCCGCTGAACCGTGTGCCAACGCTCTGGATGATGAACTGTTTGCCCGCGCTCAGGCGGCCATCCCCGAACATAAACCCCGATGCTTGGATGTAATCGCTGTTGATGTCTTTCAACATCGCATCTGCAATTTTTTTGGCGTGAGCCTGTAATTCTACCCCAATGAACGGCTCAAGGTGTTTTGCAGGCCTAGTCAGCGCAGTTGTTGCCGCCGAGCCGCCGGTAGCGGTGATGCCGGTTTGCATATCATTGGTCGTGGTGGTCGCCACGCCCTCAATGAGTTGCGATTGTTTCAAATCCCAGCCCTTGACCGTGACTTCATTGACCTGTTGGGCAACCGATATCCTCGGCTCGAACTGGCGCAGATTTTCGCCCCATTTCGCGGTCACGCCGCTGGACAAGGCTTGCGGCGGCTTAAAAACTAGGGTTCCCGCGCTGTAACGCACCTCATAGCCATTGCGCCGCGCCAGCATGTGGATAAACGCGAGGTCGGTCACATTATCCTGCCACAACATCGGATGGATGACACCCGTAGACTGTACTTGCGCGGTCAGCCCTCCCTCTTGCGCGATGCGCGTTACCGCATCGGAATCGCTAGATTGGACGAGGGCGCGGCGTTTGGTCTCGCGGTTCAGGCGATGCAGTTTGTCATAGGCGCGGATGGTGAAAGTGGCGGTGAACGTCTCCTCAAAAACCGGCTCGTGTGAGACGACTTCACCGTTAAACACCTCTACGATACTCTGCGTGTCTCTGCCCATCATGATGAGGATGACCGCCCCAAGTTTGAAGGTCGTCCCATCAATCAGGGCGAACAATGGGTCGTGAAACGTGAGCGTCAGCATCGACGGCAGATGGATGGCCGATTCGACCTCGACGTATTTCAAATTGCCCATCACGGCGGTAGAAATGTCTGTGCCATCGACCTTAATTTGAATGACATTGGCAAGTGCGACTGTATTGGACATCGGCTACTGCCTCACTTGGATGTTCGTGCCAGTGGGGATGTTATTCGGATTATTGATGTTGTTCTGCTCGGCGATTTCGCGGTGACTTTCGGGCGGCATCCCATTTTGTGCGGCCACATGGTCTAACCGATCCCCCTCGCGCATCGTGGTCGTGGTCGTGCTACTGCTGGTCGGCTGCTGCCCAGCCACCTGCGGCGGCAAATCCCCCTCGTCAATGAATTGTTGGAGGCTGACAGTCACTTTACAGCGCAACGGGACGCCGCTGGTGTTAAACAGCATAAATTGCTCATTCAGGCTCAACATCACCGCCTTAAAGTAGAGTTGCCCCCACTCGAAGGCCACTGGCGGCGGCTCGCCCTTGCCGGTGGTGGCGTTGCGCTTGGTCTCATCAATCATCATCATCTCCCACAACGAGGCCGTATAGCCACGCACATCGCTGTTCTGGCGCTGGGAGTCGAAATACAAGGTCAAGCTGATGGATTGCGGGCCGCCTTTATCGAACGAAACCAGCGGCAGATTTGCGCCGTTCACTTGGCGCGGCGACCATGTATTGGTCTTAGAAATCGTATATTCCTGCGGGTTGAACATGAAATAGACGATTTTACTGTTGGATAGGTTGGTAATTTTTCCGGCGGTCAGGTTGCCGCGTGTGGTCGTCATAGTGGTAATCCTCTCGACATCGGTTTATTTATTTGGGGCGGCGTTCAGCTTCAATCCGCATTTTCTCGCGCAGCACGCGGTAGACATCATGCGCCAATTGCTCAACATTGACGTTTTGCTGCACATTGCTGCCGCCTTCTGGGATCTCAGGCTGTTCATAGTTTTCATCACCGAGGGCGCGCTGAAGCGGTGTATTCACTGGAACGGTGCGGGCAATCTGTGGCTCGTCTGGGTTGGCGGCGCGTTGAACGGTAGCGGCGGCATTGGCATCGCTGACCATCCCCGCCGCACGCATGGCCTGTAAGATATCGGGGCGCGGGGTGGATGCTTCCGCCCGTGAGACGGCTGCTTCTTTAGCGGCAGCATAATCGGCTGTCCGTTGGATAGGCGCGGGCGTGGTGGGTGAAACCATCCCAGCGGCCATCATCGCCTGAAAAACATCCGGGCGTTCCGATTCCGGCGCAGCATTTTCATACCCATCCGGCAACGCCCACGACTCGAAATCATCCACGTCGCGTTGAATCGCGTCCGTCTGCGTATACGCCGATGGTTGGACAGGCACGGGGAAGCCGCCCGCCCCCGACGCGATGCCGGATGAAGTCGCGGGCGCGGCGGGGGCGCTCGATTTGCGGGTCGTCGGCACAAATGGCCTCGCAGGAGTCGCCCCCGTCACGGGGATGGCCTCGGCGCGTTGAATCGCCGCGTCAAGCGCCGCCCGTTGGACGGGCGCACTCGCTAGGTTGGCGGGCGTGGTCGATTGCGCGGCGACGGGTTGCCCTGATACAGATGCCGCCGTTGACCGAGAAAGCGTCTCTGGCGTAGGTGCGGCGGTATCTTGCGCCCGTTGAATCGGCGCGGTGTCTGATGTCCGGCGCATAATCGGTGCGCTGACATCCGCCGTTTCGGACGATTGTAAAGCCTCATCCCGAGCCTTGCGCGTGCGCGGCGCGAACGGCTGAGGTTTTGGCGGGGCGCTGGGGGTCACGGACTCTGCCCGCTGAATCGCCGCCTCTAGTGCTGAGCGTTGGACGCTGACCTCCCCGCCGGATTGTGGGTCTAGCGGGGCTGACCGTTGAATCGCGGGGGTTGAGGAGTCTGTACGCGAGGGTTGGGTGACGCCTTCCGGCGTGCGCGTAGACGGCACAAATGGTTGCGGGCTTGAAGTCGGCGTTTGAGGCGCGGCGCTAGGCGTGAAATTCACACTCTCGGCGCGTTGAATCGCCGCATCTATCGCCGATTGTGGGGTCTGAACACTCGGCGCAGAGTCATAGTTATCTGGCGAAGGGTCAAAATCACCATCCGGCATGGTCTGTGACGAGACATCCCAATCCTCAGACGGCGGCACGGAATATTCAGCGGCGGTGCGCTGAATCGGCGTAGAGGGCGAGTCGGTGTACCCGTCATCAAAAGCCGGAGATTGCGCGAAATATTCAGCGGCGGTGCGCTGAATCGGCGTAGAGGGCGAGTCGGTGTACCCGTCATCAGAAACCGGAGATTGCGCGAAATCGGGCGCGTCCATCCCCGCGTCATCATCATTATAAGAAGCGGCTTCGGGGGCTGCCCCCCCGAACTGATCGGTTTGGCGCTGAGTCACGGTGGACTGACGGTCAAAACGCGGCTGCTCAAACACTTGCGCCGGTGATTCCGCCCGCTGAATCGCCGCATCGACCAGCGACTGCCGTTGTAATGGGGAAATATCAAGGGCGCTGAATCCCTCTGATTGCGGCGCAGAGTCAGAGGGTTGCGGGGCAGTCGAGTCGTCGGGTTGCGTTTGAGCAGGAGTCTGACGGGTAGCGCCGGTATCAGAACTGGTACGCTGAATCGGTTGAATCGGCGTGTCTGGGGCGGGTCGCGCAATATCCCCCGCCGCTAGTTGGGGGCGAGATTGCGGCTGCGACGGGGTGCTATCAGAACTGGTACGCTGAATCGGTTGAATCGGCGTGTCTGGGGCGGGTCGCGCAATATCCCCCGCCTCTGGTTGAGGGCGAGATTGCGGCTGCGACGGGGTGCTATCAAAACTAGGCGATTCCGCCCGCTGAATCGCGGCGTCCAGTGCGGCCTGCCGTTGTATCGGCTGTACGGGCGGCGACTCTGGGCGGTTGGGTTGAGAGTCTAGCGGCGCGACATCCTCATACTGATTAGGCTGAACGCTAGGCGCGGCTGGGGATTGGGATGCTTGCCCGTCCGCTGTGCGTTGAACCGGTATGTCTGGCGCGGCCTCAAAATCTGGTGGCGTGGCGGATTGTGGAGTCGGCTCGGCAGAACGCCTAGACGGTTTGCGCGGGGCGGGCATATCGGGCGGCGTCACCGACTCGGCGCGTTGGATGGCGGCGTCAATCGCGGCTTGCGGCGTGACGATTCCGGCGGGATTATTTCCCCCTGACGGCCTTGTCGGTTGCTGTACGACGGAATCGCTTGGAGCGCTGGATTGTGGCGCAAAATCCTCAGCTGACCGTTGAACCGGCGTGATGGTTGGGGCAGGTATATCGCTTTCCGGTTGAGGCGCGGCATCCGCTGACCGTTGAACCGGCGTGATGGTCGGAATCGGCCTGACTGACGGCGCGGGCGCATTGACTTCCGACTCGGAGACGGGTTTGGCCGCCCGTTTAGACGATGAACGCGGCGGGGGTGCATCTGGCGCGTTGTCTGACGACGAAACCGGATTTATCGACTCGGCGCGTTGGATGGCCGCCTCACGCGCCGCCGCCCGCTGAATATCGCTGGGCGCTGACGGGGCAAATGGCGCGGGCGCGTCAGAATCGAACGCCGCAGGCGCTTCATTGTCTGATTCAGAATAAACATCCGGTTCAGCATAAAAATCCGAGTCATCGGCTTGGCGCTGAATCGGGGCTTGGACGGGCGACTCAAAAAATTCGGATGCCTCTGTCTCTGGCATATCCGGCATATCATCGGCGTCCCAACCGCCAAAATCATCTTCCGGCATATCCTCAACAGCAAGCTCCGACGGGTCTGGTATATCAACAGGCGGCGCGGGCGACTCAACCCTTTGGATGTTGGACGGCGCGGCTGGTGCTGGTGACTCCGCCGTGCGCTGAATATTACCGGTTGACCCGGTAGAAATAGGCGCTGAGGCCGGTACATCAAAAGATGCGGCGGGCGGTTTGTCTTGTCTTGGGGTGTCCGCTTGCGGAGTCATACGGGGCGCATCCGACGTCACTGGCGCGGCGTCAAAATCCGTCTGCGACGGTTCGCTGAATGATTCCGCCCGTTGGATGGCCGCATCAAGCGCGGCGTTGTAATCATCCCCTGCAATCAGAGGGGCGGGGGTGGAAGTCTCGTCATCATCGTTCGCGGCGCGTTCACCAGCGGGTTGCGACGGTTCACGCGGGGTGGACGGGGACGACGTGCCGCTATCGCCAGCGGGCGTATCAAAATTGCGCTGGAGAGGATGGGCGTCATCGCCTTTACGCAGCGAATCGGTGTTGATGTAATCGACCTCGGCATGACCGCGTGGCCGCAGACGTGTATTGCGTGGGGCGTTGGGGTCTTCCGGCTGAGGGAGAAGCTGTGAGAGCAACTGGTCTTTACGCTCCGCAAGGATTTCTTTGCGGCGTACCTCGCGGTCACGCTCACGTTGAATCCACGCCTTGAGCGCGGGCGGAGTCGGGGTGTTGCTAATCGGGATGGGTGAGCCATTCCATGTGCGCGGCACGCCTTCCGGCCATTCTATCCCACTCGGTTGCGCCGCCGCTGGTTGTGGCGGAGCAGAAGGCATGGGGGGGGGCGTGGGTTGCGCCGCCGGGCCAGAGTCGGGCGCACGCTGCGCGATGGGCTGCGGCGCAGGATTGACCGGTTGCGGTGCGGCAGCTTGAAGCGGCGAGACGGGTCTGGGCGGGGCGGGTTGGGGAGCGGCTGGACGAGGCTTCGGACGGGATGACGCCGTTGGACGCTCTGCTGCGCGGATAGCATCATCCACCGACATCGCGGGACGGGCTACGGCTCTTGGCATGGTCGGCTGGTCAGACGACTCTGCCGTATCATCCCACTCTAGGGCGTCTTCCTCAGTTGGTGAAAAATCCTCACCTGCACCGACATAGCGTTGGGTCAAGGCGCGGCTAAACCGCCGCATCAACAGACCGATGGAGAGAAAGGGCCGACGTGGGCGGCGTTGGTTACTCATCAGATGACAACCTCCGCCCTAGTTAGGGTCCAAACTCAAAACCATGATAGACGAGTTCTAATTCTTCGATGGCGATTTCGGACGAGCCGGTTTTGAACGATGGCCCCGTCCACTTGGTTGGGAAAGCGTCGCGGAATGTCCATGTGATGATGGGGACACGCGCCGTGTCAATCATCTTAACCGTCACCACGCGGTAGGCCGTCGCCAGTTCACCGCGTAAAACCTGACCGTACCAATTTAAGAGGGCGAGGTCGCTGGTCATCCCGTGCTTGAGCGAAATCGTCCCAGCGTTGACGCGGGCTGGAAGCTGATGGGTATAGGCGTTCTGTCCGCCTTCTTTAACCGGGTCAGTCTCGACCTGTAAGCTGGGGAGGCGGAACTCGGTAAAAATGAGATTGTAGATGTTATCAATCGTGACCGAGAACCGGAACGCATAATTATATTCAAACTCTTGGCTGGTCACAGTTTTCTCCTCCTAGTATCAGCGGGATTACGCTCCGCAAGGATGCGTCGTTCGGTTTGCCACAACTTCCAAACCTTTTCAGCCACCTTTTGCACCAAATCTTGGTACTGTTGGGGCGGGAGTTTAGAAGATTGGGGGGGCGTCGGGTTATCGCTCATACAGCCTTACCTCATTCGCCACCCGGCAGTTCAACCTCGAACGGCTGCTGACAGTGTGGACAGACCACGGAAAATAAACGGATGTCGATTTGGTTGATTTGGCGGTAAAAATCCATTAAGTAGGTCAAGTCGATAGCGAATAATCGCTCAACTACCGCCGGGGTAATCGGGGTTGGCACGCTGCCCAACCCCGTGATGACCTGCGCGAGCAGAATCACCACGAGGTAGGCTTCGTTATTGCGGACGCGGGAATCGCGCAGCGGTGTAATTTCGTCTATGACCGTTGCCAAGCGCATCGTCCCCTCACGGTGGACGTTACCCTGCTCGTCAACGTAGCCTCGCGGCAAGACGAACGTATACTCCGTTGCGACCATCCCCACACGTCCTCTCTAACGACAGAAATCAACCACGCCTTTACGTCAGGCGCTTGATGCCTTCATGTACGATGACCATTTCTTCAACGCCGACGGCGCTGGAGTCAGCCTGTACGCTGGGGCCAGTGACCTTCGACGGCCAACCGGCTGAGAAGTCCCACTGCGCTACCGCTGTCCCGGCTTGGTCATACATGATGATAGAGCCGTTGGCGCGTGCCGTGCCGACCTTACCATCAACAACCATTTGACGCCAATTCCAGACGTCCATATTGGCGGTGATTCCACGCTTGAGCGTGATGTCACCCCACTTCAGACGACCCGGAATCTTACGGACGGCTTCGCGGTCACCTTGACCGACGATTTTGTGTTCGGTGACTTCGGACTCAGACCCAAGTCCGCTGCATTCGGTGAAGTAACCGCTCAGCTTGCCTTCGATCTTGACTTCAAAATTAAAACTTACAAGAGGATCGCCTGTGAGAGCATCGTTGGTTGTAGCCATTGCTCATTCTCTCCCTAACTGGTCTTAACGAACGATTTCAACGCTTACGCGCTAGGGCCAGCCCATTGGCTGACGCGGAAGATGACGAACTCTGCCGGTTTGACCGGGCAAAGACCGATTTCAGTCACCAACATGCCGAGGTCACGCTGCTCAATCGGGTTGGTTTCTTCATCGCACTTGACGTAGAAGGCGTCGGCAGGATTGTTGCCGAACAACGCGCCCGTGCGCCAAATCATGGTCAGATAAGCGCTGATGTCGCGGCGGATACGACCCCACAGTGCGGGATCGTTCGGCTCGAACACGACCCATTGGGTTGCGCGCTCAATCGACTCTTCCAACATGCTGAACAAGCGGCGGACGTTGATGTAACGCCACGACGCATCGCTGCTGAGGGTACGTGCGCCCCAGATGCGGATACCACGACCCGGGAACGAGCGGATGCAGTTCACGCCAATCGGGTTGAGCAAGTCTTGCTCGCCCTTCGTGACCTGAACCTGCAAGCCCAACGCCGTGCGGACGATTTCGTTGCCGGGAGCCTTGTGGACGCCACGGGTGTTATCAACGCGGGCATATACGCCAGCCATGTGACCGCCGGGGGGAACCAACTTGGTGCGCCCGTTGCTGTTCATGTCGGCGATTTCGATCCACGGGTAATACAGCGCGGCGCGGGTCGAGTCATAATTGACCTGCATACGCCATTCCTTGATTTCTTGCGGCATCAAGTTGGGCGGCGCGTCGAGGATGGCGAAGCAGTAGCGTACCAGTTCGCAGTAGTCAATCATGGCCTGCTGAACGGCTTGCACGCCCTTCATGTCGATGTCGCCCGCTTCAAGGGCAGTCATCAGGTCAGGGGCGAGCAACATGGTCACATCGTCCAACGCTTCCAAACCGCCGAGGCCGGTGCGCTGAATGGTATCACCACGGTAATCGACGAGGCTGATGGACTTTTCCTTAACCGAGCCGCCTGCGAGGGTATACGAGCCGCCTGCTGGCACGAGGTCGGCTTTGCCAACCACAGTAGCCGTCAGGAGTTCGGACTTGGTTTGCAGCACGGTCTGGACGTTGTTATCGCCCTTGCCCGTGGTCAGGTCGTTGAATTGTTCCTTCACCGCGCCGCCGATTTTCACCAGCAAGCTAAAGGTAGTCAGAGCAGGCTTCTTGGCATCGGCTTCGCCTTCGGCCTTCGGAGCCTTGATTTCGACCTCAAGGTTGTTGCCGGATGTGCCATAATTCTTGGCGACCAATTCCAACAACTTCCCAGCCTTAGCATCCCCGTCAGCGTTGACCGTCACCTTAGCGGCAGTCGAGGACTCGGGATCGGCTGCGCCCAGCGTCTTGATGCTGATGATGTAGCAGATTGAGCCGCCATTGGCGAAATAACCATAAACCGAGTCAGGCGTGTACGCGCCCTTCACGAAACCGCCAAACTTCTGAACATATTGCGACCAGTTGGTGACGAGGGTCGGCTTCCCGACAACCCCAACCTTCTGACCATTACGGATGTCTTCAGCCTTTTCGGTATAACCGATAAAGGCCGCGACGGCAGTACCTACCGATTCAATCGGCTTAGTACCACGATCGACCTCTTCCATATATACGCCGGGAGAGAGATAGTTGGGCATATGTTGGCCTCCTCGATGCCCCAAAACACGGATAAAAGGGATTCAAAACGCCTATCACTTTTTCTTGGAGTCGTCCTCCTTGGGCGGTTCAATTTTACCACCCCGACTTTTAGCTTTGTGCTTGATTTCACCGCTCATCACGTTGAGTTCGCCTTCAACCGGCCTTTCTGACTGACCGACGTTGAAACTTGCCTCCAGCACCAATGGTACGTCCTCAAGCCGCGCCGTATCAAATTCTACCGTGGCCGTGACCAGAAACCCCAAACGCATTTGGTTATCCAGCACGCTCCACAGTTCGATCAAATTATGGCGTTCGTTGGGAGGGCTAAAATCCGCCGTGACCAGCGGGATATCAACAGAGGAATAGCGCAAGGCGCCCTCGGTGCGGCTACGTGCCAGCATCGGGGTACGCTTAAAGACGCCAAACGCCCGCCAGAGCAAGCGATGTTCGTCCTCAATCTTGCGCGCCCAAGCCGTGACCAAGTACGTGAGGTCAATGCGGCGGGGCGGGAGGGTGATGCGGCCATTTGTGCCGTTGCGTGTGACTTCGCGGTCAACATGGCGAAGGCGGGGGTTCTCGCGCAGGTCAAAGCAGAAGCAATTCAACGTCGGGCGGCTGAGACGGGCTGACCACTCACGGTTGGGCATCTCGAACGAGATATCAATATCCCCGCCGAGGTTGCCCCCCTCTTTAATCAGCTTTTCAAACGTCTTATCTAAATCTTCTAACATCAGTCCCCCTAATTTTGACCGATTAGCCGTCTAACAGACGACCCATCTTCTGGTTTTCGCGGCGGATAGCGCCCCGGATATGCGCGGTAGTAATCACCTTGCCATCGGCAGCTGCCAAATACGCTGCCGCGATGGACGCATTGCGGATATTGCCACCAGCCAGCCGGAATTCTTCCGCGATTTCGCCCAAGTTGACATCTGGGGCAACCGGCGCTTTGGCCGGGAAGTGAACTTCCCAAATCCGCCTACGATAGTCGGGCGTGGGAAAGGGAAAATCTATCAGAAAGTCGAGGCGTCGAGTGAAAGCGTCGTCGATATTCTGGCGGAAGTTGGTCGCCAAAATCACCACGCCGTCATAATTCTCCACCCGTTGCAGCAGATAGGCCACCTCGATGTTGGCGTAGCGGTCACGGGCGTCTTTCACCTCTGACCGTTTGCCGAACAGCGCGTCCGCTTCATCAAAGAATAATATCGCATTCCCAGACTGCGCCTCATTAAAAATAGTGTTCAAATTCTTTTCAGTTTCGCCAATATATTTACTGACCACCGCAGATAATTCAATTTTATACAGCGTCAGCCCCAACTCGCGGCCAACCACCTCCGCCGCTAGGGTTTTGCCCGTGCCACTCTCCCCCGCAAATAATACACTGACCCCGCGAGAGCCGCGCCCACCGAATCCCCAGACATCATCGACCAAATGGCGGAAGCGCATCCGGTCTACCAGTTCTTTAAGTTGGGATACGGGGTCGGGCGGCAAGATCAGCACGCTCCAATCCGATTTCGGGACGATGTGTTGCGCTAACGGCCCTAGCTTGAGCGCGGCGTGCGCCTGCGCCCCAGCGAACAAGTCGGCGCGGGTTAGCGACTCGCCGCGTGACATGGCGCGGTCAGCGGCGGATTGTACGGCGCGTAGAGTCTGGGATTGTGTGAAGCGGAATTTAGACGCCAATTCGTCCAGTTCAGCCTCAGTGAGCGTCCCGCCCGCTTCTCGGCTGTAGCGCTCCCATGCGACACGGCGGGCGTCATAGGCTGGCAAACTGAACGACACGCGCAACATCGGGCGATTGCGGTAGAGGTCAGACGGCTCCCAGTCCTCTGTGCCGGACAAAAACACCGGCAACGGATACGCCAGTAGCGCTTCCCACAGCACGGTCAGCAATGGCATATGCTCGGCATTTAATAGCGCGTCCCACGGCTCTAGGAACAGCGCCGCCCCACTGAGTAAGCCTTCGCGCACCAACAGGCGCACCGCTTGAGTGGTCGGCAACGACAGCGCAACAAAATCTTCCAGCGTGACGCGCAACAACGCCAGATGATGCTCGGCGCATAGGGCGGCGGCGGTATCAATCTGCCCCCACTCACCGTCCCCGCGCAAATAGACGATGGGCGATTGGGTGAATACGGCTCGCACCCCGTCAAGGTTGATATTGGGCGGGGTCAAGGTATCGGTTACAGGCTTCACCGCACGGCTGATGCGCTCATCAACGACATTCGTCCCCAAGACAAATCCCAGCACGCGACGGTCAATCCGCATGATGCGCGAGATATGGGTGGCATTGGAGCGACTGGGGTCAACCAACAGTTCTAACAGATGGTGTTTGATCAATGGGGCTTCCGGCGTCAACCGTTCCCATACGGCGAAGCGCCCGGCCAAATCCGCCGACAATAAATTCATGGCGAGATTCACAGTGGGGTAGCGCTGGCTGACATCATCTTGCAGATAGCCAAACATGCGCTCATAGCGCCGGTCAAGGTCTGGGGCGAGCGCGAGTAAGAAGATATATTGTTCAATCAGAGATAAACCAAACGCATGAAAGACCGAAGCCAACGGCTGGCCTTCCAATGTTGATAGCAACGGTGCGAGGTGTTCAAAATGTGCCTCAGACCCCGACCACAACCCAGACATCGCACCGTTGGCGAGGTGACGCTCAAATTCCTCTGGCGAAATCACCAATCCGCGCAGGGCATCCGTCGGGTCATGTTCAGCGGCTTCTGCACGCTCAAAAGCACCTTGTAAAAGATGTTCCAAACAAGCGTATGCGCCATACATGCCGTGTTTCTGCACGTCGCTCATGAGTATCTTTCGCTATTCCCACAACACGGAGGGTGTTTTAACAATTCACAAATATATTTTAGTCTGTTTCTAAAGAAAACTATAACATGGTTTTTGCCTCAATGCTACTCATGGATCATATTAAGGTTATACTAAAGTTCTAGACCTTGCAACAAGTTCGGTTTGGAGGAATGTAACATGGGACAACCCGCCGCAAAGATGGGTGATAAGGTCGTTGGTGTGGATATCCACATCATCATGATTCCCGCGCCGCCAGCGCCTCCCATCCCCACACCACTACCTCACCCATTCAACGGGACGATTACGTCGGGATGCAGCACAGACGTCAAAATTGGCGGCGCGGCTGCTGCAACCGTCGATAGCGTCGCCAAAAATATCCCGCCCCACATCCCGCAAGGTGGCCCTTTTCAAAAGCCGCCCAATAACGAGGGTAAAGTCATCAAAGGCAGCGCCACGGTCAAGATAAACGGTAAGGCGGCGGCACGCATGGGCGATTTCGTCCAAACCTGTAGCGATATACCCGTCCCGCCCGCAACCATCATCGCGGCAGGGAATGTCATGATTGGCGGCTAAATTCACCGCAGATACACAACCGCCCCCTCGCCGAGGTCTATCAGACGGGTTTGCGGCGCGGCAAGTTGCAACAGATAGGGATAGACCTGTCCGCCAGAGGGGTAGGTCATCTGGCTGGCGAGTCCGCCGACCAAGCGCGATACCGGCAAATTCAGCGATGCGCGTAAGGTCAGGGAGCGTGTCTCATCACCACGCCACGCCGATAGCGCAAATGTCCCCAATGGCAGGCGCTTGTCCGTCCCCAATGCCTCACCCAAACGGATACGCAAAACAGGTCCATCTGACGCGCCAGATGGGATGATTTTCAGAGTCGTCTCCGTGTTGAGCGTGACGGGCGTATCGGGCGGCAAATCGAGGTCGTCCATCACCAGCCGCGCATCCCCGACTCGCGCCAGCCCCCATGTCTCGGTCAGCGCATCGAAGCGTAAAATCGCACAGCGGCGCGGCAGACCAACATGAGGCGCAACCGAGCGCAAATCAATGTCCGGCGTATCGGGCGCTTGTGGGTGGCTTGCGCCAATCACCAGACGCGCCCGCCCCTCAGAGCGCACCTCCCCGCCATCCCATTGCGCGGTTAAAGCGCGCACCCCGCCGAGGTCGGTGATGGATGAGCGCAGCGTCGTCCCGTCTACCAGCAACACTCTATCCCCCGGACGAACGCCCAACATATCGAGGCGCGATTCAAGGTGCATCGGGTGTCCGACCTCAAAGGTCGGCGGCTGGGCATAGCGGGCGGCCTCTGCAATGGCGGCGACCACCTGTCCGATGGTGGTCATCGGGCTGACTTGTGCGCCCCACTGCCCTCTGAGTCGCGCCATCGCCGCCGTAAATCGGATAACTTGTGCCACGGCCTAGAGGTCTGTCTTGATGAATTCCGACAAGTCTTGCTGTGCGTTGGAGTGGAACAATACGACTACATCCTCACCCATCCGCAGTTCGGTGACGGGTTCCAACAGACACAGGTATAGGCCGCGCCGCTTGCGCCCTTCAATGTTTGTGACGATGCTGTGGCGGCGGTTGGTATACCACCAATCGCCCTTACGCCACATCACGACGGCGTGCTGACGCGATACGCTCTGGCTGTCGCCAAGATTAATGTCGTTGGACGCGCCACGCCCCAACATCACGGTCTTTTTGGTCAGGGTATGCGAGTGGCGTACCCCGTTATGCAGCACGGTGATATTCATCAGTTGCGGGCTGAGGTCGATTTTATCGGGCGTGAGGATCATCCGGCGGATTTTGCTGCGCCGAGTCATCATCACCAGCACGAGGTTAGCAATCACAAGCGCCGCTGCAAACCAATATGGCGAGGTGCGATTCTCAAACGCGATAAACGTCTCATATTGGGTCAACGGGCGCGGCGGGGCGAGCAACACGGCGGGGACGGTATAAGCGAATCGCAACGGCAATTCCGCCACCGCCAACGGTGCGTCCCCTGTAGCGATTCCGGGGACGCTTGCGCCTAAAATCACGACATCGCCGGGGTCGGTATTGGGCAGCACGCGCTGGACGGCGGCGCGGATGTCCTGTATGGACAAAACCGCCGTGCCGTCTGCCCGGAAAGCTACCTGACCGAACGGCTGCACCGCTTGCGGGTCAGAGGCCGGGGCGATATTAAAGCTGGCCTGAGTCAATGGAAATTCAGAGCGCGTCCCGGCGATAAATTCCACCGCGCCCTGTAACCCGTTCGGGTCACGCCCCGCCGTCAATCCGAGCGTGATGCGCTGCTGCGCGACGACGCGTTGGGTGGTCGGCGTCGCGGCGATGGTGTTGTTCTGCAAATCCCACAACTCGGCGCGGATGAGATACGCCCCCGGCGGCACGGCGGACGCATCGAAGGTATACACGAGGTTTTCCGAGGTCTGGACGACCTCATCGTTGACGCGGAACACGACGCGGGTGGCCTCGCGGTCAAGGTCGGTATCGACCACCACGCCGATGTCAATTTGACCGGTAATCGGGGTGTCGCCCAACGGCGTGACGAATCGAATATCCGACACTGGCTGCTGATACGGGCAAACAATCTGGTCAGTCAGGATATACGAGCCGAGCGCGTCGCCTTGCGCCGTCAGCGTCAGGTTAATCTGATTATCAGCGTTGGGGACGAGGCCGGTAGGGTCAATCGCCAACTCGATTTCGCTGTCCAATCCGCGCACCAATTGCTGTAGATAGGTCGTGATGGTGGTCTGGAGGGCTTGGCGGGTGGTGTTGCGTTCACGATATAAAAACGTGAATCCCCTGCTGAACGATGAAATATCGAGCAGCGCCTCGACATCTGGGTTGTCGCGCAAGGTGAACGCCACGGGGTAAATCTGCACCTTGAGTCGTTGGGCGATAGCGGCGACTTCGCTCTCTGGGGCTTGCGGGTCATCACGCCGCCCAGAATCGCCGACCAAAACCACGACGCGGCGCGTCTGGGTCGAGAACGGGAAGGCGTTGGCCGCTGCGAGTAATGCGTTATACACGCGGTTGTCGCCACGCCCAATGGTCAGGCCGCGAATGAATTGGTCGGCCAGCGCCGCCTTATCGGTGAAGAACGGCGTCGGCAGCGAGACATTTTCATCAAATGTGATGAGCGCCACTTGGTCGCTGGGCTGCAACCCCGGCAACAGGCCGTCAATCACCGCCTGTGCTGATTCCGTGACCGGCACGGTATCGGTGATGTCGAACAGCACAATCATTTGAAGCGGCGGGCGCGGACTGACGCGCACCGTCGTGACCGCACGCTCATCCAGTGGGGTGTCACTCCCCGGTTGTGTGATGGTGATGGTGTAATCGCCCAATACTGGGCCGGGGACTTCGCTCTGCATGACCGCTTGGACGTGCAGGCGATTCGCCCCCCGGTCAAAGCTACAGGTATATGCCAACAGCGCGGGCGACTGTGGGATTTGACCGGCCTGTGCGCCCACTGTCCCCGTTAATACCCCCATGAGCAGCAGCAATAAACCCGCCCGTATCATGCCAAACCCTTGTTTGAACCGAGTCACGCCGCCCCTCCAAAAATCCGCATCGCCAACCAGATTAATCCAGCCGTAGCAATCAACCACAACACCGTCACCCCGCCGTTGACCGGGTAAGCGGTCACGGGGTCAGTCCGGCGGCGCAACTTAGTCGGCCAGCCGCGCCGCCACCCGGCATACACCCGCTGACTCGTCTCGGCTGTCCATGTATCTTCAACAAATGGGTCTTGCATCACCTCAAAGGCGATGGCGCTAATATTATCTTTCGCGCCCGCCGTAATCGAGCGATTGATGAGCGCATCAGCGATGTGCGTCACGCTGAACTCACGCATCACGCGGACGATCTCGTTGGGCGGCAGTGCATCATAAACCCCATCGCTCATCATCACCAGTATATCGTTCGGGCGGAGCGCCAAACTATGAAATTCGGTCTCCATCGTGTCACTTTTGCCGATGGCGCGGGTCAATACGTCACGCAGCGGGTGGGGTTCTTGTAGCTCAAAGGCCACGCGGGTCGGCAATTCGACGGGTAAGCGCTGCACATGATCCGTCGTGAGTTGGCGTAGTGCGCCGTCACGCCACAACAGCAACCGCGAGTCTCCAACATGCGCGATATACGCTTGAAAATCCTTAATCGCCACCGCCGTCAGGGTTGACCCCACCGGCATCACCGTCCGACTTGAGAACGTGCGTACCTCGGCGTTGATATGGGTGAAGGCTTTGCCTAACACATCCAGCCACGGCAGGGTATAGCGGGCATTCTTATGGAATGCAGACAGCAGATATTGAACCGCGTAGGCGCTGGCTTGGTCGCCTTCTTCACCGCCGCCCACCCCGTCGGCCAACGCGAATAGGTAGGACTTGGCATGTTGATAAATCCCGATGGCGTCCTCGTTGCTCTGACGATTCGGCCCAGTATGCGTGGCATACGAGGCGTTGACTCGCGTTATTAGCGGCACGCGATCCCATGCGTACATTTCAAAGGCGAAGTCTTGCCCATTCACGCTCAGGGTATCGCCGGGTTTGACCATCGCATCGGGCTTGAGCGCCGCGCCGTTGTGCTGGATGGCCTGTTGCGTCACCGATTTGACGTGTACCGCCTCGATTCCCAGCGGCAAATCGCCCCGGTCAAAGCGCAAGACGGAGGATTGCCCGCCCTCGCGTAGCGCAATGTCGGCGGTACTGCGCCCGATTCCTGTGCCGATGTGCAAGACATAGCGCGTGCCGGAACGTCCAATCAAGTGGATTTGGGAAAATTGCGCGGTCTGCCCGACGCGACGCTGACGGCGTTTTTCGGGGTCTCGAGCAAACAGGTTTTCTCGCCAGCCTGCGAAGTCGAGTTTGCCGAACTTGCCAAACTTACCACCGATACCCAGCATCCGTAACGGAGCCGTCAGCGAAGACGTCATCGTCCGAAACATGCCGCTGAGGATTGGGCCGGGGTTCAGCATACGAACCTGCCCCATCGCCTGTCCCATCGCTAAGAACGGGTAGCTAATGAGGCGAAGAGCCGACCCCATCAAGGATGTAAGGCCATAGAAAAATGACATAGCGGCGTTATTCCAGAAGTTGATTTCCCAAAGGGTGTCTCAACTATAACGTGTCGGATGCGTTTTTGGCACAATTGGGTTTGTTTGATTGCAACATGAGCGCTAAAATCGGGGTTTGGAGGGGACACTCATGTTTTTTTTCACCACCACTGACCCAATGTTCGCCCGTGTGGGCTGGATTCTAGCGCTGTTTTTCGCCGTGCTTGCGATAGTCCAACTGGGCTATATCGCGTTGCTAACTTTATTGCCGACGGGCGAACGGCGCGAGAAGCAACCCAAAGAACCTATCATGCCGACCAAGCCCAATGTCAACCAGACCAAAGCCGCCATCGCGCCTACCGGAGCGCGGATGCTCGTCATGGCGGGTATCCCCGGCGGCGGCGAAATCCCTATGCCATCCGATAAGTTCATCATCGGGCGCTACTATCACCCAGAAAGCACGATTCTGGTCGCGCTAGACGAGCGCAGCATCTCGCGCAGACACGTCCAGTTTGTTGGTGATCCCGAACGCCGCGAGTTTTACTTGACCGATATGCAGAGTTCGTATGGCACGGCTTTACAGCGCCCCGGCAATGCCGGATTATTGCCCCTCACCCCCGGCACGCGGATGCGGATTTATAACGAGGACATCGTGCAATTCGGCCAAACCGTGGTGATTAAGTTCGCCCTGCCGGGTGAGCCGCGCCCGTTCGAGGCTGTCGCTACCCAAGCGACCAGCAATTACTACAACATCCCCGCCCGTGATCGGTGATGATGCGATGGACTCTGCTTGAACGTATTGGCAGCGGGTCTACCGGCGAGGTCTGGCGCGCCCAAGCCCCTAGCGGTCAACTTGCCGCGCTCAAACAGGCCGCCGATTCCGGCGCGGAGAATCAACGTCGTAGCCTAAAGGTTGAGGCGGCCATCCTAGCCGGGTTATCTCACCCGCACATCCCCGCCCTGTTAGACGCCGACCTCGAGGCCGAGCGCCCGTATTTGGTCATGACCTTAGCCGAGGGCGAGGCGCTCAACGTCCTCATCGCCAGCGGCGCGTTATGGGGGCATCCTTTGAGCGCCCGCTTGAGCGCCCTAGAATCACTGGCCGAGGCGGTGGATTATCTGCACGGGCGGGGGTTGATTCACCGCGACATCAAGCCGTCGAATATGCGCGGCCTGACCCATCCATTACTCTTAGATTTTGGCTTAGCCTGCGCGGTGGGGCAATTCGACGACCCAGACGCAGGCACGTATGCGTATATGCCGCCGCCGGGGGAATCGCCCAGCCCAGCCGCAGACCGCTACGCTTTTGCCATCAGCACCTATCATTTGCTATTCGGCGCACACCCCAGCCGCGACCATCACCGCAAGTCGTATCAGACCTCGCAAGACCGACAGGCCGATGCAGACAGTTTCGCGTCTGGGGAGTGGCGTCGCCCGACGACTCTGCCGCCGTCGTCCATCCCCGGCGACTTGCGCGGCGCAGATTTGGCTGGGCTTGAGGCGCTGTTCATCCCAGCATTTTCGGCGGATGTGACCGCCCGCCCGATTCATCTGGCCGCGTGGGTGGGTGAGATTCGGGTTTGTTGCGGGGTAGCGGGAAATACTCGGACTCGGACGCCCCATGGGGCGTCCGTACAGGAAGGAATCGTGGCTACGGAAGGAGATTTGATCGGGGAAAATCCACCTGTAGGGACGCCAAAAATGGCGTCCGCCTCCTCAATATCGCCCTCCGCTGATGAAATCCCGTTCATGCCGCCGCCCGCCTTGCCCGATTTCACCGAGCAACAGGCCGCCGGTTTTGATGAAACCAAACCACCCTCTCAAGTCGGGTGGTGGGCGAAGGTTATTCAACGTCTGAAAAGTGTTACACTATTCAAATAGGATAAACCTCACACTGTCTCCCCTCGCGCTCTGAAATGGAGACGGCCTTTCGGGATGAGGTTCTACGCACAAGGGGGTCAGATGAACACCGGAGAACTGAGCGCCCGCCTACAGCAAATGCGCGAGGCCGCCGATGCGCTGGGGCGTAGCGCGTCACAAGTCACCACCAGCATTGACGCGGTAGACGCCGAAATCCGAGCCTTAGGACCAGAGCGATTCATGAGCCTCGCGGCAGAGGGTTTCCGCGCCGAATACAACCGCTTGACTCCGCACCTGCGTGAGACGTTCGAGCAATTGGCCGCCTTCCGTGACAAGCTACACGCCTCGGCAGATGACATCGAAATCGCCGCCCGCGCTGGGCAAATCGGCCAGATGGGAGGTCACGCCTGATGAGTGATTTAATCCGCGTCCCGTATACCGAACTGATCCAACGGTCAGCCCGCATCCGACAAGAGGCCGAGACCATCCGCCGCGAAGTCCAGACCCTCCGCTCAACCCTCGACGGCCTGAGTTGGATGGGTCGGCGTGCCGAGCGCTTTTTCACGCTCTGGAACGAGACCGTCCCAGAGATGGAGCAATGGGCGGCGGTCTTGGAAAGTTTCGCCTCGGAACTAGAAGACCAAGCCCGCCGGATGCAAATCGCTGATGAAGCGTTTTAGGAGCCTAGTGATGAGTCTTGAGTGATGCGTGATGAGTAGGGACAGTGAAATATACGCCTGACCTCAAACATCGTGCAAAAACAGGCAGGTCTGATGATCTAACCTCATACGGCTAATGTGAAATAATTGGATATATCGTGAATCTGCCGCCGAGGGTTAAAACCCCCGTCTAATGCACTGCAAAACCCACTAAAGTGGGTTGCTTGGTTCAAGAGTCGGGAAAAAGAGTCCCTTTAGTCAATACCTTCGCCAATTTTGATTATCACGGACAACGCGGGCGTTGTCCCTACGAATCCTCCCGTGACGGGTTTTTATTGTAGGGACACGGCCTGCCGCGTCCGCTGATGATGGATGGTATCAATCGAATTTTGGCGAAGGTATTGTTTAGTGGACTTTGCTTTCCCTCAGCCCGGCACTTTAGTGCTGGGCGGCGGATGAGGCTGGACATTATTTATAAGGGCGCTTTCATTTTACATTAGGCGTCTCATTTCAAATCATTACCACAGACGGAAACCCTCAAATGCCTACTCATCACTCATCACTCATCACTCATCACTAAGATTTACTGCTATGAACCCTGTACTGCCCGACCTGAGCATCGAAATCCCATCCCCGCCGCCGGAACAAGACCCCTCCGATGGCGGCATTTGGTTGAGCCTGCTGCCCATGCTCGGCTTGGGCGTGATTGCGGTGTTTTATCTGGTACGGGCGTCGGATTCCGGCGGGAGCATATTTTCAGCCTTGCCGCTGATGGTCTTGGCGGGCTTGAGCGTGGTCAGCGCGATATTCACCGCCCGTTGGCGCAGACGTGACCGCGCCCGCCGCAGAGAGCAAGCGCGAGGGTCATACCTCCGCACACTGATGTATAAACGCGCCCGCCTACAAGCCGCCCATGACGCCCAACGCGGGATTCTTGAGACGGCTTACCCGTCCCCAGCGGATGGCGTGCAGCGGGCGCTGGGTCGGTCTGCCAATGTATGGTCGCGCCGCCCCGGTGAAGCCGGATTCGCCTCGGTACGGCTGGGCGTCGGGGATGTGGCCGCGCCCGTGCGAATCATCACGCCAGACCCAGACCGCGCCCACCCGCTGATGCCGCACGCCCTGGCCTTAGCCGAGCAGTACCGCACCCTGCGCGATGTCCCAGCCGCGCTACATCTGAGCGCCACCCCGACGGTTGCACTGTGCGGGGCGTGGACGAGCGTCTCAGGCGTATTGCGGGCGCTATTATGCAGCCTCGCCCTCAGCCACAGCCCGCGTGACCTCAAATTGCACGTTATTGCGCCCAACGCCCGCCCAGAAGATTGGCGCTGGCTAGAATGGCTGCCGCACGCCAGCCCATCAGGGCGGGCAGGCGCGGCGGATTTGGTCGCGTTGTCGCCAGAATCGGCGCGCCCGTTATTGGATACATTGGCCGAAGCCCTAAATGAACGCCGCGCCGCCGCACCCAGCGCCCGCGCCCAACATTTATTGGTCGTGGCCGACCTCGATATCGTCCGCGAAGGCAGCCCCGCCCTGACCGCCTTACTGCGCGATTCGGAGTCGCTCAACGCCTCATTGATTATTTTGACCCCCTCACCAGAACTCGCCCCGCCGGATTGCCGCGCCGTGCTGACCATCGCCCAGAATCGCACGTTCTGGGTGTCTACCGCGTCCGGTGAAATCAGCGGACAGGCCGACTCGCTGGCCGCCGCAGACGCCGAAGGCATCGCCCGCGCATTGGCGGGCATGGCGCAACGCGAGGGCGGCGGCGGTCAGCTTCCGCGCCGGGTCGATTTTCTGGAGTTGTATGATGTGGTCAATCAGCCCGCGCTGACCGATACCATCGCCCTCAAGTGGCGGCAGAGCGTCGGGCGCGATTCTCTGCCCCGCCCCGTCCCCATCGGCAAGGTAGACAACGACTCGTTGGCGGAATTGGCGTTGGCGGAAGGGCATCACGGGCCGCACGGCATGTTGGCTGGGACGACGGGCGCGGGCAAGTCAGAATTTTTGCAGACACTGATTTGCGCCCTAGCGATGGAGCACGACCCGCGCCTGTTAAACTTTTTGCTGTTGGACTTCAAAGGCGGCAGCACGCTCAACGGATTTGCGCGGCTACCGCACACCGTCGGGGTATTGACCAACCTCGACGGCCTATTGGTCGAACGCGCCTTAGAAGCGCTACGCTCAGAAATCACCGCCCGTCAGACCATGCTCAAACAGCGCAGCCTACGCGACATCGCCCAATATCACCGCTTGTATACGTCAACCCCCGCCCAGATGAACGAGGCCGGGTATTATCCCCTGCCGCATCTGCTGATTATCGTGGACGAATTCGCGCAGTTGGCGCGGGAAATGCCGGAATTTTTGCATGAACTGGTGCGCGTGGCACAGGTCGGGCGTAGCCTCGGCGTCCACCTCATCCTCGGCACGCAAAGCCCGACGGAAGTCGTCACCGATGAGATGAGCGCCAATCTGCAATTCCGGCTGTGCTTCCGCGTCCAGAATATCGAGGCCAGTCGCGCCGTGTTGCGCCGCCCCGATGCCGCTTATTTGCCCGCCGATTGGCCGGGGCGGGCGTATCTCCAAGTCGGTGAGGGTGGCTTGTTCGCGCAGTTCCAGACCGCCTACGCGGGCGGGGATGTAGACCTCGCGCCCGCCGCAGAAGATGAGTACGTGCTAGAACTCTTGACCGAGGACGGGGGGGCGGTCAATTTACTAGACGGCGGGTTGCTCCCGACTCAAGGCTACGGCGATGACGACCTGAGCGCCCCGTCCGAACCGTATACCACGGCTCGCGCTGTGGTTGATGCGATTATCGAAGTCGCACAGGCGCGGGGCGTGCCGTTCATGCCGCCGCTACTGCTCCCGCCGCTGGGCGAATCGCTCACGTTGCGTTCGGCCTTCAGCGCGGCGGATGCGGATGTCTGGACGGGGAGCGATTGGCCGGACACTCCCAATGACCTAAGCGCGCCCATCGGCCTGATTGACGAGGTGGCCGGTCACGCCCAACCTGCTTTGACCGTGACATTTCGGGGGGCGAATCCGCGTGCGGGGCATGTCCTCATCACCGGAGCGCCCAACAGCGGCAAGACTACCACCCTACTCACCCTCGCCTTGAGTCTGGCGATGCGCTATCCGCCAGACGTGCTGCACCTGTACGCGCTGAGTTTGGGCAGCGGCGGCCTCGACTCACTGGCGGCGCTACCACATACTGGCGGGCTGGTCACGCTGAATGAACCAGAGCGCGTCCGGTTGCTCATGCGCCGACTCTTGAATCGCTTGGACGCCAGAGCCACAACTCAGCCGCAAGCGATTGTCCTATTCATCGACGGATTCGAGGCGCTCCGCGACCCCGCCCTAAATGGGTTATATCGAGACATCGAACGGCTGATTAGCGACGGGCGTGCCGCCGGGGTGTTCGTCGCCCTGAGCGCGTCCAGCATCGCCAGCGTGCCAGAGCGCGTGCGCGGCTGGATTCCCCAACGCATCGCCCTGCAACCGACCACGCCCTCAGATTTGACTCAAACCGTGGGCGTCGTCGGGTTGCGGGCGGCGTCGTCGGGTAGGATTTTGCCGCCGGGGCGCGGGTTCATCCCTGATACGCCGCCGCGCCTGTGCCAAATTTGCCTCCCGACGGAATTTCCGTCCGAAGACCGCGATGAATCGCTACGCGAATTGGCCGGGGAAATGCGTGCCTCAGACCATTTCCAGACCATTCGGCACAACGCGCCGCCGCCCATCCGCCCATTGCCCGCCCGTCTGCTCTACGAGGCCGTCCGCCAGCCCGCCGTGATAGACGGGCAGTTCATCACCCAATTGGGCGCACAAGAAGATGTGCGCGACGACTCGCGTTTTCTGGTCGATTGGGAGCGCGACGGCGCACATTTCGTGATTGCTGGGCCGCCGGGGTCGGGCAAAACCAACCTATTACGCGCCGTTGGATTAGGCGTCGCAGAACAAACCGCGCCGGATGTCGTCGCGCTGGTGCTGGTCGATTTCACCGGGCGCAGATTGTCCGCCCTGCGCGATTTGCCGCATGTCGCGGCATATATCACTGACCCAGAAGACCTCGCCGCCGCCCTGCCGCACCTCAGCGCCGACCCGCGCCGCGTCGCTATCCTGATTGATGATTACGACCTGTTCAGCGAGACGCTCATCGCCGAAAGCAGCGGGGCATTACGCGCCCTACGTGACCTCGCCCGCACACGTCCCCACCTTTACTTGTGGGTGGCGGGCTATCTTGACCGCGTGAACGACCCGCTCATCCGGCATCTATTGATGAAGCGCACCGGATTCGCGTTTGGCGGGCGCGATACGCTGATGGCGCTCAATCAACGCGCCGCCGACCTCCCAGCAGAACCGCTTCCGCCCGGACGCGCCTACTTCATCGGGTTTGATGGTTTGCGCCTCGTGCAGACCACTTATATCCCCGAACCCGCCCGCGTCGCTGAGATGATTCGCCAAAAATGGTCTGGTCAGGTCGGGACGCACTGGCCGTTGCGAGATAACGCCCCCGCGCCGCGCCCGCCATCCACGGTCAAGCCAGTGGACTCGCCGTTGGACATCGACACAGCAGGGCTGTTGGATGACCTATTGGGCGGGGGCGAGTCATGAGCCGTTGGAACGTCAAACTCATCCGCGCCAATATCGCCCTGTATACCGGCGAATATGCCGAGGTGCGGCGCTGGCTGGCCGATTATCAAACCGAGGGCATCGCGTCCGAACACGCCTCACAAGTTTTGTGGTTGGACGCGCATACTCAGCCCGAACCCGCCGAACGCCTGCGCCGTCTGGGGGCGATGGTCGCCCAACTAGACCCATCCGACCCGTATGCAGACCTCGCCCGCGCCGCGCTAGAGGCCGAACGCGCCGCCGAGCCGCCTGTCGTCAAACAATCGTGGCTGCCGCGTGCGGCCATCATCACAGGTGTGTTACTGTTGGGGATTACGGCGGCTTTCTTGCTCAGTGGCGGCGCGAATACGCCAACCGTCCCGCTTGCAACCGAAACGCCCGCGCTCGCCCCGACCCTCACCCCACCGCCAGACCGTAGCACCCCACTGACCGGGGACGGATTCACCGTGCGTTATACGGACGGGCTGCTGACCGCCGTCGGGGTTGAGGACAATTCCATCCGCGTCGTGCGTATCGGCACGGGGGAATTTATGACTCCGCTGGAAGGCGCACGCTTCTACGCGCTAGAAGTCGCGTTTGAATGTCGCTCTCCGATTTGCAACAATCCGCCGCAAGGCGAATTGTCGTTACGCTTGGCTGATGGCTCACGGATTGAGCCGCGCCGCGACCTCGCGCTGTCTGGACAAGATACGCTCGTGCCTATCGCGCTGGGACGCATCACACGCGGCTGGGTAATTTTTGAAATCCCGGTGATTAGCCCCGCTGCCGCGCTGGGAATCACCACCCGCGACCCGGCAACCAGTGCAGAGTCCACCGTCGAAATTAATCTGGCAGGGAGTATTGCCCCATGAGCGATGAACTGGTCATCCGCATTTCGGAACTGCGCGCCGCCGCCGATCAATTGCGCTTATCGGCGCACAGTGTCCGCACCGCGCTCGAATCAGCCCAGAACGAGGCCGCCCAACTCAGCGCCTTGACCTACGCGCCGTTGCCGTCCGCCGCCGCGTTATTGACCGCCGCCCCCAATGCCACCGCTGACCGGTTGGACGCGCTGCACGACCAACTCAATCGCGCCGTGGAGAGCATCGAGGACGCCACCCGCCCGCTGATGATTCCGCTGGGGATTTTGTGGAATCGGCTTGACCGCCGCCCGGTCATCCGTCCGACAGTTGTGCCAGAGGTGGGCGTAGCCGCTTATACGCTGGGCAGCTATATCAGCCGCTATAACCGCCCGCTGTACGATTCGCTGTTGGATAACCAAACCGTCATCACCCGCGATGAAGCGTTCATCGGGCAATTACAGGCCGAACGCGCCCGCACACAGGGCGACCTCGTGGCGCTGCAAAATCGTCTGGCGACGGCGGGCGCGGCTTCGGCTGGCACACCACAGGTACGCGCCTTGCAAGGGCAATTGGATTATCTGGATAAAGAAGAAGGCGCGGCACAGACCCGTATCACGGCGGCACAGGCGCGGGTTGACGATGCCCGCGAACGCCTATTGAGGATAACGCCGCCCGATAGCGCTGACCCATCGGTGATTCGGGCGCTAGAGGGCGCAAAGTCGGAGTCGTATGTGCTGGAGAATACCCGCGACTGCGTAAATTACATCGCCAGTCGGGTCGCCATCCCCGGCGATTTGGCGGCCAACGCGCATCTTTGGGATGAAAAAGCCGCCGAACTCACCCGATTCGGAATCCGAGTCGGAGATCAACCCCTACCCGGCTCAATTCTGGTGATGGAGACCGATCACCCGTTCGCCAGTGACCGATTCGGCCACGTCATGTTGGTTGAATCTGTCGGGAAAGATGGCGCGGTTTGGGTGACGGACAATACCCACCCTAACCCTGTTCGCCTGTCAGACCTCACCACCGAGCTGACAGGCGAACGGATGAAATATCTGTATTTGCCGTGGTATACGCGGGCGGGCTAACTTCCCTGAATGACCTTGACCACGATTTGCGACTTATTGTTGGCTTCGTTGATTTCGCTCACAGTATTGGTCGAGTCCACGAACGCCTCTAGGATGTAATCACCCGGCGCGATGAACGTGTATTCCATCAGGAAAGAGGCCGCCCCATCACGCGGCACATTGCCGATGTTGATGGTTTCTTCCGCAGTGTCCCGTCCGGTCTTGAGTCGCAGCACAAATTGGTCGCTGCGGCGCGACCCGATATTCGAGACCGTGACGCTAAATTCCCCGACGACTTCGGTTTGCCCAGCCGGAATGACCAAGATGATGTCGTCGTTCTCCATATCAAGGTCTTCAAACAGCGTAATCACGAGGTCAGGTGTGCCGGGGGTTGATGACGGTATTAAGGTCGGTGCATTGGTGGATGTCGGTTGGGACGTGGCGCTGGGCGCTTGAGTCGCGGTGGCAGGCGCTTGTATCACTGGGACGGAAACGCATTGCGACCCATATAGGTTGACGAATCCACCCGCAACCCAGCCCAGAGATCCGAAATTGTTCAATTGATACCATGAATTGTCGCCCAGCCGCCCGACGACGGGTAAGACGCTGTTCGTCCCCAATTGGGTCAGCACGCCGTAATTCGTCCCCGGCCCGCTGCGGAAGTTCAAGCCAGTGGTCGGGACGGCGCGACAAGTGGGGTCGTTGGGGTTGATGATGGGGCCTTGCGTCACGCCGGGGTTCGGCAACGAGGTCGTGGTGGCTTGCACCGAGACGACTTTCACCGTCAGGGTCGCGGGGTCGCTGGCAACCGCGTTGCGGTAAGCGATAATTTGAACCTGAACATCGCCCGTCACCAGCGGCGTGAAGTCCAACACCCAATTCTTCTCTTTGTCGCCGTTCGGTTCAGAAGATGAGGACGTCTTGACTGGGACGCCGTTGGCGCTCATCTGGACGCGGGTGACGCCGACATCATCGCGCACATTGGCCGTGATGAGTACCTGTGTATTGACCCGCGCCTCACTGCCATTGACGGGGGACATAATGGTGACGATGGGCTTACCCGCCGTCTCGATGGTCGGGGTGGCCGTGGGTAGAGTCTCTTCACGGTCTGTGAGGTTACATGCGGTCAGCGCAAGGGCGACCAGCATCAGGACAGCCAGCAACGCGGCAGGGCGGGAAAGGCGCATACGGAAAATCTCCATCATAGTGATAGTGATGAGTTCTTATGGGGAAACCGAAACAAATCCAAACGATTTTTGGGTGTGTTTCATGCTAAAACCCCGATCAAAGATCGTTTGGATTTTAACTCATCCCTCCATTAGTGGTGAGTGATGAGTTTTGGGCATGTATCATCACAAGGAATCCTCGACTTAACTATCGAAAATTTTCCTCTGATGACTCATGAGCAAGAATCGACACATCCTATCATCGCATTGTAGCACCAACCGTAAAACAGGCACAACGCACGCCACACGACTGGGGTACGGTTGCCGTGTGACCGGTTTAGTCGTCCCAATAGGTCGGCGAAAACCAGACGTCTACATCTTGGACGCATGAGGTATCTAGCGTCGCAGTCGGGTTGTCCAAGAACGCGACTCCCAATTCTGCGCCGCAATCGCCGGAATCAATGACGCTATGACCCGCCCCCGGCATGACGACCAATGTGCCGTTACTGAGCGTGCTAACCGTCACCTCACCCCACACAGGCGGCGTAATCGGGTCAAATTGCCCGACCAAAACCAGAGTCGGTATATCGCTCACCACTGACTGCGATTCAATCGCGCCCAATGGCTCGACATCCCACGCCGCGCAGACGAGGAACTGGTCTTCCACCGACGCAAATAACCCATCTTCGTAGGCGTCAGGGATAGGTTCAGCCTCCCGTTCAGCGACATCTAGGCTATTGAACGGGATTTCTTCGGTGCAATGCACGCTGTTGAACACGGCATCGCTGTCATCGACGCTAAAATCTTCCTCATCAACTGGCAAATCCTCGCCGTCGTCCTCATAATCGCCGTAGTACAGGTCAGCGAGGGCTTCGGGGTCGTCATTGATGAGGTCATTCAGCGCGGCTGGGATATACGGAATCGCAGTGGTGTCATACATCATCTCGAACAAGATGTCGATGAAATCCGTGCCGTAATACTCATATTCGCCGTCGCCAAAATCGTATGTGATGGGGTCAGTCTCGGTCATTTGCACGAAATCACCGAAACGGCGCTCCAAATCGGGGATGGCGTCGTCACAGTCACGGTCAGCGGCGCAGGCTTCAAATAGCGCGTGAATGGACGACCAGCCGTTGGGCGCTTGCTGCTCGAATCCCTGAACTTGCGGCGGATAGGGTGAATCCAACACGACAGCGCGCACAACTTCGGGATGGTCGCGCATAACATCCATCGCAACCCGCGTGCCATACGAAATGCCGTACAGATTCACTTGCTGATACCCCAACGCCTTGACCAGCATAGCGCTATCGGCGGCGGATTCGGCGCTGTTATACGCGCTGAGGTCGATTCCGTCGTCCTCTAAATAACGGGCGCACGCCTTGTAATAGTCGGCAGATTCGGCCTCATCGACATCAAAATCATACTCGTAGGCCTCACAAAACAGCCCCGGCTGCGAATAGCCCGTCCCGCGCTGGTCAAACAGAATCAGGTCGCGGTCAGCCGTCAATGGGATACCGACCCATGCGTCCAAAGCGGTAAGGGCGCTCCCGCCGGGGCCACCTTCCAGATACAGTACGGGGTCAGATTTGGGGTTGCCATTTCCGGCGCGTAGCACCGCCACGGCCAATTGTAGAGTTTTGCCGCCCGGTTGCGCGTGATATTCCGGCACGGTCAACATCGCGCAATCGACTTCCGTGCCGTCTGGGATGTCAACTGGGCAATCCGTTGGGGTGAGCGTCCCAATCGCGGGCGACTGTGCGGTGACAGTAAATGTGGTTAGAGTGAGAATCAGGGCGAACAAAAGTCGGCGCAGCATATCGGACAGCCTTTGGATGTGAGGGAATATGTTGATTATAGCGCGGGGCAGGAATTACACCTCTCACCACGAATCCAAAAAACAGTTAAACTAGAAAAAATTATGGAGGGTTTTACGATGACTTTTGTCATTCCCGCAGCAACCTTTGATGAGGTTTTTGATTTTCTAGCGAGTTCCCCTTCCGTTGAAGCGATTATTGACTATGAGCCTCCGCTCACGCTTCAGGAACGTTTTAGTGAATTGGCTGAGATGAATCGAAACGGCGTAATTTCACAGGGAGAGCGCGAAGAACTAGAGGAGATTCTGCGCCTTAATCACTTTGTCAATCGGATTAAACTACGCGCTCGCGTGAAATTAGGAAGATCGTGACACGAGTCGTTGGTGAGCTTAGACGTTTTGTAATTGAGCGTGCATTCAATCAATGCGAATATTGCCTTATCGGACAAGCCTTCATATTTCTACGGTTCGAAATAGATCACATCTTCGCAGAAAAACACAATGGCGAAACATCCCCTGAAAACCTGTGTTTAAGCTGTCCTGATTGCAATGTATTTAAGGGTAGTGATGTAGCTTCGGTTGACCCGGAAAGCGGGTTGGTTGTGCCGCTGTTTCATCCACGCCGCCAAAATTGGGATGAGCATTTCCGTTTGGAAGAGGCTCGCATTATTGGTACGACACCAGCAGGACGTGTTACGGCCAAATTACTCCGCATGAATCAAGAGGAACGGCTGGAAGAACGCGCACGACTTTTTGCTCAAGGTTTATATCCTTAAAACTTATCAAACACGCTGAATCCCAATCAGTCAGTCCTTTACCTGTGGGGTTGTTTTTATCCGCCCATGACAACCGGGCGCGAATCTCCGATAATGGAAGGTAATCAGAAAGACAAACACCCCCCAAGGTACTCACCCTATGCTCGACAAATTGGCGGAAGTCGAACGCCGCTACGAAGAACTTGAACGGATGATGGGCGACCCGTCCATCACCTCTGACACCGATAAACTGGTCGAATACTCCAAAGAACACGCCTCGCTCTCAGACATGGTGGCGCTCTACCGCGAGTATAAAGTCCAGCTTGACCAATTCGAACAAGCCACGCAAATGTTGTATGACGAGAACGATCCCGAACTGCGTGAGATGGCGAAAATGGACATCGACTCGCTGGGCAAGGTCGTCCCCGCGCTAGAAGAGCAGCTTAAAAATATGCTGCTGCCCAAAGACCCGCGTGATGATAAGAACGTCATCATGGAAATCCGCGCTGGGACGGGCGGCGAAGAAGCCGCGCTATTCGCCGCCGACCTATTCCGCATGTATACGCGCTACGCCGAAGGCCGCAAATGGAAGGTCAGCGTTAGCACCGAAAACGAGACCGGCAACGGCGGCTATAAAAGCGTCTCGATGGACATCAAAGGCAAGGGCGCGTTCAGCCGCCTGAAGTGGGAATCGGGGACTCATCGCGTGCAGCGCGTCCCGTCCACAGAATCACAGGGGCGTATCCACACCAGCGCCGCTACCGTCGCGGTTTTGGCCGAATTGGAAGATGTGGACGTACAATTGAACATGAACGATGTGCGCGTGGACGTGTTCCGCAGTCAGGGCGCGGGCGGTCAATCGGTCAACACTACCGACTCCGCCGTGCGTATGACGCACATCCCCAGCGGCCTCGTGGTTGAGTGTCAAGATGAGCGCAGCCAACTCCAGAATCGCATCCGCGCCAAGCAAATCCTGCTCAACCGACTATATGACTTAGAAGTTGAGAAGCAGCGGCTAGAGCGTGAATCTGAACGGCGCGGTCAGGTCGGGACGGGCGAACGCAGCGAGAAAATCCGCACCTATAACTGGCCGCAGAGTCGCGTGACCGATCACCGCATCGGCCTTAGTAGCTACAACCTTTCGGCGGTGATTGACGGCGACATTGATATGTTCATTGACGAACTGGCGACCCGCGCCCAAGCCGATAAACTCTCATCGGGCGACACATCTGATGAGTATGAGGACTAAGCCACATGGATGATTTCGATTCCGTATTCCAAGACACCCCAGAAGGCCATAAATCAGGCGTGATCGCCGTGGTCGGACGCCCCAACGTGGGCAAATCGACCCTGATTAACGCGATTCTGGGTCAAAAAGTGGCCGCCGTCTCATCTAAGCCGCAGACCACCCGCAAACAACAATTGGGCATTTATACCGAGCAATTCGTCCAGATGTTGTTCGTCGATACGCCGGGGATTCACCTGCCCAAGCACAAGCTGGGCGAGTATATGGTGGATGTGGCCGAGCGTGCCTTGCGCGACGCTGACGCCGTGCTGTGGGTGCTGGATTCCAGCGAAGCCCCCGGCAAAGGCGAAGAAGCCATCGCCGAGACGCTCAAGAAGATGGGTCGTCCGGTGATTCTAGCGATGAACAAGGTCGATTTGCTCAAACCGGATGCCAACCTCGCCCCACACCTCGCGCTGGTCAATCATGTTGAAGTCCATTACGTGTGCGCCAAGCAAGACAAAGGCGTCGATGAATTGGTCGCCGCGTTGATTAAGCGGATGCCGGACGGCCCGCGCTACTTCCCGGAAGACCAACTCAGCGAAATCAACTTGCGCGCCATCGCCGCCGAGACCATCCGCGAGAAAATCCTCAACAATACCGACGAAGAAGTGCCGCACGCTTGCGCGGTGGAAATTGTTGAGTATAAGGAACGCGAGGACGGCGTACATTACATCAACGCGACCATTTATGTCGAGCGCCCCAATCAGCGCGGCATCCTGATCGGCAAAGACGGCGCGATGATTAAGCGCATCGGCACAGAAGCCCGCCGCGAAATCAGCGCGTCGGTGGAAGCGCCGGTCTACTTGGAACTGCATGTCAGCGTCCTCAAGAACTGGCGTAGCGACCCGCGCCTGATGCAACGCCTCGGCTTTCGCATCCCGCGTGAGGACGAACGTTAAAA